>NZ_JBSFIE010000002.1:0-442609 GCF_053597395.1 Streptomyces sp. NPDC001415
ACTGTTCTGGCTGGTGACACTAATTGATGTCGGTCCTTCGGTTTCGGATGGCCCGCCTTCTTTACTGTGGAGCTAAGGAGAATTGAACTCCTGACCTCCTGCATGCCATGCAGGCGCTCTACCAACTGAGCTATAGCCCCTTGTTTTCCCGCCGCCCGGTTTCCCGCGGCGACATCGAGAACATTACACGGTCCCCCCGGTGCTTCACCAAATCGGTTTCCGTTCTGCCCGAAGAAGGACCGTAACGTCCGCTTCAGCGACCGTGAAGGTAGTGCACGCCTCTGCCCGCTTCCCCTGCCCCGGCCATCCCGTGACGCCTGCCGCCGACGTGTACCTGCTGCGTCAGTCGACCGGGACGCCCTTCCCCTCTCCGGCGGCGCTCAGGCCGTCGCGAAGGAGTAGAACCGCTTGAGCGTGCAGTGCGCCTCAAGGAGACGGCCGTAGATCGGCTCCCCTTCGAGCTCCCGATACGTCTCGATCGGGTCGCCCTTTATGATCAGCGCCCGGGCGCATTCCTCGCACCAGTACTGGTAGTCGGTGTTGACCGGATCCATGTCCCTGACGATGGGCGTACCGCTGCCGCACCAGTCGCATTTCCGCCTGTGTGCACCCATGTTCAGCTCCAGCTGTGGCCGCAGGCCGTGCACACGTAGGACACCCCTCCGTTGTCGCCGAGCATCTGCGCGACGTGGGAGGAGCCACAGGAGGGACAGCTCAGGCGGGCGCCGGGCGACGCGGCCTGCGGCCCGCCGGGCGGTTCCGGGAATTCATCGCGACTCGCGGGCATCGCGCACTCCCTCCCGTTCGGTCCGTCGTCCCCCTCCGGCCGTCCCGATTCTGCCATGTCCTCGCAAGGGGGTCAGTGCTGTCGCCGTACGAGACCGGCCACGGGGGGGGCGGACAACAAGAAGATCCCGCCCCCACGAGGGGACGGGATCCGATTGTGGAGCTAAGGAGAATTGAACTCCTGACCTCCTGCATGCCATGCAGGCGCTCTACCAACTGAGCTATAGCCCCGCTGTTCGCCTTGTTTCCGCTTCTTCGGCGGTCCCGCGCTGCGAACAAGAAGAACTCTAGCCTGTGACCTGCCGGAAAGTGAAATCCGGCCGTCACCGCCCCTGAGCAGCGGTTAGTCGTCGTCGCCGAGGACCGGCTCGGGGAGCGTGCCGGCGTTGTGTTCCAGCAGGCGCCAGCCGCGCGCGCCCTCGCCGAGGACGGACCAGCAGCAGTTGGTGAGCCCGCCAAGGCCCTCCCAGTGGTGCGCCTCCAGGCCGAGCAGACGGCCGATCGTGGTGCGGATGGTGCCGCCGTGGCTGACGACGACGAGGGTGCCGCCGTCGGGCAGCTTGTCGGCATGGCGCAGCACGACCGGGGCGGCCCGGTCGGCGACCTCGGTCTCCAGCTCGCCGCCGCCGCGGCGCACGGGCTCGCCGCGCTTCCACGCCGCGTACTGCTCGCCGTACTGGTCAACGATCTCCTCGTGCGTGAGCCCCTGCCAGGCGCCCGCGTACGTCTCACGCAGGGCCGAGTCGTGCTCGACGGGAAGACCGGTCACGGCTGCCAGCTCCGCGGCGGTGGCGGCGGCCCGCTGAAGGTCGGAGGCGACGATCGCGTCCGGCTTCAGCGCGGCCAGCAGGCGCGCGGCGCGGTGCGCCTGGCCGATGCCGGTCTCGGTCAGCGCGATGTCCGTGGAGCCCTGGAAGCGGCGCTCCAGGTTCCAGGCCGTCTGGCCGTGCCGCCACAGGACTATCCGGCGGCCCCGGCCGCCTTTGGTGGTGCCGTTCAGCTCAGCTCACCGTCCGCTTCGTCGGCGCCGGTCAGCGCGGCGTGCTCGGCGGCCTTGCCGCGCGTCTTCATGGCGTCGTCCGGCAGCGGCAGCTCGGGGCAGTCCTTCCACAGCCGCTCCAGGGCGTAGAAGACGCGCTCCTCGCTGTGCTGGACGTGCACGACGATGTCGACGTAGTCGAGCAGGATCCAGCGGGCGTCGCGGTCGCCCTCGCGGCGCACCGGCTTGGCGCCGAGCTCCTTGTTCAGCCGCTCCTCGATCTCGTCGACGATCGACTTGACCTGGCGGTCGTTGGGTGCGGAGGCGAGCAGGAAGGCGTCGGTGATCGACAGCACATCGCTGACGTCGTACGCGATGATGTCGTGCGCGAGCCGGTCGGCGGCCGCCTGAGCGGCGGCGGTGATGAGCTCGATGGAACGGTCCGTGGCGGTCACAAGCAGGCTTTCGTCGGCGGTCAGATCCAATCGGATCGGTTTCCAGGATCTCACGGACCGCCGACAGCCCCGAAAGGATTACTCCGGGCCCCTCACTGCGGGGCCTTGTAGTCCTTTCCGATGACGACCGACACGTCGGCGTTGACGGCCGCCTTGCCCTGTTTGACCGCGCTGTCCGGGAGCCCGAGAGTCTTGGCGACCTCGACGGCCTTCGCCTTCTTCGCCTCGTCCGCGTACAGGACCTGCGAGGCGGCTTCGGTGCCGGAGTTTCCGGCGTCGACGAACGCATAGCCGCCGTTGACGAGGGCGACCCGTGCGGCCTCTGCCGTCTTGGGGTTGCCGCTGGCGTTCTTGACGCCGACCCGCACCGCCGAGCCCTGCTCGGAACCACCGCCGAGCTGGCCGCCCAGGACGTCCTTGACCACGCTGTCGCTGGCCTGCTGGCTGAGCGTGCCGTCGGGCTGTACGGGCAGGAGCGCGGTCTTGTAGGCGCCGATCTTGGCGTGCTCGGCGAGCTTGGCCAGGGAGGCCCCGAGGTCGCTCTCGGGCAGCGACGGGTCGAGGATCTGCGCGAGCGTCTGGACGGTGACGGTGGCGGCCTTGGGATCGTCGGAGATCTTGCGCAGCACCCCGTACATCACCGCGCCGAAGCGCTGGAGCTGCTTGGTCTCGGCTTCGCCGGGGCCGCGGTAGGTGGCGTAGGCGACGGCCATCTGGCCGGTGAGCGTCTGGTCGTCGCCCTTCTTCACCACCGGGTCGCCGCCCTTGCCGCCGGGAACGTCCGCATCCGTACTGATGTCGATGTTTCCGACGAGGTCGACGAGGTTTTCCAGGTACGGGGTGTCCAGGCGCCAGGTCCCGGTGATCTTGGCGCCGAGGAGGGTGGAGAGCGAATCCCGGGTGCCCTGCGAGCCGTCCGCGTCCACCGACTTGCCCAGGGTGGTGCGGCTGCCGTCGTCATTGGAGACGGCGAGCGCGTTGGGCAGCAGCACCGTGGTGCCCTGTTTGGTGGTCGCGTTGTTGACGAGGAGCGCCGTGGAGGTGCCGCCCGCCTTGGTGTTGTGCAGATGCACCACGATCATGTCGCGCTTCTGCGGACCGGCCGTGGTGGCGCCGCCGTTCTTGGTGTCCGAGGAGGACGAGAGGCCTGGCAGCTTGCCCGCGAACCACAGGTAGCCGGCACCTCCCACCGCCACCAGGGCCAGCGCCACGACAAGCGCGACCACGCGGTTGCGGCCCCGCCGCTTGGCCTCCTCGCGGCGTTCGCTGCGGCTCTCGGTGAACTTCAGCCAGTCGATGACGTCTTCGGAGTCCTCGTCGGGCTCCTCGATGAACGAGAACTGCTCGGTGCGGTAGTCGCGTTCGCCACCCTCGCCGTGCTCGTCCCGGCGCTGCTGGGGCAGCACGGGCGCGCCCTGCGGCTGCGGCGCCGGCTCCGGCGCGGGAGGCGCCTGGACGGGCGGCTGCTGCGCGGTGCCGTAGTCGTACCCGTAGCCCTGCTGCGGGAACTGCTGGGTCTGCTGCGCCTGTTGGGGGAACTGCTGGGTCTGCTCCGGCTGTTGCTGCGCGTACGGGTCGTACGTCGCCTGCTGCGGGACGTACGTCTGGTCGTAGCCGTACCCCTGCTGCTGGGGTTCCTGGGGCTGCGCGTAGGGGTCGTACGCCTGCTGCTGCGGCTGGACCTGCTGGTACACCGGCCGGCCGTACTCGTCGTACCCGACCAGCTGCACCTGCGGCGCGTACGGGTCGTACTGGCGGTCGTTCACCGGTGGCCTTCTCTCACTCGCCGACGTACAGGCGGTTCAGCTGGTCTCACTCGCCGCGATACAGCTGGCGCTTGTCGATGTAGCGGACCACACCGTCCGGAACCAGATACCAGACGGGGTCGCCCTGCGCGACTCTCGCCCGGCAGTCCGTCGAGGAGATCGCCAGGGCCGGCACCTCCACCAGGGAGACCCCGCCCTCGGGCAGCCCGTCGTCCGTCAGTACGTGGCCGGGCCGGGTCACGCCGATGAAGTGGGCCAGCGAGAACAGTTCCTCGGCGTCCCGCCAGGTGAGGATCTGGCCGAGTGCGTCGGCGCCGGTGATGAAGAAGAGGTCCGCGTCGCTGTTGCGCTCGCGCAGGTCCCGCAGGGTGTCGATGGTGTACGTCGCCCCGCCGCGGTCGATGTCGATGCGGCTGACAGAGAACTGCGGGTTGGACGCGGTGGCGATGACCGTCATCAGATAGCGGTCCTCGGCCGGGGAGACCAGCTTGTGGCTCTTCTGCCACGGCTGCCCTGTCGGTACGAAGACGACCTCGTCCAGATGGAACTGCGAGGCCACCTCGCTGGCGGCCACGAGGTGTCCGTGATGGATCGGGTCAAACGTTCCGCCCATCACACCGATGCGTCGCTTCACCGGACCGGTAGGCACTTCCTGCTCTCCCATGCGTGCAGAGCCTACTGGCCCGGCTTTCGGCCCCGACTCAGCGGTCGCGGTTGAAGCGGGTGGTGACCCAGAGCAGGAGAAGCAGGATGACCAGCGCGCCGCCGCCCGTCATCCAGGGCTGCAGGCTTTCGTGGTTGCCACCGTGCTCGGCGCCTTCGGCGAGCGTGACCAGGTTGGCGGCGGTGCTGTGGAGGCTCATCTTCGGCAGGACCTATCCGGGAGTCGGGGCGGAGACTTCGCCCACATCGTATGCGGGCGGTCCGGGCACGCTCACGCCGACTCAGTCGTTCTTGTTGTCGTCGCCACCGTTCGAGCGGTATCCGCGCAGCAGGAACCAGGCCAGCAGGCCCGCTCCGACCATGGAGCCGAGCAGCAGGATCCGCAGCAGCGCGCCCGGCCCCTGGCCGGAAGCGGCAGCGAGAGCGGTGACGACGTCCGGCATGGCAGGTCTCCTCGAAGTTATCCACAGGCCCCCGGGCCACGGTATCCCCACCGCCTAATGTGGATGTCGTCAGGGGGACGAGCCGACGACTCGAACGACAGGGGGCACCCATGACCGAAGACATCAACGACAACGTGCCGAGCAGGCAGCGGCGCAGGTTCCCCGGGATCTCCTCCCGGGCCTACGAACACCCCGCGGACCGCTCGGCGCTGGTCGCGCTGCGCAAGCTGACCGGCTTCGACACCGTCTTCAAGGCGCTGAGCGGGCTGCTGCCCGAGCGCAGCCTCAGACTGCTGTTCCTGTCGGACTCCGTGCGAGTGAGCGACGCCCAGTTCGCGCACCTCAACGCCATGCTGCGGGACGCCTGTTACATCCTGGACCTGGAGAAGGTCCCCCCGATGTACGTCACGCAGAACCCGCAGCCGAACGCGATGTGCATCGGTCTCGACGAGCCGATCATCGTGGTGACGACGGGCCTGGTCGAGCTGCTCGACGAGGAGGAGATGCGCGCGGTCGTCGGCCACGAGGTGGGCCACGCCCTCTCCGGCCACTCCGTCTACCGCACGATCCTGCTCTTCCTCACCAACCTCGCGCTGAAGGTCGCCTGGATTCCGCTGGGCAACGTCGCGATCATGGCGATCGTCACGGCGCTGCGCGAATGGTTCCGCAAGTCGGAGCTGTCCGCGGACAGGGCCGGGCTGCTGGTGGGCCAGGATCTGCAGGCCTCGATGCGGGGGCTGATGAAGATAGCGGGCGGCAACCACCTGCACGAGATGAACGTGGACGCGTTCCTGGAGCAGGCCGAGGAGTACGAGGCCGGGGGCGACCTGCGTGACTCCGTGCTGAAGATCCTCAACGTGCTGCCCCGCTCGCACCCGTTCACCACGGTGCGCGCGGCCGAGCTGAAGAAGTGGTCGGAGACCCGCGACTACCAGCGGATCATGGACGGTCACTACCCGCGCCGCGACGAGGACAAGGACACCTCGGTGACCGACTCCTTCCGGGAATCCGCGGCCTCGTACGCCGACGCGGTCAAGAGCAGCAAGGACCCGCTGATGAAGCTGGTCGGCGACATCGCGGGCGGCACGGCGGACCTGGGCGGCAAGCTGCGCGACAAGTTCACGGGCACGGGCCCGCGCCCCTCGGACAAGGCGGCCGGACCGGACGCGGAGCCGACCGACGGCAAGCCCGAGCAGAACGGCAAGGGGGAGGGCTGAGGAAGAGCGGCCGCGGAAGAACGCTGAGCCGGATCAGCCGGCCGCGGGGGACGGCTGGGTGCCGGCGGCCAGGGTGCCGCAGAGGGCCTCGGGCGCGGGGCCGGTCGCGTACGGGTCGGTGCCTGCCGGGCCCTGCGCGCTGGCCCGCTCCCCCGCGAGGAGCGGCCTCAACTGGGCCGCGACATCGGCCGAGCAGGCCTGCGGACCGGCCTCGACGGTGCTGGCCTGCAGCTCCGTACGGTTCAGCCGCAGGTCCTCGCGGTCGAGCCGGAAGTGCAGCTCGCGGCGGACGGTGAACAGGGAGGCGTCATTGGTGTGCGGGTCGTTCCCGGCCGGGTGCAGGGCGTACACGAAGACATAGTCGGTGGCCACGTCGAGGGCGTTCGGACCCGACTCCGAGTAGCTCATCGAGCCCTGGACCCGGATCTGGGGATCGGCGAGGACCACCTTGGCCGGATCGAAGCGCACCAGCCAGCCGGTGGCGGAGTGCCGGCCGTCGTCCACCGGGGCGGCCACGCTCTGGTCGAACTGGGCCATCAGATCGGGATCGAGCAGCACCCGGATCTGACGGACCGGGCCGCCGGCCAGGACATCGGGATCCAGGGACGACTTGATCAGGTAGTCCTTGGCGATGGACAGGGCGTTCATCACCTGCCCCTCGGAGAAGTGCTCGGTCTTGGTGGCCGAGGGCAGATTGATGCCGGAGCCGCCGATCCGGAACCGGGCGGCCGGGCTGCGCGCGAAGAGCTGCTCCGCGTCACCGCCCGGCACCGGGCCCTGCGGGGCGAGCGGGATCACGGTCATCCGCAGCGGCTCGGGCCGACTGGTGGAAGGCGGCTGGTACGGGTGCCGGATGCCCATGTAGATGGCGGTACTGAAGGCGATGAGGAGCAGCAGCACCAAGGCGATGGCCGGTTTGGAGGAAGCCCTGAGGGACCAGCTCGGACGGGACCGTACGGCCCGCGCGTGTTCGCGCATGCGCTCCTGGGCGGAGAACTCCTGAAGGCGGGCAGCACGCACGAACGATTCGTCGAAGACGACGGACCGGTACTCGTCGTCACCACCGCCGGGGAGGCCCTCCGGTGTCCCCTCGGGTGGCTCTCCACGCCCTGCCATACCTTCAGGGTAGGTCTGGTGAGGGAAAGGTAAACGCGCTGGTACACGACAACTTCTGACGAGTTCGTACGCGAGCGTTCAGGGGCTGCTCAGGGGGTGGGGCGGGGGAAGGGGAGGGTGGGCGGGGGGAGGGGGAGGGGCCCCCTCCCCCGCGCGGAAACCACTCCCCCTAAGGCACCCAAGGCGCAGCCGAAACCGCCGGCGCGTCGAAGTCCGCGGAAGCCGAAACCGGGGCGGAGACCGAGGCAGGAGCCGAGGCGGAGACCGCGGGGGCGGGTTGGCCGTTGGTGTCCGGTGCCGCGCCCACGTCCCGCCCCAGTCCTCCAGCGTTGGAGGAGGCCGCGGCGGCGCCGGGGACTGCCCCTACGGCGGGGCCGGCCGCGTTCGTCGGATTGTCGACGTTGCTCGTGGCGGGGGGTGGGGCCTTGTCCTCGTGGTCGGAGGTGGCGCCTCGGTAGACGGCTGAGAAGGCCAGGGCGACCATGCCGATGCCCATCACGACGGCGAGGACCCAGGCGATGGGGCGGTGCCAGCGGGCTCGGCCCCGGTAGGGGCGCAGGACCCCGCCGTGGCGGCCGTACGGTCCGGCTTCGGCGCCGCCGGACAGGCCGGGGCCGCCGAGGTCGTCCGGGTCGCGGCCGGGGCGGTAGGGGTCGTAGCCGTCGTCGTAGGGCTCGTCGTCGGGGGCTCCGGCGCCCGCGCGGGCGCGGGCGGCTTCCGCCTCGGCGCGGGCCTGGGCGGCGGCGAGCAGTCGCTCGACCGCACTGGGTTCGTGGATCTGGGCGGCGCGTACGAAGTCCTCGTCGAACACCACGGAGGCGAAGTCATCGTCCGCGCCCCCGCGGTCGTCGTCGGGCTCCCGGCCGTCCGGAAACGGCCCGCCCCCTACGTCGTCCGGCACGCGTTCAGGGTAGCCCCGGGCGGCCGTTTTGGGCAGGGAGTGGCCGAACTCCGCCTCCCGGAAGGGGAGTTACGCCACTTACCCGCTGCGACCGTCAATTACCTGCTGCGACCGTCGCTTACCGGGTGTGACCATCGCCGGTCACGATGTACTTCGTCGAGGTCAGTTCGGGCAGTCCCATGGGGCCGCGGGCGTGCAGTTTCTGGGTGGAGATGCCGATCTCCGCGCCGAAGCCGAACTGGCCGCCGTCGGTGAACCGGGTGGAGGCGTTGACGGCGACGGTCGTGGAGTCGACGAGCTGGGTGAAGCGGCGGGCCGCGGCCTGGGAGGTGGTGACGATGGCCTCGGTGTGTCCGGAGGTCCACCGTCGGATGTGGGCGACGGCGTCGTCCAGGGAGTCGACGACGGCGGCCGCGATGTCGTACGAGAGGTACTCGGTCTCCCAGTCCTCCTCGGTGGCCGCGACGACCGTGGCCTTGGAGGCGTCGGCGTGGGCCCGTACCCGCTCGTCGGCGTGGACGGTGACTCCGGCGTCGGCCAGCGCGTCCAGGGCGCGCGGCAGGAAGGCGTCCGCGATGTCCTGGTGGACGAGGAGGGTCTCGGCGGAGTTGCACACCGAGGGGCGCTGCGCCTTGGAGTTGATCAGGATGTCGACGGCCATGTCGAGGTCGGCCTGGGCGTCGATGTACACGTGGCAGTTGCCGGTGCCGGTTTCGATGACGGGGACGGTGGATTCCTCGACGACGGTGCGGATGAGGGAGGCGCCGCCGCGCGGGATGAGGACGTCCACCAGGCCTCGGGCGCGCATCAGCTCCCGTACGGAGTCGTGGGATTGGCCGGGTACGAGCTGGACGGCGTCGGCGGGCAGGCCGGCTTCTTCGATGGCGTCGCGCAGGACGCTCACAAGGGCGGTGTTGGAGACGTACGCGGAGGACGAGCCGCGCAACAGGACCGCGTTGCCGGACTTGAGGCAGAGGGCGGCGGCGTCGACGGTGACGTTGGGGCGGGCTTCGTAGATGATGCCGACGACGCCGAGCGGGACGCGGATCTGACGCAGATCGATGCCGTTGGGCAGGGTGGAGCCGCGCACGACTTCGCCGACCGGGTCGGGCAGGGCGGCCACGGCGCGTACGTCGGATGCGATGGCGCGGATCCGCTCGGGGGTGAGGGTGAGGCGGTCGATGACGGTTTCGCTGGTTCCGGCCTCGCGGGCCTTGGTCACGTCGAGCGCGTTGGCTTCGACGATTTCGCCGGTCCGTGCTTCGAGCGCGTCCGCGATGGCGAGCAGCGCGGTGTCCTTGGCCGCGCGCGGAAGTGGCGCGATCTCGGCGGCGGCGGTGCGCGCCCGGTGGGCGGTCTGGGTGACCGGGGGCATGGCGTCGTCCGGGGAGTCCGGGGACGAGGGCGAGGGCGAGGTGAGCGAGGCCATGTCCGCAGACTAATGGGCGCCGGGAGGTCGTTCTGACCGTATTCCACTCCCCGAGACGGTGCCGGGGAGCGGGGTCAGAAAGGGTGGACGCCCACGGGTGCGGCTGGTGGCGGCCCGTATCCCTCGGCGAGTCGCTGGTGGTAGGTGCCGCGGTCGATGACTTCGAGGCCGACGATCTCCCAGGGCGGCAGTTTGGCCGTGGAGCGGTGTTCGCCCCACAGGCGCAGGGCGACGGCGGCCGCGTCGTGCAGGTCGCGGGCCTCTTCCCAGTAGCGGATCTCGGCGTGGTCGTTGGCGTAGCGGCTGGTCAGCAGGAAGGGGTGGTCGTGGGCGAGCTGTTCGAGGCCTCGGCGGACCTCTTTCAGCGGGGCCTCGGCTCCCGAGACGCTGAGCGTGATGTGCCACAGCCTGGGGGTGTCCCCGGGCTGTTCGGGTACTTCTCTCCGTTCGACGTCGGCCCCCGTCCCCACACTGGTCAGGGTCCGCTCAGCCGTCGTCCCTCGGGGCGCCGCCCCCGGGCGCGCTCGTCTCACCGGCGGCCTCCTGTGCTGCTGTGTGCGATGCGGTGCGGTACTGCGCGGGTTGCCGGTCCGCGCGTACCCCCGCTTCAAAGTTGACCAGCCCGAGGCCGGGCGCGGGGCGGTTTTCCTGAAGGTGTCTGTCTTATGGCTGGACTTTCGGCCGTTATCAGGGGTGCAGGACGACCAGATCGTCCCTGTGTACGACTTCGCGCTCGTAGCCGGGGCCGAGTTCCTTGGCGAGGTCGTGGGTGGAGCGGCCGAGGAGTTGGGGGATTTCCTTGGCGTCGAAGTTGACGAGACCGCGGGCGATGGGCCGGCCTTGGGTGTCGCGCAGTTCGACGGGGTCGCCGGCGGCGAACTCGCCCTCGACGGCGGCGATTCCGGCGGGGAGGAGGGATTTGTGGCCTTCGACGATGGCGTGTACGGCTCCGTCGTCGAGGACGAGGGCGCCTTGCGGGGTGGAGGCGTGGGCGAGCCACAGGAGGCGGTCGGCGGAGCGGCGTCCGGTGCGGTGGAAGTGGGTGCCGGTGGCGCGTCCGGCGAGGGCGTCGGCGGCCTGGCTGGCGGAGGTGAGGACGACGGGGATGCCGGCGGCGGCGGCGATGCGGGCGGCTTCGACCTTGGTGACCATGCCGCCGGTGCCGACGCCGGCCTTGCCCGCGCTGCCGATCTGGACGTGTGCGATGTCGGCCTGGCTGTGGACTTCGTCTATGCGCGAGGTGCCGGGTTTCGAAGGGTCGCCGTCGTAGAGGCCGTCGACGTCGGAGAGCAGGACGAGCAGGTCGGCGCGGACGAGGTGGGCGACGAGCGCGGCGAGGCGGTCGTTGTCGCCGAAGCGGATCTCGTCGGTGGCGACGGTGTCGTTCTCGTTGACGACGGGGAGCGCGCCCATGGCCAGGAGCTGGTCGAGGGTGCGGTAGGCGTTGCGGTAGTGGGCGCGGCGGCTGGTGTCGTCGGTGGTGAGCAGGACTTGTCCGACGCGTACGCCGTAGCGGGCGAAGGAGGCGGTGTAGCGGGCGACGAGGAGGCCTTGGCCGACGCTGGCGGCGGCCTGTTGTCGGGCGAGGTCCTTGGGGCGGCGGCGTAGGCCGAGTGGGGCGAGGCCGGCGGCGATGGCGCCGGAGGAGACGAGGACGATCTCCTTCTCGCCGCCGCTGCGCGCCTTGGCGAGCACGTCGACCAGGGCGTCGACGCGGTCCGCGTCGAGGCCGCCGGAGGCGGTGGTGAGTGAGGAGGATCCGATCTTGACTACGATTCTGCGGGCCTGTGCCACCTGCTGCCTTGCCACTGTCACACGGTGAAATCTATGTCAGGACGGGTGCTCGGTGCTTGGAAGTTCCAATCGGCGGACAGCCTCACCGTGACCGCACAGAGAAGCTTTAAGTTCGACAAAGTAGGAAAACTGGGGAAGTCATGGCCCGATGGGGTGCTGAAGCCCACACGTCCGTACCTTGCTGTTTCACGTCCGTACCTTGCTGTTTCGTACCAGCCGGGCAAATTTAGCGTCTGAAGTGAAACCTCCGCGGCCGCTTCGCCCTCCCTTCTGATGACCAGTCGAACAACTCCATGGTGGGTGCAGGGCGGGACGCGGCTCACCTGGATGCAACTAGGAGCGTGTCGGATGCCGTCGTCGCCGTCTCGTAGACGTCTGTTGCAAGTCGCCGGTGGCGGGCTTGTGGCGGCGCCTCTTGCCTACGGAGGATGGCAGTGGCTGGCGCCGCAGGGCGGTTCGGGCACGCAGGGCCCGTCGGCGGGGACGACGACCGGGAAGCCCGCCTCGGCCGCGTCCGAGCAGTCGTATCTGCACGTGATCGCGCATGCCGATGACGGCATCTACTTCATGAATCCGGATCTGGAGCAGTCGATCCGCAGCGGTGCGCTGTCGGTGACGGTCTGCATGACGAGTGGCGAGTCGGACGGCCGCAACGCGGCGCCCAAGAGCCCCCAGTTCAAGTCGCTGCCCACGGACCGGCCCGGGTTCGCGCGAGCCCGCATAAACGGTCTGCGTGCCGCTCACGCGCTGATGGCGACGGGTGACGACAACAGTCCGTGGTCGGTGGAGCCGGTGGAGCTGCTGCCCGGGTTCCGCTCGGAGCTGCACTATCTGCAGGCCGCTCCGCACGTCCAGTTGATCTATATGGGTCTGTGCGAGGCGCGTTATGTGAGCGTGCCGCGTCCGGTGAGCATGCGGGGTCTGTGGCTGGGCGCCATCGAGCAGTTGCCGACGCTGCCGGGCACGGGCAGCTCGGTGCGGATGCCCCGCGCCTACACGCGTGACCAGCTCACGGACGCGCTGGCGGCGACGATCGCGCGGGTGAATCCGACGGTGATCCGGACCTTGGACCCCACTCCGCTGCATGCCCCGCGCGAGACGGTGGCGATGATGAGCGCGCCGACGATACTGCGCGGGCTGAGCTATCTGGATCACCAGGACCACACCGCTTCGGCCCGTTTCATGCAGGCGGCTATGGAGCGCTATTGGGGTGCGGGCAAGGGCCGTGCCGCGTCGGTGACCAATTACTTCGGCTATCCGACGAACTACACGCCGCCGTCTTTGGACGCGGCGACCACCCGGCGCACCGCCCAGCTTCTGAACGCGTACGGCTGGGTCGATCACCGGGACTGTGGTGATCCGTCGGGCTGCGGTGACCTCAAGGTGGGTCCGAACGGTCTGAAGGCGGGCGGGGCCGGCTGGGCGCGCGGTACTCGTACGCGCACGCCGGGCACTTCGCGCTGGCTGGCGCCGCTCAAGGACGGGCGGCTCGCGGCGTTCGCGGTGCTGAGCGGCGCGGTGCGGTGCTGGGTGGAGCGGGAGGCGGGCAAGGGGCCGTGGGCGGGGCCGTTCGACGTGGTGGGCAGTGCGGGTTCGTCGCTGGACCCGCAGGTGGAGGTGGTGCGGCACGCCGACGGGACGCTTCAGTTGTTCGCGACGCGTACGGTCCTGCCGTTCAAGGGCGCCAAGCATCACAAGGAGCTGGTGTGCGTCCGGCAGAGCGGGGTCGGCGCCGACGGGGCGCCCAGGTTCGGCGCGTGGAGTTCGCTGGGCACGCCGGACGCGGATCCCGACAAGTCGTTGGAGACGGGCTATCCGGCGACGGCGCTCGCCCCTGACGGCACCGTGCACGTTCTTGCGCGGAACTGGGCGGGGGATGTGGCGCTGCGCAGTGGCCGGGGCGGCAAGGACTGGGGGCCCTGGCGGCTTCTGGACCACCCGCCGGGCAAGCAGCCTCCGCATCCGCTGGTGGTGGAGGGGATCGACGCGCTGGTCGACCCGTCGGGCCGGCTCCATGTGGCGGCGCCGGTCGCCAAGACGGTGCTGCACTGGGTGTCCCCGGCGCCGGGTGAGCTGCCGAAGCTGGCGCCGCCGACGGGGCTGACGCCGGCGGGCAGCGCGGTGAGTCTGGTCGGGGACGGCAAGGGCGGTGCCTCGGCCGTCTACCGGCAGGCGGGCACCGCGCAGGTGGCCGTCGCCTCGCCCGGCGGTCCTGGGGCGGCGTGGACGGTGGTGCGGCGTACTCCGGTGGGCGGTTACGGGCGGGTCGCCGCGTACCGGCTCGGCGGGAACGGCGGCACGCTGGTGCTGGCGGCCCGGGACGACGGGGGCCGTGTGGTCCCGTCGTCGGACGAGTCGGCGTGGGAGGGCCCGGGTGTGCAGTTCGTGGGCATACCGGGCGCGGCGCAGGACTCTTCGGGCCGGGCCGTGGTCGCGGTGGTCGGCACGGACGGCCATCTGTACGCTTCCCGCCAGACCAGGCCGGGTGCCCGGTTCGGCGAGTGGGCGCCGGCGGTGAAGGAGAGCGCGGGCAGCCGCGCCTAGGACATGACGGAGGGGGCGGACACCTTGTGGTGTCCGCCCCCTCCGTTGTGTTCGCGGCGCCGCTACTTCACCGGGATCTTCGGTGCGACCGCTGCCGGCTCGGCCTCCTTGTGTCCCGACACGAGGATCTTGCGGGACAGCACGTACGTGAACGGGATCGCCACCACGGCGGCGACCAGCGGGGCGATCGTCTTGTTCATGCCGACCCAGTGCACCAGGGCGAACAGGCCGGCGCTCTGCACCACGAAGTTGGTGACGTTGGTGAGCGGGAAGAGCAGGAACTTCTTCCAGGTCGGCTTGGTGCGGTAGGTGAAGTAGGTGTTCAGGAAGAACGAGCCGACCATGCTGAGCAGGAAGGCGATGGTGTACGCCACGAAGTACGGCAGGTGCGCGAGGTGCAGCAGCGGCCAGTAGAAGGCGTAGAAGGTGCAGGTGTTGACGCCGCCGACGAAGCCGAAGCGGATCACCTGACCGAGCTGACTGGGCATCAGACCGCCTTGTGCTGCTGGCCGTTGCGGTAGAGCTCGCGCCGCTCGACGCCCTCGGGCTTGCCCGGGAAGCCGTGCGACTCCTTGACCAGGAAGTGCGGGCGGCGCTTGGTCTCGTAGTAGATGCGGCCGATGTACTCGCCGATGAGGCCCAGCATCACCATCTGCACGCCGCCGAGGCCGACGATGATCGCGACGAGGGTGACGTAGCCGGGGGTGCTGACGCCGTACGCGATGGCGGCGACGGTGATCCACAGGGCGTAGGCCGCGCCGATGCCGGCGAGGATCACGCCGAGCCAGATCGCGAGGCGCAGCGGACGGTTGTTGAAGGAGATCAGGCCGTCCATGCCGTAGTTGAGGAGCGAGCCGAACTTCCACTTGGTCTCGCCGGCTTCGCGCTGCGCGTTCTGGTAGTCGAACGTGACGGTGTCGAAGCCGATCCAGGAGAACAGGCCCTTGGAGAAGCGGTTGTACTCGCCGAGGGAGAGCAGCGCGTCGACGGCGGGCCGCGACAGCATGCGGAAGTCGCCGACGCCGTCGGTGAGTTCGACGTCGACCCACTTGTTGACCGCGCGGTAGTAGAGGCGGCTCAGGGCGGAGCGGACCTTCTTGTCGCCTTCGCGGGTGCGGCGGGCGATGATCTGGTCGTGGCCCAGCTGGTAGAGGTCGAGCATCCGCTCGATGAGCTCCGGCGGGTGCTGGAGGTCGGCGTCCATGATGACCACGGCGTCGCCGGTGGCTTCGCGGAGCCCGGCGAGCATGCCGGCCTCCTTGCCGAAGTTGCGGCTGAAGGAGACGTAGCGGGTGGCGTCCGGGTACTTCTCGGCGAGCGCCCGCAGGTGCACGAGCGTCTTGTCGCGGCTGCCGTCGTCCACGTAACAGATCTCGTACTCGATCGCGAGGGTGTCGAGCACGCTGCGGGTCTTGGCGTCGAATTGGTCGATGACCGCTTCTTCGTTGTAACAGGGGACGACGACCGACAGCTTCATCATCAGTGCTTTCCAGTAGAGGAGCGGCAGGTGCGGGTGCGGAGCGCCCCACCGATGGCGACAGCGAGCAGGGTGGCGAGTGCCAGACCGCTCACCACCAGTCCGGACTTCAGCCCGGGAGTATGGTACGAGCAGGCCACGCGGGAGCTGCTCCCGGCCAGCTCGACGGCGATCAGTCCGCCGAGCGTACCGGGGGTTCGCGCCGCCCCGCCGTCCACCCGGCACCGCCAGCCGTCGGTCGCGGGGACCGCGATGACGGCCGTGCCGGTGGTGCCCGGGCGGAAGGCGGCCTGGATCGAGTGGCCGCCGGCCGTGACCCGGGTGGGGCCGGTGGCCTGCAGGGCGTCGACCACCTTGTCGAGTGTCCCACGGTCGAAGCAGCCCAGGGGCGTGCGGGGGATGTCCTGGGCCTTGGCGGAGTCGAACGTGACGGTGAACTCGCCGGTGGCCGGGACGGTGGCCAGCGTCAGCAGGCCCGGGTTGGCCATGGGCCGCAGCGGGTCGGGGTTGAGGGTGACTCCGAGTGCGCGGACGGTGCCGGAGTACCAGGGGGCGTACAGCTGGGCCGTGGCGCCGGGCGTGCAGCGTGCGGTGAACGTGGTCGTCCCGGCGGGCAGGTGCAGGTCACCGGCCGAGGCGCTCGGGGTCTGTCCGGCGGGTCTGGTCGCCCGCGAGGCGCCTTGGCCTTTCGGCGTCCCGGACGGGATCCGCCGGACGGGCCCCAGGGTCGGGACGGTGTAGAGGGGTGCGCCGATGACCCGGTTGCGGCGGGCGAAGAGCGAGGCGTCGGGGGTCGCCGAGTCCAGCGGTGTGCCGGGCGGGCGCAGGGTGACGACGGGCGGGGCGGGCTCGGTGGACTGGACGAATCCGTGCGGGGCGTCGGCCGCGCTCTCCAGGTGGCTGCCGATGCCCATGATGGCGCGGCCGACCGGGTCGTCGAGGGCGAGCAGGTGGCGGCCGCCGATCTCCCAGCCCGCGCCGAGGTCGTGCAGGGTGGCCGCGGTCCGGGCGGGCACGTAGCTGCTGTAGTACGAGCCGCCCTGGCCGCCCAGGAGCAGCGGGTCGTTGTCGGCGAACTCGTGCCGTCCGGGGTCGCTGCGCCCGTGCGGCCAGGTGTCGTGGGCGCGTACGGCGGCGCGGGCGGCGAGGGAGTCGGCGTCCAGGGTGGTCTTGGGGCGCCAGAAGGGCTGCCGGTCGCGGATCTCGCTGGTGGAGTAGGCGGCGCCCGCGGTGCCGAGGAACACGGCCGCGGCCAGCGCGCACAGGAGGGGCGTGCGTGGCCCTCGGCGGTGCAGCAGGTGGAGCAGCCCGCCCGAGGCGGTGAGGCCGGCCAGGGTGAGGATCCAGGTGCCGGATGACATGTACGGGCTGGTGCTCGCGGCGGCGAGCAGCACTGCCAGGAGCGCGGTGCCGAGCAGCAGCTCGCGGGGTCTTGGCCCGTGGGACAGGGCGAGCCAGGCGATGGCGACCAGGATCGTGGTGAGGGCGAGGGCGGCGCGGTAGGGGCTGCCGTTGGGTATGGCCAGGCCGTGCCAGAGCAGGATGGTCGGCCGCCAGAGGTAGGAGAGCGCGACGAGCACGGCGAGGGTGCACCAGGCGGCGCGCTCGCGGCGGGCCACTCGGGTCATGAAGGGGAAGGTGAGGACGAGGAGCAGGGCGAGGACGCCGACGCAGATGCGGGGCGTGCTGGTGAAGTAGCCGCCGGGCAGCAGGTGGGCGAGGTAGTCGCGGGCTTCGGGCGGGCCGTCCCAGGTTTCGTCGGGGGCGGGCTGGGCGGCGCGGCTGGCCAGGTAGGGGACGGTGATGACGGGGGCGGCGAGCAGGATGCCGGTGGCGGTCATGGTGGCGGCGCGGATTACGGCCCGGCCTCGTTCGCGTACCGGCCGGGTATCGAGGAGGAGGCGCACCGCGAGGATCAGGCCCATGCCGAGGGTGGCCATGGCGGCGGTGTAGAAGTTCCCGGCCCAGCAGGCGGTGACCAGGAGGGTGCCGGCGGTCCAGCGGCGCCGGTGCAGTGCCCAGTCGGCGGCGATGCCGATGAGGGGGAACGAGACGAGGCCCCACATCCACATGGGGTCGGACCAGCCGTCGTAGGTGACCCAGCCGCTCACGCCGTAGCCGACCGCGAGGATCGCCCGCGGCCAGGGCGGGCCGGGCCGCAGGGTGCCGAGGAACACGGTCATCAGGGCGGTGCCGAGGCCGATGCTGAGCAGAGTGACCAGGAATACACCGAGGTCCAGGGCGTCGCGGGGGAAGAGCGCGACGAGCCAGGAGAACGGGTTCATCAGATAGGTGAGGAAGTCGGCGAGGAAGGGGACGCCGTAGCCGCTGTTCCAGTTGAAGACGAGGTCGCCGCCGCCCTGCCCGTGTACGAGGTCCCACAGGTGGGCGTGGAAGGGCACGAACTGGTTGCCGAGGTCGTTGACGTCCCGGGAGCGCCCGCCGAACGGATAGGTGCCCCGCACGGCTGTGGCCAGGCAGTACGCGCTCATCGCGGCGAGCGAGGAGGCCGCGGGCGCGGCCCACCGGGCGCGGGGTCGTCGTGCCGGTCCGGGGCTGAGGGGGGCGGGCGCCGGGCGGGGCGAGGTCTTCAGCACCGTGGCTCCCTGGTGGGTTCGGCTCGGTTCTCCACCGCTTCTCCCTATAGAGGGGTGTGGGCTCGCGAGGGTTGCCTTCGCGCCACACATTCGGGTGACAAACCACGGCGGGCCTGACGATGTCCCTTTTGCCGGGCGGCCGGGCGGGACCGGGCGCTGCGAAGCACGGTACGAATACCAGGTAGCGTTGAAGCGCCTGCGAGTAGAACAAGTGGATTGAGGTGCCAGTGCCTGACGTCTCCGTGATCGTCATCGTCTACAACGACGCAGATCGCCTGCCGACGGCTGTCCAATCGGTCTTGGACCAGACGTTGAACAGCGTCGAGGTCCTGATCGTCGACGACTGCAGCACCGACACTTCCTTCGAGGTCGCCCGGGCACTGGAGGCTTCTCACCCGGGCCGCATCCGCGCTTTCCAGCTGCCCGAGAACAGCGGCGCGGGCGGCGAGCCGCGCAACGTGGGCATCGGCCATGCCACGGGCCGCTACATCATGTTCCTGGACAGCGACGACGTGCTGGAGCACAACGCCTGCCGGAACCTTCTGGAGGCCGCGGAGAACACGCGGGCAGACATCGTCTCCGGCCTCTGTGTACGCCTCACGCAGGGCACCCGCACCACGAAGCGCACCGAGTGGTACCCGTGGCTGTACCGGACCACGCGCACCCTGGAGTCGATCACCGAGCTCCCGGACCTGTTCGTGTGGGACACCCTGTCCACGAACAAGTGCTACCGCCGCGAGTTCCTCCTCGACAACGACCTGCGCTTCCCCAAGGGCATGTTCTACGAGGACCTGATGTTCATCGCCGAGGCCTACCTCGCCGCGAACCGCATCACCCTCATCCCCAACCAGGTCTATTTCTGGAACGTGCACGAGAAGGCGGCCGTGAAGTCGGTCACCAACCGGCGCCACGAGATGACCAACTACGAGCACCGGCTGGAGATCCACCGCCGGATCGAGGCGCTCCTGGAGCACAACGACCTGCACGGGCTGCGGCTCGCCAAGGACGTCAAGTTCCTCAAGCACGACCTGGTCCTGCACCTGCGTGACCTGCCGCACCGTGACGAGGAGTACCGGGCGGAGTTCGCCGAGCTGTCGCGCGAGTACCTGGCGGACCTCTCCCCCGAGGCGTACGACAGCGTCCTGCCGATCCAGGCGATCTGCTCCTATCTGCTCCAGCAGGGCGACTGGGACAATCTGCTGCCGGCCGTGGACGCGCTGATCCGCCGCAACACGGTGACGTCGCCGCTGATCGAGCGGGACGGCCGGATCTACTGGTGCGGCGAGCACCTCGACACCGCCGACGGCGCCAAATTCCTGGATGTGACGGGGCTCGGCTACCACACCCGCCCGCTGACCCAGCTCGCGCTGGGCAACCGCCTGACCTCGTACGCCGACGACGGGCGCGGCAAGGTGCGGCTCGGCGGGTCGGTCGTCAATCCGCTGGGCCGGATCCGGTCCGGGGCGAAGCTGAGCGGCACCCTGGAGTTCCGGGCCCGCCGCACCAGCCTGCAGTCCTTCAAGTTCCCGCTGTCCTCGCTGAAGCACGCGGGCCGGACGCTGGACTGGACGGCCGAGGCCGATCTGGCCCGCAAGCTGCGGCCGCTCGGCATCATCGACGTGGTCTGGGACGTGTGGGTCAACCTGGACGTCGACGGCGAGAAGGTGCCGACCCGCCTGGGCGCGGGCCGTATCGAGCTGGAGTCGGCGCGCCCGCTGCGCATCCGGCCGCGTCTGAGCCGTCTGGTCGCCGACCGTCTGGTGCCGGAGATCTCCGCGAAGGGCAACCTGTCGTACCTGCTGACCGCGGAGGGCCAGGCCACCGTCCGCACCCAGGAGCTGATCGGCGAGGCCCTGCAGAGCAAGGCCGCCTCGCTGGCCAAGAAGGGTCTGCGCAAGGCCAAGAAGGCCAAGAAGGACCTCAACTCGGGCGACACCAAGATCCGCGTGTACCACGAGGCGTTCTCCAAGCTGCCCATCCGCAAGGGTCTGGTGGTGTTCGAGAGCCACATGGGCAAGCAGTTCAGCGACAGCCCGAAGGCGATCTACGACGAGATGCGCCGTCAGGGCGTGCAGTTCGACGCGGTGTGGTCCTACGACGGCGCCAAGCCGACCGGCTTCCCGAAGGACGCCACGCTGGTCAAGCGGTGGAGCTACCCGTATCTGCGGGCGCTGGCGCAGGCCGAGTTCTGGATCGACAACCAGGGCTTCCCGATGAAGCTGGCCAAGCGGCCCGGCACGACGTACATCCAGACCTGGCACGGCAGCGCGCTCAAGCGGATGGGCTTCGACGTGCCGCAGATGAAGCTGCTCAACCGGGCAGGACAGGCCACCCACCAGAAGGTCCTGGACCGCTTCGACCACTTCCTGATCCGCTCCGAGCACGATGTGCGCACCCTGGCCAGCGGCTTCCGGCTGCGCGACGAGGTGCTGCTGCGCACCGGCTACCCGCGCAACGACGCGCTCGTCGCGGCGCGCGAGCAGGAGGCGGAGAGCGGGGAGCGGGTCCGCGGCCCGATCGCCGAGCAGCTCGGCATCGACGCGGACAAGAAGGTGCTGCTCTACGCGCCGACGTTCCGCGCCTCCGAGTCCGGCGCGGTCAAGAAGTTCGAACTGCCCTTTGACGTCGAGGAGTTCGCGGACCGCTTCGGCGACCGCTACACCCTTCTGATCCGCTCGCACTATCTCAACCAGGTGGTCCTTCCGCCGTCGGTGCGCGGCAAGGTCATCGACGTCTCGCAGGGCCACGACATCACGCCGCTCCTCGCCCTGGCCGACGGTCTGATCACCGACTATTCGTCCCTGATGTTCGACTATGCTCTGCTCGACCGTCCCATGATCTTCTTCGCGTACGACTACGAGGAGTACGCGGACGAGACCCGCGGCACCTACTTCGATCTGCGCGACAAGGCGCCCGGGCCGGTCGTCGCCACCGAGAGCGAGCTGTTCGCGACGGTGGACGGCCTCAAGGCGGCGGACGCCGACTACGCGGCGGCCCGCGAGCGGTTCGCCACCGAGTTCGGCGAGTACGACAAGGGCACCGCGGCCCAGCAGATCGTTGCCAAGTTCTTCACTCCCGGGAGCGGTAAGTGACTGAAGTGACCGCCACGGACGGCGGCCGTGACATCTTCCTCGTCTCGAACGCCGTCAACGAGCTGGGCGGCGTGACCACCTGGTCGCACCAGATGGCCCGCCTTTTCGTGGAGCGCGGCAACAAGGTCCACGTCGTCGGCATCACCCCGCCGTCGGTCCCGCACGAGCTGGACGACGACCTGCCGTACGCGACGACGACGCTGTACGACGTGCATCCGCCGTCGGTGGGCAGCGCGCGCGGCATCAAGGGCAAGCTGAACGTCGTCGAGCACCGCCGCCGGGCCGCCCGCGCGGCCGGCATGCACGCGCAGGCCGCGAAGATGACCCGGCTGTTCCGCCAGGCCAGGCCCGGCGCGATCGTCATCGTCACCCAGGTGTGGGCGATGGAGTGGGTGGCGCTCGCCGACACCTCGAACGTGACGGTCATCGGCATGACCCACGAGTCGTACGAGACCTGCCGCAAGTCCTCGCGCTTCGGCCGGGTCAAGCGGTTCTACAAGGACGTCGACCGGATGCTCGCGCTGACCCGCGAGGACGCCGACCTGTGGGCGCTGCAGCGCCTGGACAACGTGGGCTTCATGCCCAACCCGCTGCCGTTCTTCCCCGAGGTGCCCTCGCCGCGCACCGAGAAGCACGTGGTCAGCATCGGCCGGCTGCACGAGGAGAAGGGCACCGACCTGCTCCTGGACGCCTGGTCCGAGGTGGCTCCGGTGCACCCTGATTGGACGCTGCGGATCTACGGCTCGGGCTCCGACGAGGAGGCTCTGCGCCGCCAGTGCACCGAGCTGGGCCTGGACGGTTCGGTGGAGTGGATGGGCCGCACCGACGACCCGGCGGGCGCGCTGCGCGACGGCTCGGTCTTCACGCTCGCCTCGCGCGGCGAGGGCTTCCCGCTGTCGCTGATGGAGTCGATGGCGACCGCCGTGCCGTGCGTCGCCTTCGACGTCGCCCCCGGCATCCACGAGATCATCCGGGACGGCGAGGACGGTCTGCTCGCGCCCCCCGGCAACACGCACGTCTTCGCACGCCGTCTGAGCAGCCTCCTGGCCGACCAGGAGCTGCGCGACCGTCTCGGCGAGGCGGCCCGCGAGAACATCCAGCGCTACCGGACCGAGGAGATCGTCCGGCGCTGGGAGGCTCTGTTCGACCTGCTCCAGCGCTGACCGCCCCCGAGACCCCCTGGAATCATGAACTCATCGACCACTGTGGCCGCCGACGACAGCGCAGCCGATGCGCAGAGTGCCGCCGCGGACCGCCCCGAGCGGTCGGGGGCGCGCAGAGCCCTGCTGTGGACCGCGGGGATCCTCACCGCCGCCACCGGCATACTCCTGGCCGTCGGCTCGTTCCTGGGCCTGTACGTGCGGCCCACATCCGACGACTGGTGTGCCGCCTGGAAGTCCCGGGACATGGGCGTCTTCGGCATCACCTCCGACTTCTACAACACCCAGAACGGGCGGGTCACCAACGCCTTCCTGAGCGGGATCATCTACTCGGACGGCCTGGCCGGCATCAAGATCCTTCCGGTGATCCTGGTGGTCACCATGGGCGTCGGCCTGGTGCTGCTCGGCCGGGAGATCCTGCGGGCGTTCGGCACCCGGGCCCCGCTGCTGCTGCTCGTGGCCGTCGCGATGGTCCTGGAGGCGCTGCTGTTCTTCGCGGGCACCCGCTCCTACCAGGTTCTCCTGTGGACGCCGGCGACGATCTCGCACACGATGCCGTTCATCATCGCCCTGTGGGCGCTCCTGTTCGGCATCTGGGCGTTCCGCACCGGCCGCAAGGCGCTGCGCAACACCGCGCTGGTCCTCACGGCCGTGGTGGGCTTCGCGATCGGCACGCTGAGCGAGCCGTTCACGGTGGTCAGCTGTGTGCTGGTCGGCACGGCCGCGCTGGTGTGCCTGCCGCGCCTGAAGGTCGCCAAGAGCTGGTACCCGTTCACCTGGTCCGCCGTGTACTGCGTGGCGGCCGTGATCGGCCTCGCCTTCCTGTACACCTCGCCGGGCGCCCGCTGGCGCCGGGCGCAGACGCCGCCGACGAAGATGAGCGTCGGCGACGTGTTCAAGGACTACTTCCACATCTGGGACACGATCCTGCACCAGTGGATCTACCTGGGTGCCGTTGCCGCCGGTCTGCTCCTCGGCCTCGCCGTGGCCCTGCTGGCGCCGCGCCGCGAGCGGCCGGCCGCCTCGCGTCCGCCGGTCGCGATGCTGCGCGTGATCGCCGTGCTTCCGGTGCCGCTGATGGCGCTGTGCACGCTGCTCGTGGCGTACGCGCTGCGCAGCGGCTACGGCCCGACGGGCTGGACGTACGCGCGTACCTGGATGAACTTCATGATCCCGCTGGTGATCGCGCTGTGCGGGTACGGCGTGCTGCTCGGCCACTGGGCCGGGCGCCGCATCGCGGAGCGCAGGGCGCCGCGCATGGTGCCGATCGTGGCGACGGTCCTGGTCGGCGCGTTCGCGCTGTCGGCGACGGCGGCCCTGGTGCCGTCGGTGCAGCAGCTCGCCGTCTCGACGGTGTACCGCAGCATCGCCTGGGACAAGCAGAACGCGAAGATCCGCTCGGAGATCGCCAAGGGCGAGACGGACGTGGCGTACAAGCCGATGTACATCGGTTCGCTCGCCGAGCCGTTCTTCACCAAGAACTACAAGCGCGACTGGGTCGCCCAGTGCACCGCGAAGTTCTACGGCGTGGACCGCGTCCACAAGCAGTGACGTAGCGACGACGAAGGAGGGGCGCCCCGGTTTTCTCCCGGGGCGCCCCTCCTTTTACGTGTCCGGGCCTTGCCCGTCCGGGTCTCAGACGGCGTCGCGGTGGTGGCGCCAGCCCGCCCACGCCGAGGAGATCATCGAGCGCACGTCGTGGTGGGCCTTCCAGCCGAGTTCCTCGGCGATGCGGTCGGCCGAGGCGACGACGCGCGCCGGGTCGCCCGCGCGCCGCGGGTGGACCTCGGGGGCGATGCCGCGGCCGCTGATGTCGTTGATCAGGTCGACCATCTCGCGCACCGAAACGCCTTCACCGCGGCCGATGTTGACGGTCAGGTCGCCGTACTCGCCGGCCTTCGCGGACTCGGCGAGCTTGCGGGCGGCGGCCAGGTGGGCGTCGGCGAGGTCCTCGACGTGGATGTAGTCGCGCACGCAGGTGCCGTCGGGCGTCTCGTAGTCGTCGCCGAAGATGCGCGGCGGCTCCCCGTCCTCCAGCTTCTCGAACACCATCGGGACGAGGTTGAAGATGCCGGTGTCGGCGAGTTCGGGGGTGGCGGTGCCGGCCACGTTGAAGTAGCGCAGGCAGCCGGTTGCGATGCCGTGGGCCTTTCCGGCGGCGCGGACCAACCACTCACCGGCCAGCTTGGTCTCGCCGTACGGGCTCATCGGCAGGCACGGGGTGTCCTCGGTGACGAGGTCGACGTCCGGCATGCCGTACACGGAGGCGGAGGAGGAGAACAGGAAGGTGCGCACGCCCGCCTCGGCGACCGCCTCCAGGAGCACGGTCAGGCCGAACACGTTCTCCCGGTAGTAGTGCAGCGGGATCTCGACAGACTCGCCGACCTGCTTCTTGCCCGCGAGGTGGACGACGCCGGTCACCGCGTGCTCGGCCAGGGTGCGGTCCACGAGTTCGCGGTCCAGGACGGAGCCGACCACCAGAGGCACATCCTGCGGCAGGCGGGCCGCGTCACCGCTGGAGAGGTCGTCGAGGACGACCACGCGCTCCCCCGCCAACGTCATGGCCCGCACGACGTGGGAACCGATGTATCCGGCGCCACCGGTGATCAGAAAAGTCATTTGCGCGTCCACGTCCTCATCGTCGCCTTGATCGAACCGTCCGGGCCAGTCTGCGCAGCTTCCCGCCGACCACCCCGAAGGCCCCCTGCACTCCGGGCGCGAGCCGCACCGCGAGCGATCCGCTCGACGTCCGGTACGGCTGCACCAGCAGAACACCGTACCGGCTGCCGGGGACGGCCGTGCGCCGCAGCCCGGCCTGCTTGGCCCGCAGCGTGGTGTGCGGGCCCTGGCCGGGGCCGGTGTTCAGGCGGACCCTCAGGTCCCAGATCTGGGTGCCGCGGCCGCCCGCCGCCGCCAGCCTGGCCAGCGGTACGGGTGCCTGCCCGCTCCAGCCGCCCCTGGCGGCGCGCAGCGGCGCCGTGACGGTCAGGGCGCTCTCCCCGCCGTCCCTGGGCACGAACTCGATGTCGGCGCTGGCCGGGGGGCCGCTCGCGGCGAGCCGCCCGTACAGCTCGTGCACGCGCAGCTTGAGGATGCCGCGCCGGCCGGCGAGCAGGGTCGCGTCCACGGAGACGGGCAGCCGGCCGGCGGGCAGCGCGTCGAGTCCGTCCAGCGGTACGTGCAGGTCGTCCGTCCAGACCGGGCCGGATTCGGCGGTGGCGTACGGCGGGATCAGGCGGGCGGGGTCGGCGGCGAGCTGGGAGAGCCGGTCGAGGTCGCGGGGGGCGTCGGCGGCGAGCACCACCTTGGCCGCCCAGCGGGCCGGGGCGGCGGCCGCGGCCACTTCGGCGGCCTCGAAGGAGGCGAGGTGGTCGCGGGTCAGCCGCCACCAGTCGGCCTGGTACCCGGCGTCACGCACGCGCAGCTCGCGCAGGTACAGGCACAGGTCGTAGTCGACGAACTTGGTGCGGCAGGCGGCGGCCAGGGTCTTGCGGTCGGCGGCGCGGAACGCCTCGACGGCCTTGGTGTGGGCGGCGATGCGCGCCTGCCAGTTGCCGACGTCCTTGCGGGCGAGCGAGATGGAGACCTGGGCGGCGGCGCGGCGCACGTGCCAGATGTAGACGAGCTCGGGCACGACGGCGATGCGGGGGGCCGCGGCGTACACGCGGGCCGTGAAGACGAAGTCCTCGTACACGAACCTGCCGTCGGGGAACCGGAGTTGACGGCTCGTCAGGAAGTCGCGGCGGTAGAGCTTGTTGACGCAGAGCGTGTCGTGGAGCAGCTCGGGCGCGGCCTCGGGCGACTCGTACACGGCCGCCTCGTTGTAGAGGCCGGGCTGCCAGCGGACGTCGCGGCCGCCGGGCAGCTCGCGGCGCACGGCGCGGCCCACGGTGACCTCGGTGCCGTGCTCCTCGGCCGCGGCCAGGAGGGCGGCGACGGCGCCGGGGGGCAGCACGTCGTCGCTGTCGAGGAACATGACGTACGGGGAGGTGGCGACGGCGATCCCGTCATTGCGGGGCGTTCCACACCCGCCACTGTTCTCTGTACGCCTCACCACGCGCAGCCTGGGCTCGGTGGTGGCCAGCTGGTCCAGGACGGCGGCCGTACTGTCGCCGGAGCAGTCGTCGACGGCCACGACCTCGGCGACGGCCGCGCCCTGCGCGAGCGCCGACCGCACGGCGTCACCCACCAGCTCGGCGTCGTTGTAGGCGATGACGACGACGCTGACACCGGTGGGACCGTGGGGGGTGGCAGAACTCTGGCTCACCCGCCGAATCCTACGGGAGCTCCCTGTGCCCCTTACGCTCCCCAACCCCCTGGGGCCCCGCCCCAGGGCCCGTTCGCGCCTTAAGGGCCGAAATGGCCAGATGCGGGCCGGCATCAGTACCGCCAGGGGCGCGGGGAACTGCGCAAGTTCCCCGCGCCGACGCAGCCGAGCCCCCCACGCCCCGTGCAGGACTGGGCGCCGCCTAGAAGGGCCCGAACTCCTTGAACTCCTGGTCGGCCTCGTCGCGCTCGGCTTCGCGGTCACGGCGGCGCTGGGCGGCGGGCCGAGGCGCCTCAAGGCGATGGTCCTCGCCACGGCGCCCCAGCATCTCCGCGCCGGCCATCATCGTCGGCTCCCAGTCGAAGACGACCGCGTTCTCCTCGGGGCCGATGGCCACGCCGTCACCGGAGCGGGCTCCTGCCTTCATCAGGGCGTCCTCGACGCCGAGGCGGTTGAGGCGGTCCGCGAGGTAGCCGACGGCCTCGTCGTTGTTGAAGTCGGTCTGGCGGATCCAGCGCTCCGGCTTCTCGCCACGCACCCGGTAGACGTCGTTCGCCTCGTCGTAGGCGACGGTGAAGCCCGCGTCGTCGACGGCCTTCGGGCGGATGACGATGCGGGTCGCCTCCTCCTTCGGCTTGGCCGCGCGCGCCTCGGCGACGATCCCGGCGAGCGCGAAGGACAGCTCCTTCAGACCCGTACGGGCGACGGCGGAGACCTCGAAGACCTGGTAGCCGCGGGCCTCCAGGTCGGGGCGGATCATGTCCGCGAGGTCCTGGCCGTCCGGGATGTCGATCTTGTTGAGGACGACGATGCGGGGCCGGTCGTCGAGCCCGCCGTACTGCTTGAGCTCCTCCTCGATGATGTCGAGGTCGGAGACCGGGTCGCGGTCGGACTCCAGGGTCGCGGTGTCCAGGACGTGCACGAGGACCGAGCAGCGCTCGACGTGCCGCAGGAACTCCAGGCCCAGGCCCTTGCCCTGGCTGGCGCCGGGGATCAGGCCGGGGACGTCCGCGATGGTGTAGACGGTCGAGCCGGCCGTGACCACGCCGAGGTTCGGGACCAGCGTCGTGAACGGGTAGTCCGCGATCTTCGGCTTGGCCGCCGAGAGGACCGAGATCAGCGAGGACTTTCCGGCACTCGGGTAGCCCACCAGGGCCACGTCGGCGACGGTCTTGAGCTCCAGGACGATGTCGGCGGTCTCGCCGGGCACGCCGAGCAGCGCGAAGCCGGGGGCCTTGCGGCGGGCGGAGGCGAGCGCCGCGTTGCCGAGGCCGCCGCGGCCGCCCTGGCCCGCGATGTAGGTGGTGCCCTCACCGACCAGGTCGGCGAGCACGTTGCCCTGCTTGTCGAGGACGACGGTGCCGTCGGGCACGGGCAGGATCAGGTCCTGGCCGTCCTTGCCGGAGCGGTGGTCGCCGGCGCCGGGCTGGCCGTTGGTGGCCTTGCGGTGCGGCGAGTGGTGGTAGTCGAGAAGCGTCGTCACGGACTGGTCGACGACCAGGGTGACGTCGCCGCCACGGCCGCCGTTGCCGCCGTCAGGCCCGCCGAGCGGCTTGAACTTCTCACGGTGGACGGAGGCGCAGCCGTGGCCTCCGTTACCCGCGGCGACGTGCAGCTCGACGCGGTCCACGAAGGTGGTCATGGGATGTGCCTCCTGAGGGTCCCCCGGCCGAAGGCTGAGGGAAAGTACGGATTGTCTATCTAGTAACACGCGAAAGGCGGACCCGCTTCCCGTGGGGGAAGTGAGGTCCGCCTCCGCTGAAACCGCTCTACGAGTGCCTAAGTGATCAGGCAACCGGAACGATGTTCACGACCTTGCGGCCACGGTGGGTGCCGAACTGCACCGCGCCGGGCAGCAGCGCGAACAGGGTGTCGTCGCCACCGCGACCGACGCCCGCACCCGGGTGGAAGTGGGTGCCGCGCTGGCGGACCAGGATCTCACCGGCGTTGACGGTCTGACCGCCGAAGCGCTTCACACCGAGCCGCTGAGCGTTGGAGTCGCGACCGTTCCGAGTGGACGATGCGCCCTTCTTGTGTGCCATGTCTCCTCAGTCCCTTACTTCGCAGCCGTGGGGATGCCGGTGACCTTGATCGCCGTGTACTGCTGGCGGTGGCCCTGGCGACGGCGGTAACCGGTCTTGTTCTTGTACCGAAGGATGTCGATCTTGGCACCCTTGTGGTGGTCCACGACCTCGGCGGTGACCTTGATACCGGCCAGCACCCACGGGTCGCTGGTCACAGCGTCGCCGTCGACAACGAGCAGGGTCGAGAGCTCGACCGTGTCGCCAACCTTGGCAGTGGAAATCTTGTCAACCTCAACGATGTCGCCGACAGCAACCTTGTGCTGGCGACCACCGCTGCGCACGATGGCGTACACGCGGATCTCTCTCTCGCTCGATACGGAACCCTTGAAGCCAGCCATCCCGCAGAAGTGCAGGGGGCCTCCCCCGGCGGACCGGGAGGTGAGGTGCTCAGGGGCAGGCGCGTATATAAACACGCCGAGGGTCAAGGCTACGGGGCCGGACGTGGTGGGTCAAACCAGGGTCGTTACCCGCACCCATCAGCGACGAAACCACACGACTGGGCCCGGAAGTTCCGGCCCGGATCCGCCCGCCCGCGGGCGGTC
Organism: Streptomyces sp. NPDC001415; assembly: GCF_053597395.1. Taxonomy (NCBI): domain Bacteria; kingdom Bacillati; phylum Actinomycetota; class Actinomycetes; order Kitasatosporales; family Streptomycetaceae; genus Streptomyces; species Streptomyces sp. NPDC001415. The sequence continues at coordinate 29,313 of NZ_JBSFIE010000002.1, forward strand.
CGACAGAGCCCGCCCCCGGTGATCCGGGGGCGGGCTCTGGGGCCGTACATCAGCCAACTGCCGCTTGGCGTACGCCGGTTGGGCGCGGGCCGGCCGTCAGCTGTCGGTCGACGCCGAGACCGACGTCTGCTGCTGCTCGGCCGCCGCCGTCTTCTTGGCGGTGGCCGCCTTCTTGGCGGTCGTCTTCTTCGCCGCGGTCTTCTTGGCCGTCGCCGTCTTCTTGGTGGCGGCCTTCTTCGCGGTGGCCTTCTTCGCCGTCTTGCGGGCCGCCTTCTTGGCCGGTGCGGCCTCCTCGGCGGGTTCCGCGACCGCGGTCGCCTCGGCCGGGGCAGCGGCCGGCTCGGCCGCCGGGGTGGCGGCCACCACGACGATCGCGGCGTCCTCGGCACCCGACGGCGGACCGGCCGGGGCCGTGGCCTTGCGGGTCGCACGGCGACGGGCCCGCGGCGGGGCGGCGACGGGCGCCTCCTCGACGACGGGTTCGGCGACGGGCTCGGCGACCGACACGGCCGACTCTGCCACCGGCTCCTGCGCCTCGACCTCTTCGGCCTTCGGCTCGGGCTCCGTGACGACCACCACCGGCTCGGCGACGGCCGCCGTCGGCGCGCCCGCCGGGGCGGTCGCCTTCCGGGTGGCGCGGCGACGGGTGCGGCCGCGCGGCGCGTCGTCCTCGATGAACGAGGCGACGGTCACCGCGGCCGGAGCCTGCGCGGCCTCCGGCTCCTCGGCCACGGCGGCCGGGGCCTCGACGGCGGCCGTACGGGGCGCACCGGCCGGAGCCGAGGCCTTGCGGGTCGCACGGCGACGGGACCGGCCGCCACGCGCGGCGGCCTCGGCCTCGGCGGCGCTGCTGTACAGCTCCTCGTCGGGTACGAACTCTGGCTCCGCCAGCGCCACCGGAGCGGCGATCTCGGCGGCGACCTCGGCCTCGACGGCCTCGGCGGACTCGCTGTCGAGGACCTCGTGCTCGTGGGTGTGCTGGTCGAGCTCGGCGCCACCGCGGCCGCGCTTCTTCGCGCGCTTGCCCGCACCGCCGCCGCCGACCGCCGTCGGCTGCTCCATGTGCACGATCACGCCGCGCCCGTTGCAGTGGACGCAGGTCTCGGAGAACGACTCCAACAGGCCCTGGCCGACCCGCTTGCGGGTCATCTGGACCAGGCCGAGCGAGGTGACCTCGGCCACCTGGTGCTTGGTCCGGTCGCGGCCCAGGCATTCGAGCAGCCTGCGCAGGACCAGGTCCCGGTTGGACTCCAGGACCATGTCGATGAAGTCGATGACGACGATGCCGCCCAGGTCGCGCAGCCGCAGCTGGCGCACGATCTCCTCGGCCGCTTCGAGGTTGTTCCTCGTCACGGTCTCTTCGAGGTTGCCGCCCTGGCCGGTGAACTTGCCGGTGTTGACGTCGACGACGATCATCGCCTCGGTCTTGTCGATCACCAGCGAGCCACCGGACGGCAGCCAGACCTTGCGGTCCAGGGCCTTCGCCAGCTGCTCGTCGATCCGGTACGTCGCGAAGACGTCGACCTCGCTGGTCCAGCGCGAGAGCCGCTCGGTCAGGTCCGGCGCGACGTGCGCGACGTAGCCGTGGATGGTCTCCCAGGCCTCGTCACCGCTGACGATGACCTTGGTGAAGTCCTCGTTGAAGATGTCGCGGACGACCCGGACGGTCATGTCCGGCTCGCCGTAGAGCAGCGACGGCGAGGACGTCGAGATCTGGTTGGCCTTCTTCTGGATGTCGGCCCACTGCGCCTGCAGCCGCTCGACGTCGCGGCGCAGCTCGTCCTCGCTCGCGCCCTCGGCGGCGGTGCGCACGATGACGCCCGCGTCCTCGGGGACGATCTTCTTGAGGATGGTCTTCAGGCGCGCGCGCTCGGTGTCGGGCAGCTTGCGGCTGATGCCGGTCATCGAGCCCTCGGGCACGTACACCAGGTAGCGGCCGGGCAGCGAGACCTGGCTGGTCAGGCGGGCGCCCTTGTGGCCGATCGGGTCCTTGGTGACCTGGACGAGCACCGACTGGCCGGACTTGAGGGCGGCTTCGATGCGGCGCGGGCCGTTGCCCATGCCGAGCGACTCGAAGTTGACCTCACCGGCGTACAGGACGGCGTTGCGGCCCTTGCCGATGTCGACGAACGCGGCCTCCATGGAGGGCAGCACGTTCTGGACCTTGCCCAGGTAGACGTTGCCTACGTAGGAGGTGGCCTGCTCCTTGTTGACGTAGTGCTCGACGAGCACGTTGTCTTCCAGGACGCCGATCTGGGTGCGCTCGCCGCTCTGGCGGACGACCATGACGCGCTCGACGGCCTCGCGGCGGGCCAGGAACTCGGCCTCGGTGATGATCGGGACGCGACGGCGGCCCTGCTCGCGGCCTTCGCGGCGGCGCTGCTTCTTGGCCTCCAGACGCGTCGAGCCCTTGATGGACTGGACCTCGTCGGAGGAGGTGGACTCGGCGGCGCGCTCGCGGGCCGGGCGCGGCTCGCGGACCTTGACGACGGTACGCTCCGGGTCGTCGGAGCCCGGCTCGCCCTCGGGGCCCGAGTCGCCGGAGCGGCGACGGCGGCGGCGCCGGCGACGGCTGCTGCTGGTTCCGGCCGCGGAGGGGGTGCCGTCCGTGTCCTCGTCCTCGTCGTCCTCTTCGTCGGACTCGGAGCCCTCGGCCTGCTCGGCCGGCTCGTACGTCTGCTCCTCCGCGGCGTCATCGGCCTCGGCAGGCTCGCCACGGCGGCGGCGACGGCCGCCCCGGCGACGGCGGCGCGAGGGACGGTCGTCGTCGGACTCCTCGGACTCCGCTTCGGCCTCGGCCTCGGCCTCCTCGACGTGCTCGACGTGCTCGTCGATGGGGGCCTCGGCGGGCTTCTCCTGGACCGGCTCGGCGGGCTCACCACGGCGGCGGCGACGGCGTGAGCGGCCCTGCGGCTCGGCGGCCTCGACCACCGGCGTCTCCTCGGCCTCGGCCTCGGGCTCCTCGACGCGGGCGGCGACAGCGGCGGCCGCGGCCGTCTCCGGCGTCTGGAACGTCGGCTCGGTGAAGACCGGCGCCTGGAACACGGCCACGGCGGGACGCGTGGCGCGGCGGCGGGAGCGACCCGTGACGGGCTCCTCCGCCTGCGGCGCGGGCTGCGGCTCGACCGGGGTGAACTGCGGGGTGGACGCGGGCCGGGCCGCCCGACGGCGGGTACGTCCGCGAGGCGCCTCGTCCTCGGCGGCCGGGGCGGCGGCTTCGGCGGGCTCCTCGACGGCGGCCGGGGCAGCGGCGGCGGGCGCGGCGGCCTGCCGGGTGGCGCGGCGACGCGTACGGCCACGCGGGGCCTCGTCCTCGACGGGAGCCTCGACGACCGGGGCCTCGGCGGCGGCGGTCTCCTCGGCCTCTTCGGCCTCGTCGAGCTCCTCTTCTTCGACGACCTCGACCGGGGCCGAGACGGTCGTCTGCGGCGCGGTCGCCTTACGGGTCGCACGACGACGGGCACGCGGCGCGGGCGCCTCGACGGCTTCCTCGGCGGCCTCCGGCTCGGCGGCGGCCGGGGTCTCGACGACCTCGATGATCTCTTCGGCGGCCTGGGGCGCACCGGCGGGAGCCGTCGCCTTACGGGTCGCACGACGACGGGTACGCGGCGCGGGCGCCTCGGCGACCTCCGGCTCGGCGGCGGCCGGGGCCTCGACGGCCTCTTCGGTTCCGGCGGCCTGGGGCGCACCGGCCGGAGCCGTCGCCTTACGGGTCGCACGGCGACGGGTACGCGGCGCGGGCGCCTCGGCGGCTTCCTCGGCGGCCTCCGGCTCGGCGGCGACCGGGGCTTCGGCGACCGGGGCTTCGGCGGCCGGAGCGGTCGCCGTGCGGGTGGCACGGCGGCGGGTGCGCGGCGCCGGAGCGGCATCGGCCTCGTCGGCGGACACGGCGGCCGGTGCGGCCGTCTCCGCGACGGGCTCCGCGGTGTGCCCGGCGGGCTCCGCGTTCTGTGCGCCCACCGGCGGCCCGGCGGGCCGCGACGCCGCGCGGCGCCTGCGGCGCGGCGGCAGCGTGTCGCTGGGGCTGTTGTTGTCGTTGGTGTTGTCCCCGGTGGTGCCGGGTTCGTTCTGCTCAAGCATGCGGGCGTAGCTCCCGTCACGCTCCCGGGCGCCGCGCCTGTTCCGGTCCGGCGGCACGGCCCGCGTGATGTGCGCGGGTGCCGCCGTCCGGGGCGCGGGCGCCGCACGGGAGCTGATATCTGGCTCGCCGGTTCCGTACGCGGTACGTACGGCCTGGCGAAAGTCTTCAGGTCAGTGCGCGGCCCGACCCAGGTGGCTCCCGAGTGCCAGGGCTGCGCTACGACGACCGCCCTTACGCGGCGGGACCTTCCGGCGCCGTCGCAGAGACCGTCCCGGCGGCTGTTTGTGGAGCGGCCGGGGCTGCCTCGCGGTCGGGCGCGAGCGGGTCGGTCACCGTGCCGGACTCCTCGTCGAAGAGCCCCTGCGCCAGCCTGGTCACCGCTGCGGGGACCGGCGGCGCCAGGTCGGCCACAGCTCGGAGACCGGACAGGACGTCGTCGGGTCGTACGGCAGGTGTCAGGTGCCGTACTACCAGCCGCAGTATCGCACAGGCGTCGTCGAGAGGCCTATCAGCCTGCGGAGGAAGCGCCTGGAGCTCGGCGACGGCGCCCCGGGTGTCGAAGGTGCGCATGCCGTTCTTGGTCTTGCGCTGGACCTCGACGGTCTCGGCGGCCAGGAACGTCGCGACGGCCTTCTCGGCCGCGTCCACGGTGACGCCGTCCAGGCGCAGCTCCCAGACGGAGGCCGTGAGCCGGTCGGCGAGGCCCGAGGTGCGGGCCTCGACCGCGTCGATGATGTCGAGCCCGGTGGGCAGCGACTCGTCGAGCAGGGCGCGCAGTTTTTCGGGGTCGCGCTGTGCGGTGAGGGCGATCTCCAGGTATTCGGCCTCGGAGCCGACGCCGGTGGGTGCGGCGTTCGCGTACGACACCTTGGGGTGCGGGGTGAATCCGGCCGAGTACGCCATGGGCACCTCGGCGCGGCGCAGGGCCCGCTCGAAGGCGCGCTGGAAGTCGCGGTGGCTGGTGAACCGGAGGCGGCCGCGCTTGGTGTAGCGCAGTCGGATGCGCTGCACCGCAGGTGCGGGCGGCGGGCCTTCGGGCTGTCGCTTGCCCAGTGGTTCTTCTCCTCGGTGCGGGGCGGGCGCGGTGAGCGCCGCCCACCGTCCTGTGGGGCCCCTCCGGTCACGGCCGGTGCGCCACCCGGCTCATCCCTCCGTCTTGCTGAGGGAGATCTCGGGGGCGGGCACCGCGCCGGAGGCAGTAGTTGTACTACCCAGAGTACGCGCCCGGTGCTCGCCCTGTTCCCGGGGCGGCCCGCCGATCAGTGCGCGCCAGGCGTCGCGCCGGGCGGTCCGTACGGTCTCGCGCGCCGAAGCCAGCGCCTGGCGCGCACCGCGCCCCGCCGCGAGCGCGGCCTTCTTGGCCGGTCGCAGAACGGTGTTCCGCACCCAGTGCCCGACCGGCGTCAGAAGCACGACGTACGCCCAGCGCACCGGCCGTCCCACGAGGTTCCAGCCGAGCCATTTGAGCCCGCGCCCGACCGCCCGCGACACGAACCCGGCGGCCCGCCAGGCATGCCCGATCGCGTCGCGGATCTCCCGCCCGACAACGACCACCGCCCGCCCGAGCGGCGCGAGCAGCGTGCCGACCCCCCGGGCGAGCCACGCGACGGCCCGCCCGAGCGGGGTCAGCACCCACGCGTACAGCCACACCGCGGGCACGACGAGGGCGTACGTCCAGAGCGGGACCACGACCCATCGCCACACAGCCGCGCACGGCCACCCGAGCAGCACCTTGGCGAGCCACCCGATCCCGGCCCCAACTACCCTCCCCAGCCAGGCAGTTGCCCGCCCGAGCGGGATCAGCACCCAGGCGTACAGCCACCCGGACGGGATCACGATCAGGGCGCGCCACAGGGGGGCCAGGACCACTCGGCGCAACGTCTTCGCGCCGGCCGCGAGGAGGTCCCAGAGCATCCGTACGGGGACGACCAGGACGAGCACCACGATCCGCACCGGGACGCGGATCGCGACGGTCAGGCACCCTTCGGGCCCCTGCGGGGCGGGCCGGTTCTCCATATGGTCAAGGATGCGCAAAGGGCCCCCGGCCGTTGCGGCAGGGGGCCCTTCGTGATCAGGCGGTTATGCACCCGGAGCGGGCAGGGTTCAGTTCTTCACCGTGAGCGGCAGCAGCTTCTTGCCCGTGGGTCCGATTTGGATGCTCGTGTCCATCTGGGGGCACACCCCGCAGTCGAAGCACGGCGTCCACCGGCAGTCCTCGACCTCGGTCTCGTCGAGCGAGTCCTGCCAGTCCTCCCAGAGCCAGTCCTTGTCGAGGCCGGAGTCCAGGTGGTCCCACGGCAGGACTTCCTCGTAGGTGCGCTCGCGGGTGGTGTACCAGTCGACGTCCACGCCGAAGGAGGGCAGCGTCTTCTCGGCGCAGGCCATCCAGCGGTCGTAGCTGAAGTGCTCGCGCCAGCCGTCGAAGCGGCCGCCGTCCTCGTAGACGGCGCGGATGACGGCGCCCACGCGGCGGTCGCCGCGCGAGAGCAGGCCTTCGACGATGCCGGGCTTGCCGTCGTGGTAGCGGAAGCCGATGGAGCGGCCGTACTTCTTGTCGCCGCGGATCTTGTCACGGAGCTTGGTCAGGCGCGCGTCCGTCTCCTCGGCCGACAGCTGCGGCGCCCACTGGAACGGGGTGTGGGGCTTGGGGACGAAGCCGCCGATCGACACCGTGCAGCGGATGTCGTTCTGGCCCGAGACCTCGCGGCCCTTGGCGATGACGTTGACCGCCATGTCGCCGATCTGGAGGACGTCCTCGTCGGTCTCGGTGGGCAGGCCGCACATGAAGTACAGCTTCACCTGGCGCCAGCCGTTGCCGTACGCGGTCGCGACGGTACGGATGAGGTCCTCTTCCGAGACCATCTTGTTGATGACCTTGCGCATGCGCTCGGAGCCGCCCTCGGGGGCGAACGTCAGACCCGAGCGGCGGCCGTTGCGGGTCAGCTCGTTGGCCAGGTCGACGTTGAACGCGTCCACGCGGGTCGACGGCAGCGACAGGCCGATCTTGTCGTCCGTGTAGCGGTCCGCGAGGCCCTTGGCGATGTCACCGATCTCGGTGTGGTCGGCGGAGGAGAGGGAGAGCAGGCCCACCTCTTCGAAGCCGGTCGCCTTGAGGCCCTTTTCCACCATCTCGCCGATGCCGGTGATGCTTCGCTCCCGCACGGGGCGCGTGATCATGCCGGCCTGGCAGAAGCGGCAGCCGCGGGTGCAGCCGCGGAAGATCTCCACGGACATGCGCTCGTGGACGGTCTCGGCGAGCGGGACCAGGGGCTGCTTGGGGTAGGGCCACTCGTCGAGGTCCATGACGGTGTGCTTGGACACCCGCCACGGCACGCCCGACTTGTTCGGTACGACACGGGCGATGCGGCCGTCCGGCAGGTACTCGACGTCGTAGAAGCCCGGAACGTACACCGATCCGGTCTTCGCGAGGCGGAACAGGACCTCTTCGCGGCCGCCGGGGCAGCCTTCCGCCTTCCACGCGCGGATGATCTCGGTCATGTCGAGGACGGCCTGCTCGCCGTCGCCGATGACCGCGCAGTCGATGAAGTCCGCGATCGGCTCGGGGTTGAAGGCCGCGTGGCCGCCCGCGAGCACGATCGGGTCGTCGATGGTGCGGTCCTTGGACTCCAGCGGGATGCCCGCCAGGTCGAGCGCGGTGAGCATGTTGGTGTAGCCGAGCTCGGTGGAGAAGCTGAGCCCGAACACGTCGAAGGCGCGCAGCGGGCGGTGGGAGTCCACCGTGAACTGCGGCACCTTGTGCTCGCGCATGAGCTCTTCCATGTCCGGCCACACACTGTACGTGCGCTCGGCGAGGACGCCCTCGCGCTCGTTCAGTACCTCGTAGAGGATCATGACGCCCTGGTTGGGCAGCCCGACCTCGTACGCGTCCGGGTACATGAGCGCCCAGCGGACGTCACACTCGTCCCAGGCCTTGACGGTGGAGTTGAGCTCACCGCCGACGTACTGGATCGGCTTCTGCACATGCGGGAGCAGCGCTTCGAGCTGTGGGAAGACGGACTCGGCAGACATCTCGACCTTCGTGGGCTGGCAGGGGGACGACTCTCTAGCGTAACGCGAGCCGAGTCGCCCCCTCGCACGACGATCATGGGGCCGTCAGGCGTTCCCGGAGCTTGGGGGCGCTCGCCCGGGCCCAGACCTCGGGCAGTTCACGCTCGCGCCTCTCCGCCGTCGCCTCCTCCTGGCCGTACAGGAGTCCCCAGGTGAACGCGGACTCTCCGGCCGCGTGGGCCTGCGCGGCCAGCGTGCGCAGGGCGTCGCGGGCGACCACGCTGTCCTGGTGGTCGCCGAGCACGTTCTGTACGGCCTTCATGCGCTTGGCGAACTTCCCGGCGGGCTTGCCGAGCGCGGGGGCCGCGGCCTCGGCAGCGTAGCGGGCGCGCTTGGCGGCCTTGCGGGCTTCGTGCAGGGCGAGGTCCCGCTCGTGGCCGGGGGCGAGGCCGAGCGCGGTGTGGACGCGGCCCGCGAGCCGGTCGTAGTCCTTGAGCACGGCCCTGGGCAGGACGTCGGCGACGGGCCGCTCGGCCGCCGGGAGCAGCGGCGGGGCCGCGAGCAGGGTGTCGAGGGTTCCGAGGAGGGCGAGGTAGCGCTTGCCGTCGAGTACGGCGACGGTCCTGCGCCGGGAGCCGGTGCGGCGGGCCACGGTCCAGATGCGCAGCCGGCCGCGGACGGGGCCGAGCAGCAGGGTGCGGGGCAGGGCGTCGATGCGGGTCCGCAGGCGTTCGGTGAGCACTTCCTGGTCCCGGTCGACTCCGAGCTCGGCGGCGAGCCACTTGAGTTCCTCGCCGACGGGGTCGGTGGCGGCCCGGTCGACGACCTTGGAGTACGACTTGAACGCGCTGCGCAGGCGGCGGGTGGCGACCCTCATCTGGTGGACGGAGTCCGGCAGTTCGCGGCGGACGGCGGGGTCAAGGGCGATGATCGCGTCGCGCTGGGCGCGCAGGTAGCCGAGGACGTGGGCGCCCGCGGTGCCTTCGGCGGGCCCGGTGTTCTTCGCGTCCTTGGCCGTCCTGCGCGGCTTCGGGGCGGTCTCGCGCAGGGCCCGGGCGACCTTGGAGGAGCTCGTCGAGGGCCGGATGCCTGCTTTTCGCAGCCGTTTCTCCACACCGTCCAGGATGCTCTCGTCGTCGATCCCGTCGGCGAGTTCCACCTCGATCTCGGTCCAGGTGGTGGACGAGGCGCCATCGCGCAGCCCTTCGGCGCGGACGGTGTCGATGCTGAGCTCGGCGAGCAGGGTGTGGTCGTCGGCGAGCAGGTGGCGTACGTCGCGGGAGGACAGCAGCCTGACGACGGGCAGGAGTTCACCGTCGCGGACGCGGGAGCGCAGCAGGGCGGCCAGTGCGGGCGGGAGGCGGTCGGAGAGCGGGGCGCGGATCTCGTCGCGGATGCCCGCGGTGACCGGGAACTTGAGGTGCCAGCCGGCGTCGGCGCCGCCCGTTCTGCGGCGCAGCGTGAGGGAGTCGGCGTCCAGGCGCAGGTCGGGGGTGTCGTAGTAGACGGCGTCGAGGTGGACGACGCCCTTGTCGACGATGTCGGTGATGCCGGGGACCCGGGTCAGGTCGGGGAGCCGCAGCAGGTCCCCGTCGGACGGGGTGAACTCGAATTTCCGCTCGATCTCGCGCTTCGTGTCCGCCATGACCAAAATCTAGACGCGATCGGCGGTCGGTGGCAGAGCCCCGGACCGGCCATCTCTCGGACCGGTCCGAAGCCCTGGCCGCTATGCCGTTATCGGCCGCTGCACCCGGATCGACTGGAGCAGCCCTATGGCGACCCACACCGCGAACATCGACGAGCCTCCGTAGGAGACGAACGGCAGGGGGATGCCCGCCACCGGCATGATGCCGAGCGTCATGCCGATGTTCTCGAAGGACTGGAAGGCGAACCAGGCGATGATGCCGGCCGCGACGATGGTGCCGTACAGCTCGGTCGTCTCGCGGGCGATGCGGCAGGCGCGCCACAGGATGACGCCGAGCAGCACGATGATCAGGCCCGCGCCGACGAAGCCGAGTTCCTCACCGGCGACGGTGAAGACGAAGTCCGTCTGCTGTTCGGGGACGAACTGGCCGGTGGTCTGGGAGCCCTTGAAGAGCCCGGTGCCGGTCAGGCCGCCGGAGCCGATCGCGATCCTGGCCTGGCCCGTGTTGTAGCCGACGCCGGCCGGGTCGAGCTTGGGGTTGGCGAACGCGGCGAAGCGGTTGATCTGGTACTTGTCCAGTATCCCGAGCGCGGCGACCAGGACGGCCCCGACCACACCGGCACCGAGCAGCCCGAAGATCCAGCGGTTGGAGGCCCCCGAGGCAAGCAGCACGCCGAGGATGATCACCAGGATGACCATGGTCGAGCCGAGGTCGGGCATCAGCATGATGCAGCCGATCGGGATCATCGCGAGGCCGAGGGACTTCACGACCGTGCGGTGATCCGGATGCAGTTGGTCGCCCGCGTCGACCCGGGCCGCGAGCAGCATCGCCATGCACAGGATGATCGCGATCTTCGCGAACTCGGAGGGCTGGAGGGAGAATCCGCCGCCGAGCACGATCCAGGAGTGCGCGCCGTTGACGGTGGCGCCGAGCGGCGAGAGCACCGCGAGGAGCAGCAGGATCGAGAGCCCGTACAGGATGGGCACCGCGCCGCGCAGGGTGCGGTGGCCGAGCCAGATGGTGCCGATCATCAGGCAGAGCCCGATGCCGGCGTTCATGGCGTGCCGGATCAGGAAGTAGTACGGGTCGCCCTGGTTGATGTTGGTGCGGTTGCGGGTGGCGGACCACACCAGGAGCGAGCCGACGAAGCAGAGCGCGAGGGCCGCGAGCAGCAGCGGCCAGTCGAGCCTGCGCACCACCGAGTCGCGTGCGGTCAGTTTGGCGAAGGCGCCGCGCTCTTTGGGTGTGTAGCGCTGGACGGAGAAACCTGCCATGGCGCTAGTCCCTCCGTGGGTTGCGGTTGTCGACGTTCGCCGCCGGGCTGTTGTTGGGCTGCGGCTGTCCGCTGGGCAGCGGCTGGCCGTCGGGGCCCAGCTTGTCCTTGACCTTGCCGGCGTTCGGGTCGTACGCGGTGACGGTCGGCGCGTCGATGGAGCCGTCGGCCTGGACCTTGGGCAGGGACTCCACGGGCTGCGGCAGCATGGCGCGACTGAGGTCCTGGTGTCCGGCGTCGTCGACGCCGTACATCGCCTCGTAGATCCTGCGCACGGCCTCACCGGAGGCGCCGGAACCCGTACCGGCCTGGGAGATCGTCATGACGACCGTGTAGTCCTTGGAGTACGTGGCGAGCCAGGAGGTGGTCTGCTTGCCGTAGACCTCGGCGGTGCCGGTCTTGGCGTGCAGCTCGATCTTGTCCTGCGGCCAGCCCTGGAACTTCCAGGCGGCGGTACCGCCGGTGACGACGCCGGCGAGGGCCTTGTTGAAGCCGTCGAGGGTGGCCTGGCTGACCGGCAGCCTGCCGTTGACCTTCGGCTTGATCTCCTGGACGGACTTGCCGTCGGCGCTGATGATCGCCTTGCCGATGGTGGGTGCGTGTATGGTCCCCCCGTTGGCGATCGCCCCGTAGATCATGGCCTCCTGGATCGGCGTGACGAGGGTGTCGCCCTGGCCGATGGAGTAGTTGATCGCGTCGCCCTCGCGCATCTTGTTGCCTTCGAGGCAGTTCTCGTACGCGATCTTCTCGACGTAACTCCCGTCCTTCTTGCCGGTCTTGCACCAGCTGTCCTTCATGGACGCGAAGAGGTTCTCCTTCCACTCGCGGTCCGGGACGCGGCCGGTGACCTCGTTGGGCAGGTCCACTCCGGTGACCTTGCCGAGGCCGAACTGGTGGGCGGCCTTGTAGAAGAAGTCCTTGGGCTGGCCCTTCTTCGGGTTGATCCCGCCGTCCTTCTTCCACTCGTTGTCGGCGAGCCCGTAGAAGACGGTGTCGCAGGAGACCTCAAGGGCCCGGCCGAGCGAGATGGGGCCGAAGCTCTCGCCCTCGAAGTTCTTGAAGACCTGCCCGCCCACGGAGTAGGAGCTGGTGCAGGGGTACCCGCCGTCCCACTTGTAGCCGGCCTCGACCGCGGCGGCCGTGGAGACCACCTTGAACGTCGAGCCGGGCGCGGCCTGACCCTGTATGGCCCGGTTCAGCAGCGGGTAGTTGCCGTCCTTGCCGGTGAGCTGCTGGTAGTCCTTGGCGGAGATCCCGCCGACCCAGACGTTCGGGTCGTACGTCGGCGCCGATGCCATGGCGACGATCCGGCCGGTCTTGGCCTCCATCACGACGACCGCGCCGGAGTCCGCCTTGTAGTTCTCGTTTGTGATCTTGTCGAACTGCTTGCGGGCCTCGACCATCGCGTTGTTCAGCTCGTACTCGGCGACCGCCTGCACCCGTGCGTCTATCGACGTGACGACGTTCGCGCCGGGCTGCGCCTTGTCGCTCTGCGCCTGCCCGATGACCCGCCCGAGGTTGTCCACCTCGTACCGGGTGATGCCGGCCTTGCCCCGCAGCTGCTTGTCGTACGTGCGCTCAAGGCCGGAGCGGCCGACCTGGTCGGAGCGCAGATAAGGCGAGTCGCTGTCCTTCGCCTTGGTGATCTCGTCGTCGGTGACGGGCGAGAGGTAGCCGAGCACCTGGGCGGTGTTGGACTTGCCGGGCGCGGGGTAGCGGCGTACGGCGGTGGGGTCCGCGGTGATGCCGGGGAAGTCCTCGGAGCGCTCGCGGATCTGGAGGGCCTGCTGGGTGGTGGCCTTGTCGGTGACCGGGATCGGCTGGTAGGGCGAGCCGTTCCAGCAGGGCTTGGGGGTCTTGGCGTCGCAGAGCCTGACCTTGTCCATGACGTCCTGCGGCTTCATGCCGAGCACCTCGGCGAGCCGGGTCAGGACGGCCTTGCCCCGGTCGGGCATCTTGCTCAGGTCGGTGCGTGAGGCGGAGACCACGAGGCGGGTCTCGTTGTCGGCGAGCGGGACCCCGCGGGCGTCCAGGATGGAGCCGCGCACGGCGGGCTGGACGACCTGCTGGACGTGGTTGTTCTTGGCTTCGTCCTCGTACTCCTGGCCGTTGCGGATCTGCAGGTACCACAGGCGTCCGCCCAGCGTCAGCAGGAGCGAGAAGACCAGGACCTGGATGATGACGAGCCGGATCTGCACCCGGGGGGTGCGGCCGGTCTCAGGGATGTTGCTCATGCCGTGACGACCCCCTGGTTCACAGTCGCTTGACGCCCTTGATGCGGCCTGCGCGGGCCGCTCTGCTCCTGGCCGCCCTGATCCGCAGACCGCCGCGCTGGTTGCCGATGCGCAGGCCGGTGCCGCCGGAGAGCCAGCCGGAGGTGATGTTGTTCCTGGGACTGCCGTTGCCGGCGCTCTCGGCGAGCGGGTCGTGCTCCGCGCGCCGGGCGATCGCCATGATCAGCGGCACGATGAACGGCGCGAGCAGCAGGTCGTAGATCGCGGCCGTGAACAGCAGGCCGGGCAGGCCGACATGGCGGGCCGCGGTGTCCCCGACGAGCGCGCCGACCAGGGCGTAGAGCAGCGTCGAGCCGATGGCCGCGCCGACCACCACCAGCATCGGCCCGGCAGCCGTGCGCAGTCGGCCGTGGTCGGGCCTGGCGAGGCCGGCGAGGTAGCCGATCACGCACAGCACGAGGGCGTAGCGCCCGGCCGCGTGGTCGGCGGGCGGCGCGAGGTCGGCGAGCAGCCCGGCGCCGAATCCGACGAAGGCGCCGCCGAGGTGGCCGTACACCAGGGCCAGACCGAGGACGGTCAGGAGCACCAAGTCCGGTACGGCGCCCGGGAGTTGGAGGCGGGCGAGGACGCTCACCTGGACGACGAGGGCGACGACGATCAGGGCGGCGGAGAGGAGGACCCTGTTGACACGCATCTGGATCAGCTCCTACTGGTCGCCGTCGGCGTTGGCGTTGCCGTTGGGATCAGCGTTCGGATCGGGTGGATTCGGATTGGCGTTGCCGGCGGGAGGGTTCGCGTTCCCCGCGGGAGGGTTCGCGTTCGCGGCCGGCGGGTTGGCGTTCGCGTTGGGGTTGGGGTTCGCGTTCTGGTCGGCGATGTTGGTGTTGCCCTGGCCGTTCGGGGTGGCGGACGGGGTGGCCGTGACGGTGACCGTCGGGGTCGGCGTCGGCTTGGGCTTGGCCGGAAGGACCTGGTCGCGCGGGTCGGTGCGCGGGGCCTCGACGACGACGCCGACGATGTCGAGCTTGGTGAAGCCGACGAAGGGGCGCACGTAGATGGTGCGCGTGAGGTCGCCGCCCGAGGGGTCCACCTTGACGACCTCGCCGACCGGGACGCCCGGCACGAACGGCTTGTCGGCCTGCGAGCCGAAGGTCACCAGGCGGTCGCCGGGGTTGACCTTGGCCTTGCCGTTGAGCAGCTGCACCGACAGCGGCCGGTCGCCGTGGCCGGTCGCGAAGCCCAGCTCGTCGCTGCTCTCCATGCGGGTGCCGACGGTGAAGTCCGGGTCGTTGGCGAGCAGCACGGTCGCGGTGGAGGGGCCGACGGTGGTTACCCGGCCGACCAGGCCGTCGCCGTTGAGCACCGTCATGTCGCGCTTGATGCCGTCGTTGGACCCGGCGTCGATGGTGACCGTCCAGGAGAAGCCCTGGGCCGCTCCTATGGCGATGACCTGGGCGGCCTTGATGCCGTACTGGCCTTCGCCGGCGGTCTTCAGCATGGAGTCGAGCTGGTTGAGGCGGCTGCGGTTGCGGGCGTCGCTGCCGAGCTTCTGCTTGAGCACCTCGTTCTCGGCCTGCAGGGTGGAAATCCTGTCGTGGCGCCTGCCCGAGTCGCGTACCGCGCCGATCGCGTTGCCGACCGGGTCCACGGCGGCGGCGACCCCGTTCTCCACCGGCCCGAAGACCGCTGCGGCGGCCTGCCTGGCGCCGTCCACCGGTGAATTCGCCCCGCCTCTGATATCGACCGTGATCAGCGCGAACGCTACGGCGATCAGCAGCACCAGGAGCAGCCGGCTCTCTCGTGTGTCCCTCACGTGCGGCGGCCGTGCCTTCCTCGTAGGAATGTGGGTGATCTACAAGATCTCTTCGATCTGTATACCAACGATCCGCCGTACGGGTTGGCAGTGACCCATACGGCGGACGGCGGGCCCCGGGGGCTATCTGCGGGGCTGGGCGTCCAGCACCTGCTGGAGCGCCTCGAACTCCTCGACGCACTTGCCCGAGCCGAGCGCGACCGAGTCCAGCGGGTCCTCGGCGATGTGGATCGGCATGCCGGTCTCGCGGCGCAGCCGCTCGTCCAGGCCGCGCAGCAGGGCGCCGCCGCCGGTCAGCACGATGCCGCGGTCCATGATGTCGCCGGAGAGCTCCGGCGGGCACTTGTCGAGGGTCGTCTTGACGGCGTCGACGATCGCGTTGACGGGCTCCTCGATCGCCTTGCGCACCTCTGCGGCGGAGATCACGACGGTCTTGGGCAGACCGGAGACGAGGTCGCGGCCGCGGATCTCGGTGTGCTCGTCCTTGTCGAGGTCATACGCCGAACCGATCGTGATCTTGATCTGTTCCGCGGTCCGCTCGCCGAGGAGGAGGGAGTACTCCTTCTTGATGTGCTGGATGATCGCGTTGTCGAGCTCGTCGCCGGCCACCCGGATCGACTGCGCGGTGACGATTCCGCCGAGCGAGATCACGGCGACCTCGGTGGTGCCGCCGCCGATGTCGACGACCATGTTGCCGGTCGCCTCGTGGACCGGCAGACCCGAGCCGATGGCCGCGGCCATGGGCTCCTCGATGATGTGCACCTGGCGGGCACCGGCCTGCGTGGACGCCTCGATGACGGCGCGGCGCTCGACTCCCGTGATGCCCGAGGGCACGCAGACCACGACGCGCGGGCGGGCCAGGTACCGGCGCTTGTGGATCTTCAGGATGAAGTAGCGGAGCATCCGCTCGGTGATCTCGAAGTCGGCGATCACGCCGTCCTTCAGCGGCCGTACAGCGACGATGTTGCCCGGCGTACGGCCGATCATCTTCTTGGCTTCCGCGCCGACCGCGAGGATGCCGCCGGTGTTGGTGTTGATGGCGACGACGGACGGCTCGTTCAGGACGATTCCGCGGCCCCTGACGTACACCAGCGTGTTGGCGGTCCCGAGGTCGACAGCCATGTCACGGCCGATGAACGACATTTTGTTGCTCCCCATGAGGATGCGTCCGGCCTTCCCTAATCGAGCGTTGACGGCTTCTCAGGTCGGCGAGGTGGGTGCGTAGAGCGTGAGGCCCCATCGTAGTCCGGCCTGCGCGGACACGGCGCGGTGGTCCACCTCAGTATTGGTGACGTCGTGTCGGGGCGATGCGTTCCCGAAGTCGCCCCGCATATGCCGGGGGGCGACCGAAATTCCTTCGGTCGCCCCAGGTCATGAGCGCTATATGGCTGACATCCCGTCAGGAAATGTCAGCTGCGGCCCGGGAAGAAGATCTTCAGTTCTCGCTCCGCGGACTCCTCGGAGTCCGAGGCGTGGATGAGGTTCTCCCGGACGATGGTCCCGAAGTCGCCACGGATCGAGCCGGGCGCCGCCGCGATCGGATCGGTGGGACCCGCCAACTGGCGTACGCCCTCGATGACGCGCTCACCCTCGACGACCAGCGCGACGACCGGACCCGAGGACATGAACTCCACGAGCGGCTCGTAGAAAGGCTTGCCCTTGTGCTCGCCGTAGTGCTGCTCCAGAGTGTCCTGATCCAGGGTCCGCAGCTCAAGCGCGGTGATCTGCCAGCCGGCCTTGCGCTCGATGCGGCCGATGATCTCGCCGACCAGCGACCGGCGGACGGCGTCCGGCTTGAGGAGGACGAGGGTGCGCTGCGTCATGGTGTACGGCTCCTTGGCAAACGTGTGCGGTCCGCCGAGATTACCGGGTGTAGCTGAACCGCTGTCACCCGGTCCCTCCGCCGCCCCTCAGCCCTGCGGCTGGGCCTCCGCCTGCGCCGCGAATCTGGCCTTCGCCTCGTCGATCTTTCGCCCGTAGTGGACCGAGGCCCACCACAGGGCCGCGAAGAGGGCGCCCATGAAGAACATCAGCGGGACGGCGAAACCGCTCGCGATCAGCGCGATCTGGAGCGCCCAGCCGAGCTCGACGCCGCCGCGCCGGCCGAGCATCCCGCAGAGCAGGACCGAGAGCAGCATGCCGACGCCGCACACCGTCCACACGGTGGTGGTGGCGAGGTCCGGGTCCTTCATGGCGACCAGGCCGGCGAAGGCGATGACGAAGAATTCACCGATCAGGGTGGACGCGCAGAGCGTACGCATCGGCTCAGCCCCTCTTCAGCAGCAGCCGGGCGTCGCCGACCGTGAACACGGAGCCGGTGACGAGGACGCCCGCGCCCGCGTACTCGTCCTCCTCCTCGGCCAGGGTGATGGCGGCCTCGATGGCGTCGTCCAGGCGCGGCTCGACCACCACCCGCTCGTCGCCGAACACCTCGACGGCCAGCGCCGCCAGCTCGTCCACGTCCATGGAGCGCATGGAGGTGTTGGCGGTGACGACGACCTCGGCGAAGACCGGCTCGAATGCTTCGAGCAGGCCCTTCACGTCCTTGTCGGCGCTGGCGGCCACCACGCCGATCAGGCGCGAGAAGCCGAACGCCTCGGTCAGGCCGTCCGCGGTGGCGCGGGCGCCCGCCGGGTTGTGCGCGGCGTCCAGGACGACGGTCGGCGAGCGGCGCACGACCTCCAGGCGGCCCGGCGAGACGACGGAGGCGAACGCCTTGCGGACGGTGTCGATGTCGAGCGGGCCCGCCTGCTGCGAGCCGACGCCGAAGAACGCCTCGACCGCGGCGAGCGCCACCGCCGCGTTGTGCGCCTGGTGGGCTCCGTACAGCGGGAGGAAGACCTCCTCGTACTCGCCGCCGAGGCCGCGCAGCGTCAGGAGCTGGCCGCCGACGGCGACTTCACGGCCCACGATGCCGAACTCCATGCCCTCGCGGGCCACGGTCGCGTCGGCCTCGACGGCCTTCTTCAGCATGACCTGCGCCGCGTCCACCGGCTGCTGGGCCAGGATCACGGTCGCGCCCTGCTTGATGATCCCGGACTTCTCGACGGCGATCTCGGCGGGCGTGTTGCCCAGCCGGTCGGTGTGGTCGAGGTCGATGGGCGTGACCACGGCGACGCCCGCGTCGATGACGTTCGTCGCGTCCCAGGAGCCGCCCATGCCGACCTCGACGACCGCCACGTCCACCGGGGCGTCCGCGAAGGCCGCGTACGCCATGCCGGTGAGGACCTCGAAGAAGGAGAGCCGGAACTCCTCCTTGGCGTCCACCATCTCGACGTACGGCTTGATGTCCTCGTACGTCTCGACGAAGCGCTCGGCGGGGATCGGCAGGCCGTCCAGGCTGATCCGCTCGGTGATCGACTGGACGTGCGGCGAGGTGTAGCGGCCGGTGCGCAGCTCGAAGGCGCCGAGCAGGGCCTCGATCATGCGGGCGGTGGAGGTCTTGCCGTTGGTGCCGGTGATGTGGATCGTCGGGTAGGCGCGCTGCGGCTCGCCGAGGACGTCCATCAGGGCGGCGATGCGGCTGACGGACGGCTCCAGCTTGGTCTCGCCCCAGCGGCCCGCGAGCTCGGTCTCGACCGCGCGCAGCGCCGCGTCCACCTCGGGGTCGGCGGGCCGGCCGGGCGCGGCGTCGCCCTGGGGCAGGCCGCCGTGGGTGCGCAGGGTGCGGCTGCCGGCCTCGATCACCGCCAGGTCGGGGTCTCGATTGGTTTCGGCTTCGACGATTCCGTCGAAGTCATCGGCTTCACTGCGGTCGGGCTGCTCGGTCACAGGACCAGTCTACGGAGGGGCACCGACAGGACCTTGGACCCGCCCCTTTCGGGACGTTCGACCCCCGGGTCCCACAGACTCTCCGGGCAAACTTGGCGATCATGGACATAGGGATCGACCTCGGGACCGCCAACACCCTGCTGTACGCCAGGGGGCAGGGCATCGTGCTCAACGAGCCGTCCGTGGTGGCGATGAAGGAGGGCGGCCGCACGGCGCTCGCCGTCGGCACGGAGGCCAAGGAGACCATCGGCCGCACGCCCGGCTCGATCACCGCGATCCGGCCGCTGCGGGACGGCGTGATCAGCGACTACGAGGCGGCGGAGGAAATGATCCGCCACTTCGTGAAGAAGGCCGTGCCGGGGCGCCGCCCGCGCACCCGCATGGTGGTGTGCGTGCCGAGCGGGGTGACCCCGGTCGAACGCCGCGCGATCGTGCACGCCTCGCAGCGGGCCGGCGCGAAGGCCGTGCACCTCATCGAGGAGCCGATGGCGGCGGCGATCGGGGCCGGGCTCCCGGTGGCCGAGCCGCGCGGCTCGATGGTGGTGGACATCGGCGGCGGCACCACCGAGGTCGCCGTGATCTCGCTCGGCGGCATCGTGACCTCGCAGTCCCTGCGGGTGGGCGGCGACCGTCTGGACACCGCGATCACCGACTACGTACGCAAGGAGCACTCGCTGCTCATAGGCGAGCGCACCGCCGAGGACGTCAAGTGCGCGATCGGGTCGGCCTGGCCGGTGCCGGGCGACGAGGAGCTGGAGGAGCTGACCTTCACGGTCCGGGGCCGCGAGAAGGTGGGCGGGCTGCCCAAGACGCTCAAGCTCAGCGCGCGCGAGGTGCGCGCGGCCCTCGACGAGCCGGTCGAGTCGATCATCGCGGCGGTGCGGGTGACCCTGGAGGAGTGCCCGCCGGAGCTCTCCGGCGACGTGATGGAGCACGGCATCGTGCTGACCGGCGGCGGCGCCCTGTTGCCGGGCCTGGACCTGCGGCTCGCGTCCGCGACCGGCATCCCGGTCTTCGTGGCGGACAACCCGCTGGACTGCGTGGCGCTCGGCTCGGGCAAGTGCGTGGAGGACTTCGACCAGCTGCAGAAGCTGCTCGTCGGCACGTAGGGCCGCTCCGGCCGACCGGCCGCCCGGTCAGCCGACCGCGCCCGCGGGAAGCGTCGCCCGCACCTCGTACGTGGTGTCGGTACGGGTCGTGGCGAGCGAGCCGCCCATGCTCTCCACCCGCTCCCGCATCGAGAAGGTCCCGGTCCCCGTGGAGACCGGGGCCTTCACCGGTCCCGAGCGGGGCAGCGGGTTCTGCACCGTCACGACCAGGTCCCCCTCGGCGAGCCGGATCGTCACCGCGACCGGCTCGCCCTGGGCGTGCTTGACCGAGTTGGTCAGGCACTCCTGGACCACCCGGTACACCGCCGCCTGACGCAGCGGGGACAGCCGGTGGGCGGCCGGTTCGATGTCGAGGCCGACCGGGGTGCCCGCGCCCCGGCTCTCCTCCGCGAGCGCGTGCAGGCCGTCGAGGCCGGGCGTGGCCGTGCGCTCGTCCGCGCGCCGCACGATGATCTCGTTCAGCATGAGGTGGGCCCGGCGCGCGGTGTCGGCGAGCTCCTCGAAGTCCTTGTGGTGCGGCTCGTTCCTGGCCCGCATCGCGAGCACCTCGGAACGCACCGCGAGCATCGTCAGCTCCCGGCCCACCATGTCGTGCACGTCCCGGGCCACCGAGACCCGCTCGACCTGCACGGCGTGAAGGGCCGCGTGCTGGGCGCGCTGGGCCTCCAGTTCGCGTACGAGGTCGTGCCGGTAGGCCGAGATGCCGACGCCCGAGGCGAGCACGCCCACCGGCACCACGATCGCCAGGAACGAACTCAGCGTCTCGCCCCGGGTGTCGGGCCAGCCCGGCAGGTTGAACAGGGCGTACGCCACCACGATGTACGCGCCGGTGGCGAGGACGGCCGCGCGCCGGCCCCGGAAGCGGCCGAGCGAGTACAGCGCGAACTGCACCAGGTTCAGCTGGTGCAGCCAGCCCAGGTAGAACAGCGCGACCAGATACGGCAGCCACGGCCAGCGGCGCCGGAAGAGCAAGGTGGCCGCGCCCAGCGCGAGGACCGGCGGCGCGGTGTAGCTGTTGAGGGAGTTGTCGGCCCTGGCCAGGCCCGGCACGTCCAGGACCATCAGGCCGAAGCAGCTCAGCGCGATCAGCACGTCCAGGGCGCGCTCCTCGCCCACCCAGCGCGTGCCCGCGGCACGTACCGCCGCCAGCGCGCGCTGCGGCGCGGAGGGGGAGGGCGGGGTGTGCATGCCCTCCATCATCCAAGGTCTTTGGGCCCGAACACCTGAGCCGAACGGCCCAAATTTAGTGATATGTCGCACGCGGGCCTCTGCCCGTTCGGCCCTCCCCCGGTGGCCGTAAGGCTCCCGGGCATTGCCCCCATGCCCGCCCCCCTGGCACGAGGAAGGCCCCCAGGATCCGATCCTGGGGGCCTTCCTCACATCCGTACGTCCGTATGTCCGTCTCCGGATCAGCCCTCGGGCAGGGCGGCGATCTGGTTGGTGATGCGCTCGATGTCGGCCTCGGCCTTGGTGAGCCGCGTACGGATCTTGTCGACCACGTTGTCCGGGGCCTTCGCGAGGAAGGCCTCGTTGCCGAGCTTCTTGTTGGCGTCCGCCTTCTCCTTCTCGGCCGCCGCGAGGTCCTTGCTCAGGCGCTTGCGCTCGGCCGCGACGTCGATGGTGCCGGACAGGTCGAGCGCCACCGTGGCACCCGCGACCGGCAGCGAGGCGGTGGCGTGGAAGCCCTCGCCGGCCGGCTGGAGACGGAGCAGCTGACGGATGGCCGCCTCGTGCGGGGCCAGCGCGGTGCCGGTCAGGGTCAGCTCGGCCGGAACCTTCTGGCCGGGCTGGAGACCCTGGTCGGAACGGAACCGGCGGACCTCGGTGACGACCTGCTGTACGAGCTCGATCTCGCGCTCGGCGGCCTCGTCACGGAAACCGCTGTCGCGCGGCCAGTCGGCGACGACCAGCGACTCGCCACCGGTCAGCGTCGTCCACAGGGTGTCGGTGACGAACGGGACGATCGGGTGCAGGACCCGCAGCATCACGTCGAGGACCTCGCCCAGGACCCGGCCCGAGACCTTGGCCTGCTCGCCGCCCGCGAAGAACGTCGTCTTCGACAGCTCGACGTACCAGTCGAAGACCTCGTCCCACGCGAAGTGGTAGAGCGACTCGCTGAGCTTCGCGAACTGGTAGTCCTCGTAGTACGCGTCGACCTCGGCCACGGTCTTGTTCAGCCGGGACAGGATCCAGCGGTCGACCGCCGACAGCTGCTCCACGGGCGGGAGTTCACCCGCGACCGTGGCGCCGTTCATGAGCGCGAAGCGCGTCGCGTTCCAGATCTTGTTGGCGAAGTTGCGGGACGCCTGGACCCAGTCCTCGCCGATCGGCACGTCCGCACCGGGGTTGGCGCCCTTGGCCAGGGTGAACCGGACGGCGTCCGAGCCGTACGCGTCCATCCAGTCGATCGGGTCGACCGCGTTCGGGTTGGACTTCGACATCTTCTTGCCGAACTCGTCACGGACCAGACCGGTCAACGCGACCGTCTTGAACGGGACTTCGCCGTCCATCGCGTACAGGCCGAACATCATCATCCGGGCGACCCAGAAGAAGATGATGTCGTGGCCGGTGAGCAGGACGTCGGTCGAGTAGAACTTCTCCAGGTCCGGCGTCTTCTCCGGCCAGCCCAGCGTGGAGAACGGCCACAGGCCGGACGAGAACCAGGTGTCCAGGACGTCGGGGTCCTGGTGCCAGCCCTCGCCGGTCGGGATCTCGTCGTCGGGCCCGACGCAGACGACCTGGCCCTCGGGGCCGTACCAGATCGGGATGCGGTGGCCCCACCACAGCTGGCGCGAGATGCACCAGTCGTGCATGTTGTCGACCCAGTCGAAGTACCGCTTCGACATGTCCTCGGGGTGGATCTTGACCCGGCCGTCGCGGACCGCGTCACCGGCGGCCTGCGCGAGCGGGCCGACCTTGACCCACCACTGCATCGACAGGCGCGGCTCGACGGTCGTCTTGCAGCGCGAGCAGTGCCCGACGGAGTGCATGTACGGCCGCTTCTCGGCGACGATGCGGCCCTGCTCCTTGAGCGCGCCGACGATCGCCGAACGGGCCTCGTAGCGGTCGAGCCCCTGGAACGGGCCCGGGACCGTGATGACACCGCGCTCGTCCATGACGGTGATGGAGTCGAGGTTGTGCCGCTGCCCGATGGCGAAGTCGTTCGGGTCGTGCGCCGGGGTCACCTTGACGCAGCCGGTGCCGAACTCGGGGTCGACGTGGGTGTCCGCGACGACCGGGATGGAACGGTTGGTGAGCGGCAGCTTGATGAGCCTGCCGATGAGGTGCTGGTAGCGCTCGTCGTCCGGGTGGACGGCGATCGCCGTGTCACCGAGCATCGTCTCGGCGCGGGTGGTGGCGACGACCAGGGTGTCGTCCCCCTCGCCGTACTTGAGCGAGACCAGCTCGCCCGGGTCGTCCTGGTACTCGACCTCGATGTCCGAGATGGCGGTCAGGCAGCGCGGGCACCAGTTGATGATGCGCTCGGCCCGGTAGATCAGCTCGTCGTCGTACAGGTTCTTGAAGATGGTCTGGACGGCCTTGGAGAGCCCCTCGTCCATGGTGAACCGCTCACGGGTCCAGTCGAGCCCGGCACCCAGGCGCTTGAGCTGGCCCAGGATCCGGCCGCCGTACTCGCCCTTCCACTGCCACACGCGCTCGGTGAACGCCTCGCGGCCCAGATCGTGCCGGGACTTGCCCTCCTCGGCGAGCTGCTGCTCGACCTTGTTCTGGGTGGCGATGCCCGCGTGGTCCATGCCGGGCAGCCACAGCGTCTCGTACCCCTGCATCCGCTTGCGGCGGGTGAGGGCGTCCATGAGCGTGACCTGGAAGGCATGCCCGAGGTGCAACGCGCCCGTGACGTTCGGCGGCGGAATGACGATGGTGTACGGGTCCTTCTCAGACCCGGCGTCAGCGGTGAAGTAACCGCGCTCTACCCAGCGCTCGTACAGCTTCCCCTCTACCTCGGCCGGCGCGTACTGGGTCGGCAGTTCGGTGGTGGGCGCTGGATTCTGCTGCTGAGGATTCTCGGTCACGGGGTCAGTTTAGGGGCGGCAGCAGCCTGTGATGAAACGGGAATGTTCGTTGGCATCCTCCCCGCGATGGCCTGCGAGGATTCCCTGCTCGCGCCCGGGGGCGGAGCAAGAGGTTCACGCGTGCGCCCGGTTCTGCCGCCGGGCATGACCGGCCGGGTGCGGCCGGTCGGTGCGTGCTGTTCACCGCAGTGCCCTGCGGCAAAGGGTGCGCCCGCCGGTGTGCGGAGGGCGCGATGGAGCGTCACGGCGGAGGCATTGTGGTCGGCGTCGTCCACGTGTCCGCAGCTGGTGCAACGGAAGGTGTCCCGGTCGGTCCGGGACGCCGGGTCGCGGTGGTGGCAGACCCGGCACGTCTGCGAGGTGCCGGCGGCCTCCACGGCTACCAGCACCGACCCGTACATCGGGCATTTGTAGGCGAGCTGACGTCTCCGCTCCCCCGGGGTGTTGTCGAGAATGCCGCGATTGAGCCCCGCTTTGCGCGAGCCGGGTCTGGCACTCCGCGTCATGGACTTCACCCGCAGGTCCTCGACCGCGACCAGGCCGTGGTTCTTGGCCGGGTCGGTGGTGAGCTTGTGGGCGAAGTCCAGCCGTCGACGGGCCTGCCGCGCCTTGCTGATTGCGCGTGCATGCGGCGAAGCTGATGTACCAGCGTCCGGAGGCATCCGTGCGAACCGTCGCGTTCTGAACCTCTCCCCCGAGGGCGCGGGACAGCCGGAACTTGACCTCGCCGAGCTTCGGAATCCGCACGAAAGCCCATTTCCGATTGACCTGCCTCACCCGAACCGCCTGCCCCGGAAAGGGGATGGAGAGCCGCGCGGATCACTTCTTGAACCGTGGGCCGCTCTGGCGGCCGGTGCCGACGTCGAGGATTTCGCCGGAGCACCCGACCACATTCGTGCCGTGGTCCGCTATCCGGCGGGGCTCGCCGCCTCCGACCTGGCCAGGAAGCTCAGGACCGCCTCTGAACGCGCCCTGCGGCAGAGCGTTGCGTCGCAGGTCTGGGACCCTTCGTACTTCGTGGCCTCCGTCGGAACCGACCCCTCCGGCCGGATCGACGAGTACGTGCAGGAACAGGAACAAGTCATCAACAGCTAGACATCAACCGACCCCGGGTACTGCGGGCCGCCCCCCTTTCGGTCAGGATGTCAGGATCGGATAAGCATCCCTAGGGGGAACCCAGCAATGAGCTACAACCAGCCGGGCCCGTACGGCGGCCAGCCCCAGCAGCCCGGCCCGTACGGCCAGCAGCCTCCGCAGCAGCCGTACGGGCAGCCCGGTCCGCAGCAGCCCGGCTACGGCTACCCGCAGCAGGCCCCGCAGGGCGTGCCGCCGCAGCAGCCCTACGGGTACCCGCAGCAGCAGCCGCCTTACGGCCAGCCGCCCCAGCAGCCCCCGTACGGCCAGCAGCCTCCGTACGGCGCCCCGATGCAGCCCATGCCCCCGGCCCCGCCGAAGAAGAAGACGGGCGTCATCATCACGGCGGTCGTCGTGGCGGTCGCGGTCATCGGCGGCGGGGTGTGGTTCCTGACGAAGGGGGGCGGCAACAGCGACGTGTCGGCGAGCACGAAGGGCTACAAGATCGTCCCGCCCGCGTCGGTCGAGGACTTCAAGAAGAGCAGCAAGGGCGACAGGACGACGCCCATGGGCGCGGAGCAGAAGGCGAAGGTCGAGGCCGCGGGCGTCAAGAACCCGCAGCAGGTCGTCACGGACTACGCGTCGGGCGATTTCAAGATCAACCCGATGGGCGCCAAGAGCATCAACTTCCAAGGTGTGTGGGGCGAGATCGCCGATCCGGCGAAGGTGATCGACGCCTCGTTCCTGAACGCCAAGAACAACGCCGACAAGAAGAACGAGGGCCTCACGGTCGAGCTCGTCGGCCAGCCCAAGGCCTACAAGCCGGCCGGGTTCTCGGGCGCGCTGATGAAGTGCCAGGACTTCAAGCTCACCAACGCCGAGGCCGACGGGACGCCCTCGAAGGGGCCCAAGCAGTTCACGGCTCCGGTGTGCGTGTGGGCCGACTACAGCACGTACGGCGTCGTGACCATGATGGACGGGGGCAAGGCCGCCGCCGGTGGAGGCGCGAGCCAGGACGACGCCGCCAAGCTGACGGCGTCGCTGTACAACACGGCCCGCCAGAAGGCCTAGTCACCGGCTGAACACGTCAAAGGGGCGCCCGGTCAAGGAAGTTGACCGGGCGCCCCTCCGTCGTGCTTAGGCAAGCGCAGCGCTACGCGCTCTTCTCGTGCCGCCCGTCGTTCTTCACGATCCGCGGCTCTCGCGGCACCAGCGTCGGGTTCACGTTGTTGCGGACCACGTCCGCGGTGATGACCACGCGGGCGACGTCCTTGCGGGACGGGACCTCGTACATCACCGACTGGAGGACCTCCTCCATGATGGCGCGCAGGCCGCGCGCGCCGGTGCCGCGCAGGATGGCCTGGTCGGCGATGGCCTCCAGGGCCGGGCGGTCGAAGTCCAGCTCCACGCCGTCGAGTTCGAAGAGGCGCTGGTACTGCTTGACGAGCGCGTTGCGCGGCTCGACCAGGATCTGGAGGAGGGCTTCGCGGTCGAGGTTGTGGACCGAGGTCAGGACGGGCAGGCGGCCGATGAACTCGGGGATCATCCCGAACTTCACCAGGTCCTCCGGCATGACCTCCTGGAACTGGTCGCTGGCCTCGATCTCCCGCTTGGAGCGGATCGTCGCGCCGAAGCCGATGCCCTTGGCACCGGCCCGGGACTCGATGATCTTCTCCAGGCCCGCGAAGGCGCCGCCCACGATGAACAGCACGTTCGTCGTGTCGATCTGGATGAATTCCTGGTGGGGGTGCTTGCGGCCGCCCTGGGGAGGGACCGACGCCGTCGTGCCTTCCAGGATTTTCAGCAGGGCCTGCTGGACGCCTTCGCCCGAGACGTCGCGCGTGATCGACGGGTTCTCGCTCTTGCGAGCCACCTTGTCGATCTCGTCGATGTAGATGATGCCGGTCTCGGCCTTCTTGACGTCGTAGTCGGCGGCCTGGATCAGCTTGAGGAGGATGTTCTCGACGTCCTCGCCGACATAGCCCGCCTCGGTGAGCGCGGTGGCGTCCGCGATCGCGAACGGGACGTTGAGCATGCGGGCCAGCGTCTGGGCCAGGAGCGTCTTGCCCGAGCCCGTCGGGCCGAGGAGCAGGATGTTGGACTTGGCGAGCTCGATCGCGTCGTCGCGGCCCTGGGCGCCGCCGTTCTCACCGGCCTGGACGCGCTTGTAGTGGTTGTAGACCGCCACCGAGAGGGCCTTCTTGGCGGGCTCCTGCCCGACGACGTACCCCTCAAGGAACTCGTAGATCTCGCGCGGTTTGGGGAGTTCCTCCCACCGCACCTCGGAGGTCTCGGCGAGCTCCTCCTCGATGATCTCGTTGCAGAGGTCGATGCACTCGTCGCAGATGTACACCCCGGGGCCTGCGATGAGCTTCTTCACCTGCTTCTGGCTCTTTCCGCAGAACGAGCACTTGAGCAGGTCGCCGCCGTCACCGATGCGTGCCACGAGGTGCTTCCCCTTCGCCTGGGAGACGCCATGTGCGCCGCCTCCTGGTGCCTACTGCGTTTTCCGGGGGGACACCCCCAGACCCCCTACCGACGGTACCTTGCCGAGCCCCTCGTACGGGCCCCCCTTGGCGCGGTTCACTTCGACGTGGACCGCGCCAAGGATGCCGAAGCGACTCAGGCCGCCGCGGAGGTCGTCGTCTTGCGGGTCGAAACGATCTGGTCGACCAGACCGTAGGCCAGCGCGTCCTCGGCCGTGAGGATCTTGTCGCGCTCGATGTCGTCGCGGATCTTCTCGATCGGCGTCGTCGAGTGCTTGGCCAGCATCTCCTCCAGCTGCGAACGCATCCGGAGGATTTCGTTGGCCGCGATCTCCAGGTCGGAGAGCTGCTCGCGGCCGGTGCCGCCCGAGGGCTGGTGGATCAGGACGCGGGCGTTCGGCAGCGCCATGCGCTTGCCCGGCGTACCGGCGGCGAGCAGGACGGCGGCGGCGGAGGCCGCCTGGCCCATGCAGACCGTCTGGATGTCGGGCTTCACGAACTGCATCGTGTCGTAGATCGCCGTGAGCGCGGTGAAGGAGCCGCCCGGGCTGTTGATGTAGATGGAGATGTCGCGGTCCGGGTCCATCGACTCCAGGCACAGGAGCTGCGCCATCACGTCGTTGGCGGACGCGTCGTCGATCTGCACGCCGAGGA
Organism: Streptomyces sp. NPDC001415; assembly: GCF_053597395.1. NCBI lineage: Bacteria > Bacillati > Actinomycetota > Actinomycetes > Kitasatosporales > Streptomycetaceae > Streptomyces > Streptomyces sp. NPDC001415. Next base: position 57,496 of record NZ_JBSFIE010000002.1, read on the forward strand.
AGATCACGCGCTCTTCGAAGAGCTTCGCGTACGGGTCGTACTCGCGCACGCCCTGCGAGGTGCGCTCGACGAAGCGCGGCACGATGTAGCGGTTGTCGACCTGCGGGCCGGTGTAGAGGCCGCTCGCGTTGGCCGAGGGGCCGGAGAAGTTGGTCATTGGGGTGTTCACCATCCTGGTGGCGTTCAGTGGGCGGGTCGAAGCGGTGCGGGCGGGGGCTCAGGCCCCGGTGCCGCCGCCGCCCGGAACACCCGAGGCAGCGGAGATGATCTCGTCGATGAGGCCGTAGTCCTTGGCCTCCTCCGCCGTGTACCAGCGGTCGCGGTCGCCGTCGCGGATGATCGTCTCGACGGTCTGACCGGAGTGCGCGGCAGTGATCTCCGCCATGCGCTTCTTCGTACGGATCAGGTACTCGGCCTGGATCTTGATGTCGGAGGCGGTGCCACCGATGCCGGCGGAGCCCTGGTGCATCAGGATGTCGGTGTTGGGGAGCGCGAAGCGCTTGCCCGCGGTGCCGCCGGTCAGCAGGAACTGGCCCATCGAGGCGGCCATGCCCATGCCGATGGTGACGACGTCGTTCTGGATGTACTGCATGGTGTCGTAGACCGCCATGCCGGCCGTCACCGAGCCGCCGGGGCTGTTGATGTACAGGTAGATGTCCTTGTCCTGGTCGGCAGCGGCCAGGAGGAGCATCTGGGCAGTGATCTTGTTGGCGATCTCGTCGTCGACCTGCTGGCCGAGGAAGATGATGCGGTCGTTGAGCAGTCGGCTGTAGACCTGGTCGCCGAGGCCACCACCGAGGGACGGCTCACCGGCGGCGTAAGGCATCAGATTCGTCACGTATCCACCTGCTCGTCTCTGACGGCTTCGGCCGTCTCAGCGTCTTCGTTCCGGGGGCGCGGACTCCGGCTCGCCAGACTCCACCACCCTCGTATTCATGGACCCTAACGCGCAGGTGGGACAACGCCATCCCGGTTCCCGAACTGTTCGCTCGGAGCGCAAGGTGGTTGAACCGGAATCGCGTACGAAGAAGGGCCCGTACGCGGCTGCGTACGGGCCCTTCTCGACGGGTCAGGCAGAGGCTCAGGCCTCGGTCTTCTCCTCGGCGGCGGCCTCGGCCGGCTCGCCTTCGGCGGCGGCGACGACGGCCTCGGCGACCTCGTCCTCGTCGTCCTCCAGGTCGACGACCTCACCGTTGGTGTCGGTGACCTTGGCGGCCTCGACCACGACGGCCAGCGCCTTGCCGCGGGCGACCTCGCCGACGAGCATCGGCACCTGGCCGCCCTCGACGACGGCCTGGGCGAACTGGTCCGGGCTCATGCCGGAGGAGGCGGCACGCCGCATGAGGTGCTCGGTGAGCTCCTCCTGGTTGACGTTCAGCTTCTCCTTGTTGACGAGCTCGTCCAGGATGAACTGCGTCTTGATGCCCTTGACCGCCTGCTCCTCGGTCTCGGCGGTGAACTCTTCCTCGGTCTTGCCCTGGATCTCCAGGTACTTGGCGAGGTCGATGCCCATCTGGCCGAGCTGGTGGTGCTCAAGGTTGTGCTTGCGGGTCTGGATCTCGTCCGCGAGGAGCTTCTCGGGGATCGGGACCTCGGCCAGCTTCAGGAGCTCGTCCAGGACGCGCTCCTGGGCCTGGGTGGCCTGGTCGTACTGCTTCATGTTCTCAAGGCGCTTGCGGCTGTCGGCCTTGAGCTCGTCCAGGGTGTCGAACTCCGACGCGAGCTGCGCGAAGTCGTCGTCCAGGGCGGGCAGTTCACGGGCGGCGACCTGGGTGACCTTGACGGTGACCTCGGCCTCCTTGCCCTCGGCCGAGCCGCCCTTGAGCTCGGAGGTGAAGGTGGCCTCGCCACCGGCCTCCAGGCCCTTGACGGCGTCGTCGATGCCTTCGAGGAGCTCGCCGGAACCGATGGTGTACGAGACACCCTCGGCCACGCCGTCCTCCAGGACCTCGCCGTCGACCTTGGCCTGCAGGTCGATCGTCACGACGTCGCCGTCCTCGGCGGCACGCTCGACGGGGGAGGTCGAGGCGAAGCGCTCGCGGAGCTGCTCCACGGACTTCTCGACGTCCTCGTCGCTGACCTCGACGGCGTCCACGGTGACCTCGATGCCGGAGTAGTCCGGGATCTCGATGGTCGGGCGGATGTCGACCTCGGCGGTGAAGTTCAGCGTCTCGCCGTCCTTCAGCTCGGTGATGTCGACCTCGGGCTGACCCAGCGGATTCAGCTCCGCCTCGTTGATCGCCTCGGTGTAGAACTTCGGAAGGGCGTCATTGACGGCCTCTTCGAGCACGGCGCCACGACCGAACCGCTGGTCGATCACTCGGGCCGGGATCTTGCCCTTGCGGAAGCCCTTGACCGTGACCTGCTGGTTGATCTTCTTGTACGCCGCGTCGAGGCTGTCCTTGAGCTCCTCGAAGGGCACCTCGACAGTGAGCCGAACCCGAGTCGGGTTCAGGGTCTCCACGGCGCTCTTCACGGTTCGGTCTCCTTGTGGCTGACTTCTTTGGGGTTCTGCCGCAGACCGACGGTCTGGAGCGGATGGGGCCCGGTACATCGGATTCATCAGACACACGGGCACGCAGCTTGCATAGTAACCGCAAGCGGGATGCCACCCACAATGTGATCTTGATCCGCGGAGAACGCGGCGATCGGACATCGGTGACGCTGGTCGGGGTGGCGGGATTTGAACCCACGGCCTTCCGCTCCCAAAGCGGACGCGCTACCAAGCTGCGCCACACCCCGTCGGTGCGACACGTAGGGTACATGGCCGCGGGGAGCGCGTCGGCCGCTTTGTTTCGCTGGGCGGTGCGGATTGCTCGGCGGGGGGTGGTGCGGATCGTTCGGCGGGCGCGGGTCGGCCGGATCGCGCGGGTGCGGACTCCGGAGAGCGCGCGGGCGGAGGCCGGGGAGCGCGTGGGCGCGGGGCCGGATCGTTTCGCGGGTGTGGCCCGAATCGTTTCGCGGACGGGCCGCCGAAGAACGCGGTGTGCGCGTCCGGGGTGCGACCCGCTACGATGCTCTACGTGCCGCGGTCGCGATGACCTGCGGCGCGGTGCTTGCGGGCGTAGCTCAATGGTAGAGCCCTAGTCTTCCAAACTAGCTACGCGGGTTCGATTCCCGTCGCCCGCTCTTGTAGTCCTGAAGGGCCCGGCAGCTTGGCTGCCGGGCCCTTCGGCGTGGTCAGAACTTGATCTGATTGATCGTGTCCGCTATCGAGTTCAGGAAGCGCTGGATCGAGGGGGCCATGCCCGTCGAGGCCAGGAAGAAGCCGAAAAGTATCGCGACGATGGCCGGCCCTGCCTTGATGGAGCCGCCGCGGATGAGCACCACGAGGACGACCGCCAACAGCAGCACCACTGACAGTGAAATGGCCACAACTGATCACACACCCTTGGTCGGTCCGCCTTGCCGGCCCGGGAACATGCCGCGCACACCCCCGCGATGACTATCGTGCCACCAACACCCCTGTGGTTGTTCCCGGGTGACGGATCGCCAAGGTAAGGATCAGGCCAACCGCGAGCGGGGCTCAAGGAGTTACGAGAGGCCGAGCAGACGGCGTACCTCGGTGTACTTGGCTTTCAGGCGCGTGCGGGTCGGCTCGTCGAGGATCGCGAGGCGGGCCGGGTCGGCGTTGTGCGCCAGGTCGGACTCCTTGATCAGGAGTGCGCCTTCGGTGGCCAGGATGCGGCGCGTGTACGACTGGAGTTCCTCGCCCGGGCGTTTGGTCATGGCCAGCACCAACTCCTTGACGGATTGCGGGAGTTGGGCGGATTCCAGCCACTGGAGAGACAGAGCGTCGTCCTCGATCGCGTCGTGCAGCCAGGCCGCCTTGATCTGGTCCTCGGTGCCGCCCCGCGCCCGTACGCCCTCGGCCACCGCGGCTAGGTGTTCGGCGTAGGGGCGGCCCGCCTTGTCGGTCTGGCCCTCGTGGGCGGCTCGGGCGGCGGTCTCGACCTCACTGAGGGTCATCATGGGCTTCGCGTGGGGCATGGCTTCGACTGTACGGCTCACCTCAGCGCCGCCCGGGCCGGGAGGGCGGTCGCCGCGAGGCCGAGGACCAGGACGCCGCCCGCGAACGAGCCGTACAGGAGCGGCGGTACGTAGGGGGCGCGGCCGGTCAGGCCGTTCACCATCGGGACGAGGGTGGCCAGGGCGATCGCGCTGCCGATGACGACGCCCGCCGCGACCACCAGGAGGGCCTCCCAGCGGATCATCTTGAGGACCTGGCGGCGGGTGGTGCCGATCAGGCGCAGGGTGCCGAGTTCGCGGCGGCGGTCGAAGACCGTCATCACCAGGGTGTTGACGGCGGCGACGGCCGCGAAGCCGCCGAGGACCGCGGCCATGACGGCGTTGGCCCAGGCGTTGACCTCGCGGTCCGTGCTCCGCGCGGTGGCGTACCCGGCAGCGTCGGTGACGTGGCCGAGGGCGGCGAGGGGGGTGGCCGCGGCGGGGGTGGCTCTGGTGAGCAGGGTGGTGGGGGTCGGCGAGGTCAGGTGGGTCCTCAAGTCGGCCTGGGGGAAGGTGACTTGAGCCAGGCCGAGGCCTCGGTCGTAGGTGGCGACGATCTTCGGGGCGGCCTTGGTGCCGTCGGGGAGCAGCATCGGGAGGCGCTCTCCGGCGCGTACGCCGACGGCGTCGGCGAGGGAGGCGTCGATCGCGGCGGTGCCGGGGGCGAGGGCGGTCAGGGATCCGGTACGTACGCCCAGGTCCTGGACCTTGGCGAGGTCGGCGCCGGTGCCGGTGACGCCCTGGGCGGAGGCGTCGCGCGGGGTGGAGCCGGCGCCGGCGTTCGGGATCAGGACGGCGGTGCGGGTGAGGCCGACCGCGGTGTCGACGCCGGGGGTGGCTGCGGCTCGGGCGACCGCGTCGGAGGGGAGGCCCGCGGGGGCGGTGACCACCTGGTTCGCGGTGATGCCCGCCCGCTGCTGCTCCTCGGTCGCCTTCTCCTCGCTGGTGTGCATGAAGACCAGGACGGACGAGAAGGCCATCGCGAGGACGATGGGGGTGATCGCGGAGGCCAACCTCCGTGCGTTCGTACGGGAGTTGGCGGCGGCCAGCGCGCCGGGCGCGCCCGCGGCGCGCAGCGGGAGGCCGAGGACGGCGGCGCATGCGCGGGCGAGCAGCGGGCCGAGCAGGGCGACGGCGAGCATGAAGAGCATGACGACGCCGAGGGCCGCGTTGGCGGCGTTCTCGCCGGTCTCGGAGGCCGCGACCCCGGCGAACACGCAGCCGCCGACGAGGGAGGCCACGCCGAGCGGCGTACGGATCCGTCCGGGGCGCAGGCGCTCGGTGGCGGATTCGGCGAGGGCCTGGCCGGGCTTGATCTTCGAGGGGCGGCGGGCGGCGGCCGCTCCGGCGCACAGGGCGGTCAGCACGGTGGTGGCGACGGCGATGAGCAGCGGGAGCGGGGTGACGGCGAGGTCGACGGTCCCCGGGATGGCGCCCTTGTCGCGGAGCCGGCCGAACCACCAGGTGGCGAGCGCGACACCGGGCAGGCAGCCGAGCACTCCGGCGAGCGGGGCGACCAGGAGGGCTTCGGTGGCGATGGTGCGGCGGATCTGGCGCGGGGTGGCCCCGATCGCGCGCAGCAGGGCGTACTCGCGGCGGCGCTGGCCGACGGAGAGGGCGACGGTGCCCGCGGCGGTGAACACGGCGACCATCGCCGCCACGCCGCCGAAGGAGCCGCCGAGTCCGGTGAGCACCTCCTTCGCCTTGGCGAGGCCGCTGTCCTCGACGGTGGCCCGGTCGTCCCCGGTACGCACCTGGGCCTGGCCGCCGAGGGCCGCCTTGACCTGGGCGGCGAGGGTGGCGGTGGAGGTGCCGGGCTTGGGGAGCACGGCGATCGCGTCGATCTTGCCGGGGTGGCTGGAGAGGGCGTGGGCGTCGGCGTCGTTGAGCCAGATCTCGTCGGTGCCGGGTGCGCCGACCGTGCCGGGGGCTGCGGCGGTGCCGGGTGCGCCGGTGTTGCCGGATGCGCCGACGGTGCCGGAGATCCTGAACTCCCGCCTGCCGCCTGGGGTGTCGAGGGTGATCCGCTCCCCCACGGTTCCGGTCGTGGTGACCGCCTCGCCGGGGCGGGGTGCGGTGCCGGAGGCAGGCTTCGTACCGGTGAAGGCGGTGGAGGCCCAGTTGTGGGCGGTGGCGGGGACGTTGTTGTCGGCACGCACGGTACGTACGGGGAGGGTGAGGTCGGGGATGGCTTCGGCCGCGCCGGGGGCCGAAGCGGCCTTCGCCACCAGGGAGTTGTCGAGGCGGGCCCGGTCCGGGAAGGGGACGGACTCGGTGGTGCGGTCCTCTCCGGACCCGGTCCTGTAGTGCAGGCTCTGGTCGGCGGCGGCCACGACGGGGGCGGCGGCGTAGCGCTGGGGTGGGACGGAGGCGGTTATTCCGGTCGCGAGCAGGAGGCCGCAGGCGGAGACGATCACCGCGGCCATGAGCAGGGCGACGAAGGTGCCGACGAAGGCGGACGGTCTGAACCGGAGTGCTGCGCGGGCCAGGCGGTTGGGCGGGTACATGCGGGGCTCCTGCGGAGGGTGGGGGTGGTGCCGTGCCAGGGGCGGGCCGAGCCGGGGTCAGGCTGAGCCGGACCGAGCCGGACCGGCCCGCTTCGCCCCTACGCCGCCACCCCCGTCAACCGGCCTCGCGTCGTCAGGGCTGTCATCCGCGCGGCGATCTGCGCCATGGACGCGCGCGGGAGGGCGTCCACGATCGAGCCGTCGGCCAGGAACAGGACCTGGTCGGCGTGGGCGGCGGCCGCCGGGTCGTGCGTGACCATCACCACTGTGGCGCCGAGGGAGTCCACCGCGTCGCGGAGCAGGGCGAGGACCTCGGCCGCCGTGGTGGTGTCCAGGGCGCCGGTCGGCTCGTCGGCGAAGATCACGTCGGGGCTTGTGACCAGGGCCCGGGCAATCGCCACGCGCTGCTGCTGGCCGCCGGAGAGCTCGCCCGGGCGGCGGTCGCCCTTGCCCGCGAGGCCCACCTGGGCGAGGAGTTCGGCCGCGCGGCGCCGGTCGGGGCGGTCCCCGGCGAGCCGCATGGGCAGGACCACGTTCTGCTCGACCGTGAGCGAGGGCAGCAGGTTGAAGGCCTGGAAGACGAAGCCGAGGCGGGAGCGGCGCAGTTCGGTGAGCTTGTTCTCGCTCATGCCGGTGATCTCGGTGCCGCCGAGCCGGACCGAGCCGTCGGTCGGCCGGTCCAGGCCCGCCGCGCACTGAAGGAACGTCGACTTGCCGGAGCCGGACGGGCCCATCACCGCGGTGAAGCTGCCCCTCGGCAGGGTGAGGTCGATGCCGCGCAGGGCGTGCACGGCGGTGGCGCCGCGGCCGTACTGGCGCCGGACGCCGCGCAGTTCGACGGCCCAGTCGTGGGCGGGCGCCGCGTCCGCGGTCGTCCGCCGTGTGTTCTTGGCCCGTCGCAATGCCATGGCCCTGCCTTCCGCTCGTCCTGGCCGGCGCACTCACGCCGACCCTTCGAACCTACGGATCACAGCGGGGTGCGGACCATGGCGGCCGCCGGTGGATCAAGGGTGGGGCTTACCCCACCTCTGACCGGGGACGCGAGCCTGCCCGGGCCCCCGCTCCCGGGCAGGCGCGTGATCGCCAGGGCCCCAACTGGATGTGTCGGGTCGGCTCTTGGTGCTTTACGGCGTGGTCATGTCACCGGTCTGTGACGGCGGTGTCGTAGAACGACGACGCCGGGATCCGTTCCTCACACGGCCCCCTCATAGTGATCAAGCAAGTACCGAACAGCCGAACCCGCTTCGGACTCGATCACTGGATACCAAGGGGCTCTTTCATGTCCGGCAACCGTCGCAAGGCCTTTCTCGTCTCCGCAGTTCTCGTCGGCGGCGCCATGCTGATGACTGCGTGCCAGGACACGGACGCGGACGCGGGCGCCGCGCAGGGCTCTTCGTCCGCCACTCCGGGCGGCAAGGAGGCCACCTCGTCCGGCTCGACGGCCACGGGCGGCAGTCAGGGCGGTGGGAAGGACTCCGCCGGGAAGAGCTCCGGCGGGCAGGGCGCGGCCGCCGGGACCGGCTCCGGCGGGAACGGCAAGAGCGGCAACTGCCGCACCGCCGACCTGAAGATCACGGCGTCGGACAGCAGCATCTCCGGCGACCCCGAGGGCACCGTCGCGGTGACGCTGAAGAACACCGGCGGCCACGACTGCGCGATATCCGGGTTCGCGGGCGTCGACCTGAAGACCAACGCGGGGTCGCTGTCCGCGAAGCGTACGGCCCAGAAGCCCAGCCCCGGCGTCCTCAAGAGCGGGAAGTCGGTGTCCTTCGGCATCACCTACCCGCTCAACAAGACGGGTGGCTCCGGCGTGCGCATCACAGGGCTCCTGGTGACCCCGCCGAACGAGACGAAGACGGTCACCCTCGCCTGGCCGGGCGCCGCCTCACTGCCCGCCACGGACGGCGCCGACTCCCCGGTGAAGGTCGGCCCGATCGGAAGCGCCGGTCAGGGCGACTGACCCGCGCTCGGGGACGGCGGAAAACCCCGGGCGCTCACGCCTCCCGTCTGATCAGGAGCAGCGCCCTGTCGTCGTTGACGTCCTTGGCCACCGCCTCGATCAGGTGCCAGGCCGCCCCGTCGAAGCCCGTCGAGACGTAGCGGTCGGCCTCGCCCGTCAGGCGGTCGATGCCCTCGCCGATGTCGCGTTCCGAGGTCTCGACCAGGCCGTCGGTGAACAGCATGAGGACGTCGCCGGGGGCCAGCGAGCCCTTGGCGGGGTGGAACTCGGCGCCGTCGTACACGCCGAGCAGGGGGCCTTCCGCGGCCTGTTCCTTCCAGCGGCCGGAGCCCGCGTGGAGCTGGAGGGCCGGGGGGTGTCCGGCCGAGAGGAGTTCGTAGTCCCCTGAGTCGAGGTCGAGGACCAGGTGGATGGCGGTCGCGAAGCCCTCGTCCCAGTCCTGGCGCAGCAGATAGCCGTTGGCCGCCGGCAGGAAGGCGTGCGGGGGCAGCGAGCCGAGGAGGCCGCCGAACGCGCCGGAGAGCAGCAGGGCGCGGGAGCCCGCGTCCATGCCCTTGCCGGAGACGTCGGTGAGGACGATCTCCAGGGTGCGACCGCCGCCGGTGCGGGCCGCGACGACGAAGTCCCCGGAGAAGGACTGGCCGCCCGCCGGACGCAGCGCCATCTCGCGGTGCCAGCCCTTGGGCAGGCGGGGCAGGGCGCTCTGGACCCGGATGCGTTCGCGCAGGTCGAAGAGCATGGTGCCGCCGCGCCGCCACGGCACGCCGACGCGGGCCCGGAACTGGGCGATGAGCAGCCCGAACAGCCCGCAGGCGGCCACCACGAGGACCGTGCCCGGGGTGACCCGCGACGGCCCCGCCGTGTACGGGCCGAGCCGTACCGACTCCACGATCAGCGCGGCCGCGGCGGCCGCGTACAGGGCGAGGAGGTTGGCGGGCCGCAGCAGGAGCCCGCCCGCCACGATCGGCAGGACCAGGGCGGCGGGGGCGCACCAGACCGGGGCGAGGAGGGTGGCGCAGGCGATGGCGGGGACGGTGAGGAGCAGGCCGGCCAGGGCGATCCAGTCGGAGCCGTCGCCGCGGAAGTAGTCGACGCCGGATCTGCGCACGGCGTTGCGGACCCGGTGCAGCGCCTTGCGCCACCGGGCGGTGAACGAGTCCGCTCTCATCGCACGTGCCATTGCCGAGGACCCTATCCAGCCGGTGGCGCCCCGTGCAGGTGGCCCCCGGCGCCCGGAGGGGGCGGTCCGGTGGAAAACCGGTAGCCCGGGCGGCGTGCACCCGGCCGGGCCGGGCGCCCCGGCCGTTCGCGCCCCGGGCGGTTGCCACCGGCGGGGGGTGTGAGGAAAATCCGTTCGCCCTGGCGGTGCGGGGCCCGTCGGAGGACGGCACCCGATCCGTCCGGCCCTCGGGCGCGCCCGTCACGGAAATCCGTTCGCCCCGCCGCGGCCCGGCTGCTAGTCATGGCATATGACGACGGAGTTGCGGGTTCTGGATCCGGCCGAGTGGGACGAGTGGTACGGAGCCCTGACGGTGGCCTTCGGCGGGATTCCGGATGCCCCCGAGGAGCTTGAGCTGTGGCGCGAGCTGATCGATCCCGCGCGGTCGATCGCGGTGTGGGACGGCTCGCAGTGCGTGGCCGGCACCAGCACCTTCCCGTTCCGGCTGAGCGTTCCGGGCGGGGCCGTGGTGCCGGCCGGGGGCGTGACCGGGGTCGGCGTCATGGGCACCCACCGCCGCCGCGGCATCCTCACGTCGATGATGCGGCACCAGCTCGACGACCTGCGCGAGCGCGGTGAGGCGCTCGCCGTCCTGACCGCGTCCGAGCCGGCCATCTACGGGCGGTTCGGGTACGGCATCGGCACGATGACGCTGTCCGCGGAGATCGACACCTCCCGGGTCCGTCTCGACGTGCCGCCCGGCACCGACGAGGTGCGGCTGCGGTACGTGAAGGTGAAGGACTCGCTGGCCGAGTGCGAGGAGCTCTACGCGCGGCTCGTGCCGGGGCGGCCGGGCATGCTGGCCCGGCAGCCCGGCTGGGACCGGTTGGCCACGGTCGACCCGGAGTCCTACCGGGACGGCGCCTCGGCGTTGCAGTGCGTGCTCGCCGAGCGCGACGGGGAGCTCGTCGGATACGCCCGCTACCGGGTCGCCTCGAAGTCGGGGCCGACGGGCGTGGACGGCACGGTCACGGTGGAGGATCTGGAGGCTGTGGACCCGGCGGTGTCCGCGGCGCTGTGGCGCTACCTGTTCGGCATCGACCTGACGAACACCGTGAAGGTGATGGACCGCCCGGCCGACGATCCGCTCCAGCACCTCGTCTCCGATGTGCGCCGCTGCGGGCTGCGGCTGAAGGACCGGTTGCACGTGCGTCTCGTGGAGGTGGGCGCGGCCCTTGAGGCGCGTACGTACGCGGCGCCCGTCGATGTGGTCCTGGAGGTCGAGGACGCGTTCTGTCCGTGGAACGCGGGTACCTGGCGGCTGACCGGTGACGCGAAGGGCGCGTCCTGCGTCCGCACCGAGGAGCCAGCCGAACTGGCCCTGTCCGTACGGGAGTTGGGCGCCGCCTACCTCGGCGGGGTCACGCTCGCCTCACTGGCGGGCGCGGGCCGGGTGCGCGAGCTGCGCCCGGGCGCGCTGAGCGAGGCCTCGGCGGCGTTCGGCAGCGAGCTCGCCCCGTGGCTGCCTCACGGCTTCTGACAGCCGGGGCACCAGAACAGATTGCGGGCGGCGAGATCGGCGGTGCGGATCTCGCCGCCACAGATGTGGCAGGGCAGATGGGCCCGGCGGTAGACGTACACCTCGCCGCCGTGGTCGTCCACGCGCGGCGGGCGGCCCATCGCCTCGGGGGTGTGCTCGGGGCGGACGGTGTCGATCCGGTTGAGCCGGACGCCCTCGCGCATCAGCTCCACCAGGTCCGCCCAGATCGCGTCCCACTCGACGCGCGTGAGGTCCTTGCCGAACCGGTACGGGTCGATGCCGTGCCGGAAGAGGACCTCGGCGCGGTAGACGTTGCCCACGCCCGCGATGACCTTCTGGTCCATGAGCAGGGCGGCGATGGTGGTGCGGCTCTTCGAGATCCGCTGCCAGGCCTTCTCGCCGGTGTCGGCGCCGCGCAGCGGATCGGGCCCGAGCCGGTCGTGTATCGCCTGCTTCTCGCCGTCGGTGATCAGCGCGCACGTCGTCGGTCCGCGCAGGTCCGCGTACGCGTCGTCGTTGATGAGGCGCAACCGTACGGTGTCGGTGGCCGGCGGGGCCGGGGCGTCACCGAAGCCGTACTTGCCGAACAGGCCCAGGTGGATGTGGACCCAGCCGGACGGGCCGAAGCCGAGGAACAGGTGCTTGCCGTGGGCCTCGGCGCTCTCCAGGACCTGGCCGTCGACCAGGGCCGCGCCGTCCGAGAACTTGCCCTGGGGGCTGGAGACGCGCAGCGGCCGGCCGCCGAACATGAGGTCGTGGTCGGCGGCCAGCCGGTGGATCGTGTGCCCTTCAGGCATGGGTGGTGCTCAGCCCTGCTGCGGGTGGTGGGCCGGGATCTCGGGGAGCTTGCCGCTGGTCTCGTACTCGGAGAGCATCTCGATACGGCGGGTGTGACGCGCCTCACCGGAGTACGGGGTCGCGAGGAAGATCTCGACGAACTTCGTCGCCTCCTCCTCGGTGTGCATCCGGCCGCCGATGGAGATCACGTTGGCGTTGTTGTGCTCGCGGCCGAGGGCCGCGGTCTGCTCGCTCCAGGCCAGTGCGGCGCGAACGCCCTTGACCTTGTTCGCGGCGATCTGCTCGCCGTTGCCGGAGCCGCCGATCACGATGCCGAGGGAGCCCGGGTCCGCGGCCGTCTTCTCGGCGGCACGCAGGCAGAACGGCGGGTAGTCGTCCTGGGCGTCGTAGATGTGCGGACCGCAGTCCACGGGCTCGTGGCCGTGGGCCGTGAGCCACTCGACGAGGTGGTTCTTGAGTTCGAAGCCGGCATGGTCGGAGCCGAGGTACACGCGCATGCCCCCGAGTGTGGCATGCGCGGGGCTGGGCAGGGCTGAGCGGGGTGGAGCCTTTCGGCACGGGCTCCGAGGACTTTGGTCCCGTTACAACGATCCGGATTCAGGCCTTCCGTCCCGGAGCGGACCAGGTTTGAATACCCGGGCTCGTAACCCGAGTGCTCCGAAGACTTAAGGAAGCGTCCATGACCTCGCAGCCGTCCCTTGCGAAGGAAGACCGCCTGCCCGGTGAACCCGGTGATTCGCAGGCGCCCGACAGCGGCCTCAAGGCCGGTCTGAAGAACCGCCATCTGTCCATGATCGCCATTGGTGGCGTGATCGGCGCCGGCCTGTTCGTGGGTTCCGGCTCCGGCATCGCCGCGGCCGGCCCCGCCATTCTGCTCTCGTACGCGCTCGTCGGCGTGATGGTCGTCTTCGTCATGCGGATGCTGGGCGAGATGGCCGCCGCCCGCCCGTCGTCGGGCTCGTTCTCGGCGTACGCGGACCGTGCGCTCGGCCGCTGGGCCGGGTTCTCGATCGGCTGGCTGTACTGGTTCTTCTGGGTCGTGGTGCTCGCGGTCGAGGGAACGGCCGGCGCGAAGATCCTGCACGAGTGGGTGCCGGGGGTCCCGCAGTGGGGCTGGGCGCTCATAGTGATGGTGGTCCTCACCGCCACCAACCTGGCCTCCGTCTCCTCGTACGGCGAGTTCGAGTTCTGGTTCGCCGGGATCAAGGTCGTCGCGATCGGCGGCTTCGTGGTCATCGGGCTGCTCGCGGTGTTCGGCGTGCTGCCGGGCTCGAACAACCCGGGCGCGGGCTTCGCGCACCTCACGGACGCGGGCGGGTTCTTCCCCAAGGGCTACGGCGCGATCCTGACCGGTGTGCTGATGGTCGTGTTCTCGTTCATGGGCTCCGAGATCGTGACGCTCGCCGCAGGTGAGTCCGAGGACCCGCGCCGCGCCGTGACCAAGGCCACCAACAGCGTGATCTGGCGGATCGCGGTCTTCTACCTCGGTTCGATCTTCATCGTCCTGACGCTCCTGAAGTGGAGCGACCCGTCGATCGTCGCGGACGGCTCGTACGTCGCCGCCCTGAAGACGATCGGCATCCCGCACGCGGACCAGATCATGAACGTGATCGTCCTGACGGCGGTGCTCTCCTGCCTCAACTCCGGCCTGTACACGGCCTCCCGGATGGCGTTCTCGCTCGGTGAGCGCGGCGACGCGCCGAAGGCCTTCGCCCGTACGAACAAGCGGGGCGTGCCGCAGGCCGCGATCCTGTCGTCGGTCGTCTTCGGCTTCGTGGCGGTCTTCTTCAACTACAAGTGGCCGGACACCGTCTTCGCGTTCCTCCTGAACTCCTCGGGCGCGGTGGCCCTGTTCGTGTGGCTGGTGATCTGCTTCACGCAGCTGCGGATGCGCGGGATCATCCTGCGCGAGCAGCCGGAGAAGCTGACCGTGAAGATGTGGGGCTTCCCCTACCTCACGTGGCTGACGATCGGGATGATCTCCTTCGTCCTCGTCTACATGCTGTTCGACAAGTCCGGGCGCGAGCAGGTGCTCCTGTCGCTGCTGGTCGCGGCGGTCGTCGTCGTGATCGCCGTGGTCAAGGAGAAGGTCCTCGCGGGCCGCGCCCCCGCCTACAGCGGGGTGAACGAGGACGCCACCGCGTCATAGGTGTTCAGGGCGGCGGACTCCGTGTCGGCCTCGTACCAGGTGTTGATCTGGTACGACTTGCCGCCCTCGTCGAAGCCGATCTGACGGGCCTTCCACGGGACGCCGTTCTGGGTGAAGTCGTAGTCCCAGATGATGGCGGGCTGGTCGTGGAAGGTCGTCCGATCGAGCCGGATCTTGTGGTAGCCGGGCACGTCGTGCGATCCCGCCTCGGCCTCCTGCCACTGGGTCATGAGATCGCCGCCGCGTACGAGTGCGTACGAGGCGGCGATCTCCTGTTTTCCGCCCGGCGCGTGGTAGTGGACGTTGGACGGGCTCTTGGCGGTACGGGTCCAGCCCTTGGGCGGGATCCAGGCGAAGCCGGTCTCGTTGATCGAGCCGGGCGGCGGGGTGGGCGAGGGCGGGCGCGACGTGCCTGCCACGGTCGGCGGCGCCGAACTGTTCGACCCGCTCGCGTGGCCGCCGCCCCCGCCGCCCTGGTCGGCGGTGGTGGCGATCAGGACGGCGGCCACGGCGGCGGCCACCACGACGACGGCCACGGCCAGGATCCGGGTGCGGCCGCGCCCACGGCGCCGGACCGGCGGCTTCGGCTCCTCCCGTACGGGTTCCGGCGCCACGGGTTCCGGCACCCGGGGCGACTCCCTTGGCGGGGGCGGCGGTTCCTCGCGTACGGCACGGTCGCCGGGCCAGGGCGGCGGGTCGCCGAACCCCTGGAGGGTGGGCGGATGCGGGGCGGGCGCCGGGCCCGCGGCGAGGACGGTGGGGGGCGCGGCGATCGGCATCAGGCGGGTGGCGATCTCGTCCAGGCCCGGCCTCAGCTCGGGGTCCTTGACCAGGAGCTGCGCGAGGAGGGGGGCCAACGGGCCTGCCGCGTCCGGGAGTTCGGGCTCCTCGTAGAGCACGGCGTGCAGCGTGGCGAGGGTGGAGAGGCGGGCGAACGGGGAGCATCCGGCGACCGCCGCGCACAGGGTGGCGCCGAGCGACCACACGTCGGAGGCGGGGCCCTGCGGCTTGCCGGAGACCCGCTCGGGCGCCATGTAGTCCGGGGAGCCGACCAGCATGCCGACCACGGTGAGGGCGGCCGCGTCCTGGATGGCGGCGATGCCGAAGTCGGTGAGGACGACCCGGCCGCCCGGGCCGAGCAGCACGTTGCCGGGCTTGATGTCCCGGTGCAGGACGCCCACCGCGTGCACCTCGACGAGGGCGGCGGCGAGGCCGATGCCGATGCGGGCGGCCTCGCGCGGGGTGACGGGGCCGTCCTCCAGGAGGAGCTTCTCCAGGGAGCGGGACTCGACGAGTTCCATCACGATCCAGAGCCGGTCGCTCTCCTCGGCCACCACGTCGTAGACCCGCACCACATTGGGGTGGTCGATCCGGGCGGTGGCCCGGGCCTCGCGCAGGGTGCGCTCGCGGCGAATTCGGCTGTCCTCTGCATCGAGTTCATTGATGCGCATTTCCTTTATGGCGACCTGCCGGTCGAGTATCTCGTCCGCCGCACGCCACACCCGCCCCATTCCCCCCTGGCCAATTGTTTCGCCCAGGCGGTAGCGCCCAGCGATCAATAGCCCCCGCGTTCCCTGCATGACCACCCACCCCCTCAGCACCTACTGTGACCAGGACTGATTCACGACGGTGACACCATCACAGCATAATTCCTGGAAATCTTGTGGGACCCTTCTGTGCACAGATGCACCCAACGCGGGTGAGGGGGATGGGAAATGCACGTTCGAAACGTTAAAGGATCTCTTTTTGCCTCGGTATTCGCGGCTCTGTTGATTTTGCCGTTCGGAGCGGGGGCGGCGTTCGCGGCCGATCCGACGCCGGGCAGCAGCCAGGGCGGGACCCCCGGGCCGAGCGCCCCGGCGGACCTGAAGATCTCCACCGAACTGCCGTCGACGATCAGGGTCAACAACTCGACGCACCGCAGCACGTTCACGGCCAAGGTCGCCAACCACGGCAGCAAGGCCACCGGCCCGGTCACCCTGACCGTGCTCGGCCTGGACGGCATGAAGATCACCGGCGTCAAGGGCTGCGTGCCGGTCGCGAAGAACAAGCTGCCGGCGGGCACCAACAGCGGGTTCGGCTGCGCGATACCGAACCTGGCGCCCGGCCAGTCGAAGACGTACACCGTCTCGGCGACGTACGACCTGTCGAAGACCGGCAAGATCTGTCTGCCGGTGATGGCGGGGAGCAGCGACAAGGTGCTGTGGCAGCAGGGCCCGGTGCCGTTCGGCACGACGAAGCCGACGCCGAACGCGCCCGACACTCCTCTTCTGCTCGGCACCGACAACGTCCCCGCCGCCCCGCCGTCGGGCACGGCCTCGCCCTCGCCGAGCGCAGAGCCTACGAACCCGGCCCCGTCCTCACCGTCCGCGCCGCCCCAGCTCCCCAAGACCGGGGTCAACGACGGAGTACTGCCGCTCGCCGCGGCCGGCGCACTGTTCCTGATCGCCGGGGGCACGGGCCTGTGGTGGACGACCCGGGGCCGCCGGTGGATGACCAGGCACTGACGTCCACACCGGTCATGCAGAAGGGCCCGGCAGTTGCCGGGCCCTTCTGCATCGCGAAACCGTACGGACGTCAGCCCTTGCGGCCGATCAGCTTCCAGGCCGCCGGGAGCAGGCCCATCGCCAGGGCCGCCTTCAGGGCGTCGCCGAGCAGGAACGGGGTGAGGCCGGCGGCGACCGCGGCGGTCAGGGACATGCCGGTCGAGGCGGCGAGGTACGGCACGCCCACCGCGTAGATGATCGCCGAGCCGAGCACCATCGTGCCCGCGGTGCGCGGCACCGAGCGGTCGGCGCCGCGCCGGGCAAGGGCGCCGACGACGGTGGAGGCGAGCAGCATGCCGAGCACGTAGCCGAACGAGGCGCCGCCCGCGCCGGAGGTGCCGTTCGCGAACCAGGGCATCCCGGCCATGCCGACCAGGGCGTACAGCGCGAGCGAGAGGAAGCCGCGGCCCGCGCCGAGGCCCGCGCCGACGAGCAGCGCCGCGAAGGTCTGGCCGGTGACCGGGACGGGCGAGCCGGGGATCGGCACGGCGATCTGGGCGGCGAGTCCGGTGAGAGCCGCGCCGCCGACGACCAGCGCGATGTCCTTGGTGCGGGAGGCGGGCAGCAGGTCGGCGAGTACCGATCCGGTGCGGGGGGCGGCGGCGGACGCAGTGCTCATCGGAACTCCGGCAGGTGTTGGGCAGCGGGAAACATGCTGGGGACACGGTGACGTTAGCCCACTGAATCTCGCTGGATCACCAGCAGCCGCCCACAAAGCGGGCGTTGAAGCCTTGGTGGGGTCTGCACAAAGGGCGGGATTCATGCGCGGCCCGGCGTGACCCTCGTCACTGCGGTGATGGTGTCGAGTATCCCTTTTGCACCGGAGGCCATGGCTCCGCGAGACTGTAGGTTCCCCATAAACCGAAAGTACGAGGGCCATGCACGACTCCTTGCCCGCGGAGCCCCTCTCACACGGGCTGAAGCAGCGCCACCTGACCATGCTCGGCCTCGGCGGGGTGATCGGCGCGGGGCTCTTCGTGGGGTCGGGCGCCGGGATCGCGGTGGCGGGGCCGGGCATCGTCGTCTCGTATCTGATCGCGGGCGCGATCGCGATGCTGGTGATGCGGATGCTCGGCGAGATGTCGTCGGCGATGCCGGCTTCGGGCTCGTTCTCGGTGCACGCGGAGCGGGCGCTCGGCCGCTGGGCCGGGTTCAGCGTCGGCTGGCTCTACTGGTTTCTGCTCGTGGTGGTGCTCGCCGTGGAGGCGACCGGCGCCGCGAAGATCGCGAACGGGTGGGCGCCGGGGGTGCCGCAGTGGGCCTGGGTGCTGATCTTCATGGTGGTGTTCACCGGCGCCAACCTGGCCTCGGTGAAGAACTTCGGCGAGTTCGAGTTCTGGTTCGCCGCCCTGAAGATCTTCGCGATCGTCGCGTTCCTGGTGCTCGGGCTGCTCGCGATCTTCGGCGTCCTTCCCGACACCTCGGCGGTGGGCCTGTCCAATCTGACCGGGCAGGGCGGCTTCCTGCCCGCCGGGTGGAGCGGGGTGGTCTCCGGGGTGCTCGCGGTGATCTTCGCGTTCGGCGGTCTTGAGGTCGTCACGATCGCCGCCGCCGAGTCGGACGACCCGGCGCGCGCGGTCGGGCGCGCGGTGCGCAGCGCGGTGTGGCGCATCCTCTTCTTCTACGTGGGTTCGATGCTGGTCATCGTGACGCTCCTGCCGTGGACGGCGATGAAGCCGGGCCAGAGCCCGTACGTCGCGGTCCTCGACTCGATCGGCATCACGTCGGCAGGCCAGATCATGAACATCGTGGTGTTCGTGGCGCTGCTCTCCGCCCTGAACGCCAATCTGTACGGCTCCTCGCGCATGATCTTCTCGCTGGCCGAGCGGGGCGAGGCACCGGGGGCCCTGCTGAAGGTGTCGGGCGGCGGGGTGCCGCGCCGGGCGGTGCTGGCGTCGGTGGCCTTCGGGTTCGTCTCGGTCCTGCTGAACCTGAAGTGGCCGGACTCGGTGTTCCTCTACATGCTCAACGCGGTCGGCGCGGTGCTCCTGTTCGTCTGGGCGCTGATCGCCCTGTCGCAGTTGCGGCTGCGCCGCCGCATCGAGCGCGAGGCGCCCGAGACGCTGTCGCTGAGGATGTGGGCGTTCCCCTATCTCACGTGGGCGGCGCTCGCCGCGATGGCCGCGGTGCTCGTCCTGATGCTGTTCGACGACTCGGCCCGGCCGCAGGTGTTGTGGTCGGCGGGGGCGGCGGCGGTGGTTCTTCTGGTGGCGGGGGTACGGGAGTTGCGCGCACGCCGCGTGTGAAGTTCACGTAAACAAAACGCACCCGCTTCTTCACGGTGTGTGAGTCGGGTGTCCGCATAGCGGTCGGGTGTTCCCTCTGAGCGGGGCCGCCCTAAGACTGTGGGCTCCGTGCCGCCGACCCGGTGGATCAGCTACTGAACAGGGCATGCTCATGTCTCGGACAACCGCGCCCGCGCCCAACGACAGCCGGCCGCAGACCGACTCACCGCTCACCCACGGTCTCAAGCAGCGCCATCTTTCCATGATCGCCCTCGGCGGCGTCATCGGCGCCGGGCTCTTCGTCGGGTCCGGCACCGCGATCGCAGCGGCCGGGCCCTCGATCATCCTCGCCTATGCGATATCGGGCGCCCTGGTCATGCTCGTCATGCGCATGCTCGGCGAGATGTCGGCCGCCAATCCCGCCTCCGGCTCGTTCTCGGTGCACGCCGAGCGGGCGATCGGGCCGTGGGCCGGGTTCACCGCGGGCTGGGCCTTCTGGTTCCTGCTGTGCGTGGCCGTCGGCCTGGAGGGCATCGGCGCCGCGGGCATCGTGCACGGCTGGCTGCCGGGCGTCCCGGAGTGGGCCCTTGTCGCCGTGTTCATGCTGCTGTTCTGCGGCACCAACCTGGCGGCCGTGAAGAACTTCGGCGAGTTCGAGTTCTGGTTCGCCGCGCTGAAGATCGGCGCGATCGTCCTGTTCCTGGTCATCGGCGTGCTCGCGATCATCGGCGTACTGCCCGACACCGAGGCCCCGGGCCTGACCAACCTCACCGGCCAGGGCGGTTTCATGCCCAACGGCAGCGAGGGCCTGATCGTCGGACTGCTCGCCTCCGTCTTCGCGTACGGCGGCCTGGAGACGGTCACCATCGCCGCGGCCGAGTCCGAACACCCCGTCCAGGGCGTCGCGAAGGCCGTGCGCACCGCGATGTGGCGGATCGCGATCTTCTACATCGGCTCGATGGCGGTCGTCGTGACACTGCTGCCGTGGACCGGCAAGGACATCGCCACCAAGGGCCCCTACGTCGCGACCCTGGACTACCTCGGCATCCCGTACGCGAGCCACATCATGAACGTCGTGATCCTGGTCGCCCTGCTCTCGGCGATGAACGCGAACATCTACGGCGCCTCCCGCATGGCCGGTTCGCTCGTCTCGCGCGGCCAGGGCCCCAAGGTGCTCGGAAAGGTCTCCGGCGGGGTGCCGCGGGTCGCGGTGCTCGTCTCCTCGGCCTTCGGCTTCGTGTGCGTGCTGCTCAGCTACTGGCGCCCGAACGACATCTTCCAGTGGCTCCTGAACACCATCGGCGCGATCATCCTGGTCGTCTGGTTCTTCATCGCTGCGTCCCAACTGCTCCTTCGCCGCCGCCTTGAGCGGGAGTCGCCGGAGAAGCTCGTCGTGAAGATGTGGCTGTACCCGTGGCTCACCTGGGTCGCGCTGGTCGGCATGGCGGTCGTGTTCGTCCTGATGGCTCGTGAGGACGGCACGCGGGTGCAGCTCTACTACACGGGCGGCCTGACTGTGGTCCTCGCGATCATCGGCTACATCCGTCAGCGCACGTCGGCCCAGACCCCGATCGACGCCTGACCGAACACCCCGGTCCCGCCGCTCAACTGTCCTGCGTCCCCTGGCCCTAGGCCTCGGGACGCAGGACTTTTTGCTGAGGTCACCCTTAGCTGCGAACCCGTATTGCTGCTGGTAGCGTGCACTTGCATACCAGTTGCAATAAGCATTTGCAGTGAGCAGTCGGAGGGCTCGGACATGGCCATTTACACGCTTCCTGAACTTCCGTACGACTACGCGGCGCTCGAACCCGTCATCAGCCCGGAGATCATCGAGCTGCACCACGACAAGCACCACGCGGCGTACGTGAAGGGCGCGAACGACACCCTGGAGCAGCTCGCGGAGGCGCGCGACAAGGACGCCTGGGGCTCGATCAACGGCCTGGAGAAGAACCTCGCGTTCCACCTCTCCGGCCACATCCTGCACTCGATCTACTGGCACAACATGACGGGCGACGGCGGCGGCGAGCCGCTGGAGAAGGACGGCACCGGTGAGCTGGCGGACGCCATCGCCGAGTCCTTCGGCTCCTTCGCCAAGTTCAAGGCCCAGCTGACCAAGGCCGCGGCGACGACCCAGGGTTCGGGCTGGGGCGTCCTCGCCTACGAGCCGATCAGCGGCCGCCTCGTGGTCGAGCAGATCTACGACCACCAGGGCAACGTCGGCCAGGGCTCGACCCCGGTCCTGGTCTTCGACGCCTGGGAGCACGCCTTCTACCTCCAGTACAAGAACCAGAAGGTCGACTTCATCGAGGCCATGTGGCGGGTCGTCAACTGGCAGGACGTGGCGAAGCGTTACGCCGCCGCCAAGCAGGCCGGCAACAACCTGATCCTGGCCCCGTAGGGCCGCCCGGAACGTCCTGCCTCGTGATCGTCTTCTCACCCTTCACGACGGCAGGCGGATGAAAGAAGGGCCCTCGCGAGGACGTGACTCGCGGGGGCCCTTCGGCAGCCGGGTCGCACCCGGCCGGCGGTCAGAGGTTGCTGAAGTCCGGGCCGGCGGTGCGGCTGCGCTTGATCTCGTAGAAGCCGGGGGTGGCGGCGACCAGCAGGGTGCCGTCCCACAGCTTGGCGGCTGCCTCGCCCTGCGGAGCGGGGGTGACGACCGGGCCGAAGAAGGCGATCTGCTCGCCGTCGGCGCCCGGCACCGCGATGACGGGGGTGCCGACGTCCTGGCCGACCTTCTCGATGCCCTCCTTGTGCGAGGCGCGCAGCTGGACGTCGTAGGTGTCCTGGTCGACGTAGTCGATGAGCTCGGCGGGCAGGCCCACGTCCTTCAGCGCGGCGGCGATGGAGTCGCGGTTCACACCGAGGCCCTCGTTGTGGAACCGGGTGCCGAGCGCGGTGTACAGCTTGCCGACGACCTCGTCACCGTGCAGCTGCTGCGCTGCGATCACGACCCGCACCGGGCCCCAGGACTTGCCGCCGGGCCGCATGTTCTCGGCGTACTCCTCGGGCAGCTCGTCCAGGCGGTTCTCGTTCAGCACCGCGAGGCTCATCACGTGCCAGCGGACCTCTATGTCGCGCACCTTCTCGACCTCCAGCATCCAGCGCGAGGTCATCCAGGCCCAGGGGCACAGGGGGTCGAACCAGAAGTCGACGGGGGTCTTGGCGGACTCGGACATGTCTCTCCTCGGGCAACATTCGGGCAACGTCGGTCAAGCAAGCATCTCTACGGTCGAACACCGGCATCGGCTGAAAGCATTCCGCTGGGGGCCCGTTTCGGCCGACCCATTCCCGCTCGGCCTCCGCGTCGGCGGCATGGGAGGATCGAGGCCGTTCGAACGAGACACGAAGGAGTGCCCGTGCCCGGTGAGAATCTGTCCCGCGACGAGGCCCGCGAGCGGGCCGAGCTGCTGTCCGTCGAGGGCTACGAAGTCTCTCTCGACCTGCGGTCCGCGGTCGGGGACGCCCCGGACGGGCCCCGCACGTTCCGGTCGCTGACCACGATCCGCTTCCGCTCGGCGCGCCCCGGCGCCTCGACCTTCGCCGATCTGATCGCCCCGTCGGTGACGTCGGTGACGCTGAACGGCCGGGCGCTCGACCCCGCCCAGGTCTTCGACGGCAACCGGATCGCGCTCGACGATCTCGCCGAGGACAACGTCCTGGTGGTCGACGCCCAGTGCGCGTACAGCAGGACCGGCGAGGGCATGCACCGCTTCGTCGACCCGGAGGACGGCGAGGTCTACCTCTACACGCAGTACGAGCCCGCCGACTCGCGCCGGGTGTTCGCGAACTTCGAGCAGCCAGACCTCAAGGCCCGCTTCGTCTTCGAGGCCCAGGCCCCCGAGGGCTGGACGGTGTGGTCCAACGGTTCCGGCGGCCAGGAGACGGACGGGGTGTGGCGGTTCGCCGCGACCGAGCCGATCTCGACGTACATCACGTGCGTGGTCGCGGGCCCGTACCACTACGTCACGGACTCCTACACGCGCACCTTCGACGACGGCCACAAGCTGGAGATCCCGCTCGGCGCGATGTGCCGCAAGGGGCTCGCCAAGCACTTCGACGCCGACGACGTCTTCCTGATCACCAAGCAGGGCCTGGACTTCTTCCACGAGAACTTCGACTTCCCGTACCCGTTCGGAAAGTACGACCAGGCGTTCGTGCCGGAGTACAACCTGGGCGCGATGGAGAACCCGGGCCTGGTGACCTTCCGCGAGGAGTACATCTACCGCGGCAAGGTGACGCAGGCCGCCTACGAGCGCCGGGCCAACGTCATCCTGCACGAGATGGCGCACATGTGGTTCGGCGACCTGGTCACCATGGTGTGGTGGGACGACCTGTGGCTCAAGGAGTCGTTCGCCGACTTCATGGGCTCGTTCTCGCAGGCCGAGGCGACGCGCTTCACCAACAGCTGGGTGACCTTCGCCAACAACCGCAAGGCGTGGGCCTACCGCGCCGACCAGCTGCCGTCCACGCACCCGATCACGGCCGACATCCGTGACCTGGAGGACGCCAAGCTCAACTTCGACGGGATCACGTACGCCAAGGGCGCCTCGGTGCTCAAGCAGCTCGTCGCGTACGTCGGGCGGGACGACTTCCTCGAAGGCGCCCGGCGCTACTTCAAGCGGCACGCCTACGGCAACACCCGCCTGGGCGACCTGCTCTCGGTCCTCGAAGAGGTCTCCGGGCGCGACATGGCGACGTGGTCGCGCTCCTGGCTCCAGACCGCCGGGGTCAACTCCCTTACCCCGGTGGCCACTTACGACGCGGGCGACCGCATCACCGAGCTGGCCGTGGTCCAGGAGGCCGCCGCCTCCCACCCCGAGCTGCGCCCGCACCGGGTCGCGGTGGGCCTGTACCGCGGCGAGGCGGGCGCGCTGGTGCGCTATGCCCGCGCCGAGGTCGACGTCGAGGGTCCGCGTACGGTCGTGGCCGAGCTGGCCGGGGCCGAGCGGCCCGATCTGATCCTGGTCAACGACGACGACCTGACCTACTGCAAGATCCGCTTCGACGAGGGCTCGCTCGCCACCCTGCGCGCCCACCTCGGTGACATCGACGACCCGCTCGCGCGCGCCCTGTGCTGGTCGGCGCTGTGGAACCTGACGCGGGACGCGCTCATGCCCGCCCGTGACTTCGTCGCCCTCGTCCTCGCGCACGCGGGCCGCGAGTCGGACATCGGCGTGCTCCAGATGCTGCACTCCTGGGCCCGGTCGGCGGTCGTCCACTACGCGGCGCCGGGATGGCGCGAGGAGGGCGGCCGGCTGCTCGCCGAGGGCGCCCTGCACGAGCTGCGGCTCGCCGAACCGGGCAGCCAGCACCAGCTCACCTGGGCACGGTTCTTCGCCGCGACGGCCGCCACCGGCTCCGACTTCCAGCTCCTGCGGGGGCTGCTCGCGGGCTCGGCGAAGATCGACGGCCTCGACATGGACCAGGAGCTGCGCTGGGCGCTGCTCGAACCGCTGGCCGCGCACGGCGTGGTGGACGAGTCGGCGATCGACGCGGAACTGGCCCGCGACGACACCGCGTCCGGCAAGCGCCACCACGTGCGCTGCCTGGCCGCGCGCCCGTCGGAGGCCGTCAAGGCGCAGGCCTGGGCGCAGGTCGTGGAGTCGGACGCGCTGTCCAACGCGCTGGTGGAGGCCACGATTTCGGGCTTCAACCAGCCCTCGCAGCGCGAGCTGACCGCCGCGTACGCCCCGAAGTACTTCGAGGCGATCGAGCGGGTCTGGGCCGAGCGTTCGATCCAGATCGGCATGGACATCGTCAAGGGCCTGTTCCCCGGGCTCCAGGACGACGAGGCGACGCTGTCGGCCACGGACGAGTGGCTCACCGCACACGAGAACGCGGCCCCGGCGCTGCGCCGCCTGGTCCTCGAAGCCCGCGACGACCTGGCCCGCACCTTGCGCGGCCAGACCTGCGACGCGGCGGCGGCCGCGCGCTGACACCCGTTCGGGGGCCCGCGAACGGGCCCCCTGATCGGCACTCGAACGCCCGTACTTTAGGACGGGGTTGTCCGGATTTGTCGACGGGCGTGTAACAGCGGTTAGCGGACGGTCCGGCTGCGGAAAGCCCTGCGGCATGAACCACAACACCCCGCTCTCCCCCCGCCCCCTGAGCCACCTCGCCGACGTGCAGCGGCGCGTCCTCTCCTCCAACCAGCTGCGCGCGCACGGGGTTTCGGCCGCGCGGGCCGCCGCCCAGTGCCGGCCCGGCGGCCCGTGGCAGCAACTGCTTCCGGGCGTGTACGTGCTGCATCCGGGCCCTGCCACCAGCGAGGAGCGGCTGCACGCCGCGCTGCTGTACGCGGGGTGGCCGGCCACCGGGCGCGCCAAGGCCATCCCGGCGCAGGGCCAGGCCCCCGACGAGGCTCCGCAGGCGATCGTCACCGGGCTCGCGGCGCTCGCGCTGCACCGGTTCGCCTCGGCTCCCCCGCTGCTCTCGCTCGACCGGATCGACATCCTGGTGCAGCGCACCCGGCGGCTGCGCTCGACGGGCTGCGTCCAGCTGGTGCGGGCGCACGCGATGCCCTGCGCGGAGATGATCACGGGGGTGCCGGTGGCGCCGGTGCCGAGGGCGCTCGCGGACGCGGTCGCGGTCCTGGGTGACGCCCAGGCCGTACGGCGGCTGCTCACCGAGGCGGTGCGCTGCGGCCACACCGAACCGGCCGCGATCGTCCGGGAGTTGACGCAGGCCCGGCTGCTGACCCGGGCCCATGTCGTGGACGCGGTGGACGCGCTGCTCGCCGAGGGCCGCTCGATCGCCGAGGAGCGGCTGTACGCGATGGTGCGCGGGTTCGGCCTGCCGGACCCGCTGTGGAACGTGGACCTGCGCCTGCCGGGCGGCCCGCACCTGGGCGGCCTGGACGCGTACTGGCCGGAGCAGGCGGTGGCGGTGGAGCTGGACACCCGGGCACCTCGTCAGGACGACGACGCGATGTGGTCGGAGTACACGCGCAAGCGCGATGCCCTTGAGCGGCTCGGGATCACCGTCGTGCACATCACGCCGAGGAAGCTGCGCGAGTCGCTGGAGCAGCAGGCGGCCGTGGTGCGCACCGCGCTGATGGCGTCGACGGAACGGGAGCCGGCCGCCTACGTGGTGGTGCTCCCCCGCTGAACCCGACGCGGGTGGCGGGGCCTTCGGAGGGGAATGGCCTGCCGCCCGCTGTCGGAAAACACGGCTCAGCCCATCGGTGGGGACGCCTTGCCCGTGGGGGGCCGGGTGCGCCACAACTGCACGCCCACGTCGACGAGTTCGACCCGGTCCAGGGCGGCCACCCCGGTCAGCGGGTGCCAGGCGGCCAGGTCGGTGGAGCCGTTGGTCTCGTGGCGCAGTTCGCCGCCGGTGATGCGGCCCTCGTACACGATGCGCAGGCCCTGGAAGTCGGCGAACCTGCCGAGGTTGCGCGGGTAGCGCCGGTTGATCGAGTCGATGCCGAGCAGCCGGACGGGCTCGACGGCATAGCCCGTCTCCTCGTCGACCTCGCGCACCACCGTGTCGAGGGGGTCCTCGCCGTGGTCCATGCCGCCGCCCGGCAGCGTCCACCGCTTGGCGCCGTCCCGGGCCACCCAGCGCGCGAGCAGGATCTCCTGGGCACCACTGGTTTCCCGTACGCATACGGCGTAGGCCGCCACCCGCAACTCCGTGTTCATCCGGTGAGGTTACGGGGCGGCGTGCGCGGGCGCCGCTCTCCGGTGTGAGGACCGGCCCGGGTTGCCCTGGCGGGCCCCGGGCGATGGCGGAAAAGCGCCATGTTCACATCACGTAACGGTCAACTCTCCACAAACACCAGTCATATACGCCATGCTCAGCGGTCATCCGGCACCGAAATTCGAACCGTTTCCTGCTGCCGGACTCTTACCCACCTCATAGGGATGCTGAATGACCACTGAATCCCCGCGCTCCATACCCGGGGCCAGACGCACGGCTCGTATCGCGGCGGCGGCCGGCCTGGTGGCCGCGCTCGTCACGGCGGGCGCCGCACCGGCCTTCGCCGCGACCGGCGGCGACGACCCGTGGACCGCGCCCCCGGTGAAGACCGCTCCGGCCAAGACCGCCGAGGACAAGCTCGGCAAGGCCGACGAGCAGCGGCTCTCCGAGGCGCAGGCCAAGGGCGAGAAGAGCGTCACCGTCATGGTGGCGACCGCCCCCGGCGCCACCTCGGCCGTCACCCAGCAGCTGCACGCGGTCGCGGGGGCGACCGTGGGCAAGCAGGACGACAAGCTGGGCTACGTCCGCGCGACGCTGCCGACGGCGCAGGCCGAGGCCGCCCTGAAGGCGGCCGCGAAGCTGCCCTCGGTGCACGGCATCGACCTCAAGCAGGACATCCAGCTGGACGACCCGACGCCCTCCGCCGACACCACCAGGTCCGCGAAGCAGCTGCGCACTTCGGGCAGTTACCCGGCTCCGGGCAAGGACACGCCCGCGAAGAACCCGTACAACCCGAACTTCGAGACGGGTGCGGTCGACTTCGTGAAGCAGCACCCCGAGGCGGACGGCCGCGGGGTCACCATCGGCATCCTGGACTCGGGCGTCGACCTCGGCCACCCGGCGCTCCAGAAGACCACCACCGGCGAGCGCAAGATCGTCGACTGGGTCACCTCGACCGACCCGGTGCAGGACAACGACGGCACCTGGCTGCGCGCCAACACCGCTGTGTCCGGGCCGGTGTTCACGGCCGGCGGCAAGACGTGGAAGGCTCCGGCGGGCTCGTACGACTTCTCGATGTTCGCCGAGAAGGTCACCGCGGGCGGTGACGCGAAGGGCGACCTGAACCGGGACGGCGACACCTCCGACAGCTGGGGCGTGCTCTACGACCCGGTCGCCGGCACGGTCCGCGTGGACCTGAACAACAACAACGACTTCTCGGACGACGCTCCGATGAAGCCGTACAAGGACGGCTACCAAGTCGGCTACTTCGGCACGGACAACCCGGCGACCGAC
The DNA here is from genome assembly GCF_053597395.1 of Streptomyces sp. NPDC001415. Taxonomy (NCBI): domain Bacteria; kingdom Bacillati; phylum Actinomycetota; class Actinomycetes; order Kitasatosporales; family Streptomycetaceae; genus Streptomyces; species Streptomyces sp. NPDC001415. The sequence continues at coordinate 85,325 of NZ_JBSFIE010000002.1, forward strand.
GTCTCCGAGCGCGTCCCGTTCACCGTCGAGATCCGCAAGAACGTCACCTACGACGCGGCCGGGCACACCTCGGACTACGTCAACATCGGCGTCATCGAGTCCGAGCACGGCACCCACGTCGCGGGCATCACCTCCGCCAACGGCCTGTTCGGCGGCAAGATGAGCGGTGCCGCGCCCGGCGCGAAGATCGTCTCCTCGCGCGCCTGCAACTGGGACGGCGGCTGCACCAACATCGCACTGACCGAGGGCATGATCGACCTCGTCACCAACCGCCACGTCGACATCGTCAACATGTCGATCGGCGGCCTGCCGGCGCTCAACGACGGCAACAACGCGCGCGCCGAGCTCTACAAGCGCCTCATCGACAGCTACGGCGTGCAGCTGGTCATCTCGGCCGGCAACGACGGCCCGGGCGTCAACACCATCGGTGACCCCGGCCTCGCCGACCACGTGATATCCGTCGGCGCGAGCATCTCCAAGGACACCTGGGCCGCCAACTACGGCTCCGGCGTCTCCACGGACTACCAGATGATGCCGTTCTCCTCGCGCGGCCCGCGTGAGGACGGCGGCTTCACGCCGACCCTGTCCGCCCCGGGCGCGGCCATCAACTCCACCCAGACCTGGCTGCCCGGCAGCCCGGTCAAGGAGTCGGGCTACGACCTGCCGGCCGGCTACTCGATGCTCCAGGGCACCTCGATGGCCTCCCCGCAGGCCGCCGGTGCCTCGGCGCTCCTCATCTCGGCCGCCAAGCAGCAGGGCATCGACCTGCCGCCGGCCGATCTGCGCACCGCTCTGACCTCAACTGCCAAGCACATCAAGGGAGTTCAGGCATACCAGGAGGGCGCGGGCCTCATCAACATCGTGGGCGCCTGGGACGCGATCAAGCAGACCGCGAAGAAGCACGCCCCGGCCCACGAGTACACCGTGACGGCCCCGGTCTCCAGCGCGCTCTCGTTCGCCCTGAAGACCCCGAACGTCGGCACCGGCATCTACGACCGCGAGAGCGGCCTGAAGGCCGGGCAGAAGAAGACGTACGACGTCACGGTCACCCGCACCACGGGACCGGACAAGAACGTCAAGCACAAGCTGTCGCTCAAGAACGACGACGGCACCTTCAAGATCCTCGGTGACGACGAGGTGAGCCTGCCGCTCGGCAAGCCCGTCACCGTCAAGGTGCAGGCGCAGCCGAAGTCCGGCGGCGTGCACAGCGCGATCCTCCAGGTCGACGACCCGAAGACGGTCGGCGTGGACCAGCAGGTCATGGCGACGGTCATCGTCGCGACCCCGGTCGCGGGCCCCGGCTACACCTTCACGGCGTCCTCGACGGTGCAGCGCAACTCCACCAAGTCGTACTTCCTGACCGTGCCGGCGGGCGCGAAGAACCTGGAAGTCCGCATGGGCGCGCTGCGCTCGGGCAGCCAGACCCGCTTCATCTCGATACACCCCTACGGTGTGGCCGTGGACACGACGTCGACGCCGAACTGCTACCCGAACTACGACAACCCGGCCAACACCTGCCGCCCCGACCTGCGTTCGTACGCGAACCCGCAGGCCGGAGTGTGGGAGATCGAGGTCGAGGCGCGCCGTACGTCGCCGTACCTGGACAACTCCTACAAGCTGGACGTCTCGGTGCTCGGCGTGAACTTCGACCCGGCCACCCAGTCGGTGCCCGAGGCGAAGGCCGGCACCCCGGCCCCCGTGCAGTGGAAGGTCACCAACAACTTCGCCGCCCTCGACGGCAAGCTGAAGGGCGGCTCGCTGGGTTCGGCGAAGGTCGCGACCCCCACCATCAAGACCGGTGAGACGCAGACCAGCACGGTCACCATCGGCGCGGGCGTCGAGCACCTGGACGTGTCGATCGGCGGCACCTCCGACAAGGGCGCCGACCTCGACCTGTACGTCCTGGACCAGAACGGCAAGACCGTCGGCAAGTCCACGACCAGCAGCTCCGACGAGTCGGTCAGCCTGGCCAAGCCGGCCGCGGGCACGTACACGATCCAGGTCGCGGGCTACGCCGTCCCGGCCGGTTCGACCACGTACGCCTACAAGGACGTGTACTTCGCTCCCTCGCTCGGCACCGTCAAGGTCGACGAGAGCAAGACCGTCAAGCTCGCGGGCGGCGCGTCCGCCCAGGTGACGGCGGACGTCGTCGCGGCGGGTGCGGCCCCCGAGGGACGCCAGTTCTTCGGGACGGTACAGCTGGTGAACGAGCGCGGCACCGCGGCGGGCTCCGGCAGCGTGATCATCGGGAAGGTCACGCAGTAACAGCAGGTCACGCGGTAACGGCTGGTACGAACACGGCGGGGCGGGCGCTCTTCACGAGCACCCGCCCCGCTTCGTGCTGTGTGCGCTCAGCCCTTGAGGGAACTCAGGTCGACCGCGTAGGTGCCCACGGCCTGCGCGATGACGTCGATGTTGAGGTCGAAGTACTTCTTGTCGATGTTCTTCAACGTGTCGCCCTTGGCGTGGTAGTTGGGGTCGAAGGCCTCGCCCGCCCTGCCGCCCCACTTCCTGGCCTGCTCGGGCGTCTTGATCTCCTCGGCGCCGGTGTAGGTGCCGCCGGCCGGGATGCCGACCGCGATGAAGGGGCCGTAGTCGGAGCGGCCGTCGAAGTCGTAGCCCTCGTGCTGGACGTGCCGCTTGTCGAGGTAGCCGTTGATCAGGCCCTCGATCTGGGCCGATCCGGCGGGACCGGGGCCCGCTCCCTTCTTGTCGGAGTCGTCGCCGTCGTAGACGAGCTGGGCGGCGTTGGGCGAGGCGATCATGTCGAAGTTCAGGTAGAGCTTGATCTGCTTCTTCTGCCGCTCGGTGAGGTTCTTCACGTAGTACTCGGAGCCGAGCAGGCCGAGCTCCTCGCCGGACCACCACGAGAACCGCACCTTGTTGGGGAGCTGCTTGGGGTGCTTGCGGGTCTGCTTGATCTCCTTGGCGAGCTTCTGCGCGACCTCCAGGAGCCCCGCCGAGCCGGAGCCGTTGTCGTTGATGCCGGGCCCGGCGGGGACCGAGTCCAGGTGGCTGCCGAGCGCGACCACGTTGTCCGGGCTGCCGGTGCGGGTCTCGGCGATCACGTTGCGGGTCTTCTTGGCGACGGCCTCGGTGGCCACGTCCAGGGTGACCTTGACCGGGCCCTTGGCCACCTGGGCGGCGAGCGCCTCGCCGTCGGCGCGGGTGATCCCGGCGGCCGGGATGTGCGCGTTGCGCGGCTCCCCGACCGTGGCGTGCACCGGGTCCGTCCCGGAGTGGTTGTAGACGATGACGCCGACCGCGCCCGCCTTGGCGGCGACGGCCTCCTTCTCCTGGAAGGTGCAGCTGCCGCGCTTCACCAGCGCGATCCTGCCGGTGAAGGTGTCGGAGGCGTAGTCGTCGAGCGAGCAGCCCGGCGTGTCGTCGACACGGGCCGCCTTCACCTCCGCGGTGAGCCCGCCGACCGGGGTCGACTTGCTGAACTGGTAGGCGGCGACGGGCAGTTGGCGCCCGTCGAGGGTCAGCTTCTCGCGCAGGGTCTTCGACTCGTAGAAGGTGAAGTCCTGGTACGAGACGTCGTACCCGGCCTCCTTGAGCTGCCCGTACACATAGGCGGCGGAGGCGTCGTGGCCGGGGGTGCCGGCCGCCCGGTTGCCCCCGTTGGCGTCGGCGATCTTCTGGAGGGCCTCCAGGTGGCGGTAGGCGCTCTCCCCCGACGCGTCCCTGACCAGCTTCTTCGCGAGGTGCTGGTCGTGTCCCCCTCGGGCGACGGCGGGCGTCGCCAGGGACAGGATCACCGGGGCGGCGGCGAGGGCGGCTATGGCCCGGGTGCGGCGGGATACGGGCACGGGAAATCCTCCGGAATACGGTGCGGTGTCGCCGATGATCGACCGGCTTGTCAGGACCGTAGCCAGCAAAAACGGCTCCGTGGGGCAATTCGGCGCGGATGCAACACGGACGCCATGGACTTGTCACAAGTGGGCAGGTGTCCCACACCCCGGACAATGGATTGGACAAGTCCGGCGGGATCCGACGCATCATGGGTGCGCCGGAGCCGTATCAGGAGCACGTGAAGCACGTGAGCACCAAGGGAGTCACCGTGAGGGTCGGAATCGTCGGAGCCACCGGACAGGTCGGGTCGGTCATGCGCAAGATCCTCGTCGAGCGGGCGTTCCCCGTCGACGAGCTGCGCCTGTTCGCCTCCGCGCGCTCCGCGGGCACGGTCCTGGACGGCGTGACGGTCGAGGACGCGTCCACCGCCGACTACTCGGGCCTGGACATCGTGCTGTTCTCGGCGGGTGGCGCCACCTCGCGCGCGCTGGCCGAGAAGGTCGCGTCCCAGGGCGCCGTCGTGATCGACAACTCCTCCGCCTGGCGCGGCGACCCCGAGGTCCCGCTCGTGGTCTCCGAGGTCAACCCGCACGCGATCAAGGACCGCCCCAAGGGCATCATCGCCAACCCGAACTGCACGACGATGGCCGCGATGCCGGTCCTGCGTCCGCTGCACGACGAGGCCGGGCTCACCGCGATGGTCGCCACCACCTACCAGGCCGTCTCCGGCTCGGGCCTGGCGGGCGTCGCCGAGCTGCACACCCAGGCCTGCAAGGTCGCCGAGGCCGCCGACCAGCTGACCTTCGACGGCGACGCGGTCGAGTTCCCCGAGCCCGGCGTCTACAAGCGCCCCATCGCCTTCAACGTGCTCCCCCTCGCGGGCAGCATCGTCGACGACGGCTCCTTCGAGACCGACGAGGAGCAGAAGCTCCGCAACGAGTCCCGCAAGATCCTGGAGATCCCCGGCCTGAAGGTCTCCGGCACCTGCGTCCGCGTGCCGGTCTTCTCCGGCCACTCGCTCCAGGTGAACGCCCGCTTCGAGCGCCCGATCAGCGTGGAGCGCGCGTACGAGGTCCTGAAGGACGCCCCCGGCGTCGAGCTGTCGGAGATCCCGACCCCGCTCCAGGCGGCGGGCAAGGACGCGTCGTACGTGGGCCGCATCCGCGACGACGAGACGGTCGAGAACGGCCTGGCGCTGTTCCTCTCCAACGACAACCTCCGCAAGGGCGCTGCGCTGAACGCCGTCCAGATCGCCGAGCTGGTGGCGGCCGAGCTCAAGGGCTGAGCACCCTGCCGGTGCGTTCACTTCGGGTGCGGGCCCGTCGTGGCTGGTCGCGCAGTTCCCCGCGCCCCTAAAAGCATGGGGGTGCCGGCTCGCAGCCTCAACCTGCTGGGCCGCAGGTGCTTAAGGGGCGCGGGGAACTGCGCGAGCAACCCAGGACGACCCGCAGCCGAACCTCAGGGCCTGCGTACCTCGAACTGGAAGCAGCCGTACTCCACGGCACGTACGTGCACCAGGGCGACCTCCGGGTCGGAGAAGGCCTCGTCGAGGGCTGCGTCGAAGGCGGAGGCCGCGTCCTCGGGGAACTCAAGGAGCCGCCCTCCGAGAATGCGCCCGTCCCCGCTGTAGCGCCGCATGACCCGGATCGCCCCCGGCCGCGTGAAGGGGTAGCCCTCCCCGGAGGGGCCGTCGCATTCCTCGGCGTGGATGAAGACGGGCCCCTGCTCGTCGTACGCGCCTGGTTTCGCCCAGTTCTCGGCGGCCCAGCGGCGCAGCGGGGCGTACGAGACCAGTGCCACCCGCTCCCCCGGCCGGATGGGCCGCAGGCAGCAGCGCAGGGGGTCGCCGCCCTCCTCGTCGACGTAGGGGACGCAAGCGCGCCCCGCGTCGTCGGTGTCGCGGAGCTGCTTGAGGACGGCGGGTTCGATGGGGCGTGCGGTGTAGATCGTCATGGCACCAGGGTGGTCGCGCGAGGCCCTGTTCACCGGCGGGAAACGGACATCGCGCTGTGCCGATCCTGCGTGCAAGGATGGCCGGAACGTCACGATCTGATGGAACTGAAGCATCTGAAGGAGATGACCGGGTGCCTGGCACGAATCTGACCCGTGAAGAGGCGCAGCGGCGGGCCGCCCTGCTCACCGTTGACTCGTACGCGATCGAGCTCGACCTGAGCGGCGCGCAGGAGGGCGGCACCTACCGGTCCGTCACCACCGTGCGCTTCGATTCCGCCGAGGCGGGGGCGGAGACCTTCATCGACCTGGTCGCGCCGGCCGTGCACGAGGTCGTCCTGAACGGGACCGCGCTGGACGCGGCCGCCGCCTTCCAGGACAGCCGGATCGCCCTGGCCGGCCTCGAAGCGGGCCGGAACGAGCTGAAGGTCGTCGCGGACTGCGCGTACACCAACACCGGCGAGGGCCTGCACCGCTTCGTGGACCCGGTGGACCAACAGGCCTATCTGTACACGCAGTTCGAGGTTCCGGACGCGCGCCGCGTGTTCGCCTCGTTCGAGCAGCCGGACCTGAAGGCGACCTTCCAGTTCACCGTGAAGGCGCCGACCGGGTGGACGGTGGTCTCCAACTCGCCGACGCCGGAGCCCAAGGACGACCTCTGGGTCTTCGAGCCCACCCCGCGCATCTCCTCGTACATCACCGCGCTGATCGTGGGCCCGTACCACTCGGTGCACTCCTCGTACGAGGGTCCGGCCGGGCAGTCCGTGCCGCTGGCGATCTACTGCCGTCCCTCGCTCGCCGAGTTCCTCGACGCGGACGAGATCTTCGCGGTGACCCGGCAGGGCTTCGACTGGTTCCAGGAGAAGTTCGACTACGCCTACCCGTTCGCCAAGTACGACCAGCTCTTCGTGCCGGAGTTCAACGCGGGCGCGATGGAGAACGCGGGCGCGGTCACCATCCGCGACCAGTACGTGTTCCGCTCGAAGGTGACGGACGCCGCGTACGAGGTGCGGGCCGAGACCATCCTGCACGAGCTCGCCCACATGTGGTTCGGCGACCTGGTGACGATGGAGTGGTGGAACGACCTGTGGCTGAACGAGTCGTTCGCCACCTACACCTCGATCGCCTGCCAGGCGTACGCGCCGGGCTCCAAGTGGCCGCATTCGTGGACCACGTTCGCCAACTCGATGAAGACCTGGGCCTACCGCCAGGACCAGCTTCCCTCGACGCACCCGATCATGGCGGACATCCGTGACCTGGACGACGTCCTGGTCAACTTCGACGGCATCACGTACGCCAAGGGTGCCTCGGTCCTGAAGCAGCTCGTGGCGTACGTCGGCATGGACGAGTTCTTCCAGGGCGTACAGGCGTACTTCAAGGCGCACGCGTTCGGCAACACCCGCCTGTCCGACCTGCTCGGCGCGCTGGAGAAGACGAGCGGCCGCGATCTGAAGACCTGGTCGAAGGCGTGGCTGGAGACGGCCGGCATCAACGTCCTGCGTCCCGAGATCGCGACGGACGAGTCCGGCGCCATCACCTCGTTCACGGTCCTCCAGGAGGCCCCGGCGCTGCCGGCCGGCGCGAAGGGCGAGCCGACGCTGCGGCCGCACCGCATCGCGATCGGCTTCTACGACCTGGACGGGGCGGGCAAGCTGGTCCGTACGAACCGTTTCGAGCTGGACATCGAGGCAGCGGCCCGCACCGAGGTCGAGCTGCCCGCGGGCACGTCCCGTCCGGCGGTCGTCCTCCTGAACGACGACGACCTGTCGTACGCGAAGGTCCGCCTCGACGAGGAGTCCCTGCGGTTCGTCACCGAGCACCTGGGCGACTTCGCCGAGTCCCTGCCGCGCGCACTGTGCTGGGCCTCGGCCTGGGACATGACCCGCGACGGCGAGCTCGCGACGCGCGACTACCTGGCGCTTGTCCTGTCGGGCATCGCCAAGGAGTCCGACATCGGTGTGGTGCAGTCCCTGCACCGCCAGGTGAAGCTGGCCATCGACCTGTACGCGGCGCCCGAGTGGCGCGACGCGGGCCTGACCCAGTGGACGGACGCGACGCTGGCGCACCTGCGCACCGCCGAGCCGGGCAGCGACCACCAGCTGGCGTGGGCCCGCACCTTCGCGGCGACGGCACGCACCCCGCAGCAACTCGACCTGCTCCAGGGCCTGTTGACGGGTGCCGAGACCATCGAGGGCCTCGCCGTGGACACCGAGCTGCGCTGGGCGTTCGTGGAGCGGCTCGCGGCGACCGGCGTCTTCGACGAGCCGGAGATCGCGGCCGAGCTGGACCGCGACAAGACGGCCGCGGGCGAGCGCCACGCGGCGACCGCCCGGGCCGCGCGCCCGACGCCGGAGGCGAAGGCCGAGGCGTGGGCGTCGGTGGTGGAGTCCGACACGCTCCCGAACGCCGTCCAGGAAGCGGTGATCGGCGGCTTCGTGCAGACGGACCAGCGCGAGCTGCTGTCTCCTTACTGCGAGAAGTACTTCGCCTCGGTGAAGGACGTGTGGGAGTCCCGCTCGCACGAGATCGCCCAGCAGATCGCGGTGGGCCTGTACCCGTCCCTCCTGGTCTCCCAGGAAACCCTGGACGCGACGGACGCCTGGCTCACCTCGGCGGAGCCGAACGCGGCGCTGCGCCGCCTGGTCTCGGAGTCCCGGGCGGGCGTGGAACGAGCCCTGAAGGCCCAGGCGGCGGACGCGGGGGCCGCGTAGCGGCTGCGGGGTGGGGGCGGCTCTGCGGGGCTGTCCCCCACCCCGCCCCTTCCCGGCTGTGACACTCTGCGGCTCCGCCGCGTGGCTCCGGCGGGTGGGGGGAGGGGAGTTTCCCGGGGGCTCCGCCCCTGCACCCCGCTCCTCAAACGCCGGAGGGGCTGAATTTTGCCCACCACCCCGCCGGGGGCACTCGAAAGATGGGAATGGACACGCCGGTTTTACCGGGGTTGTCCATCCCGAGTGCCATGATCGGGTTCCACCACTTCGGTGCAGGGGCCCGATTTTGGGCCACCGACCACCACGACATCGCACTGCTCGACGAGGCCGACACCTTCCTGGACAAGCTTCGCATCGAAGACACCCCCGTCGGCTTCAGCCAGCTCCTACATCAGCTGGCCCAGCACGGCGACAGCCCAGAGAACCGGGTCCCGGTCGCCATCGAGACCTCTCACGGTCTCCCCAGATCCAACGTCAATCCACCGGCGGCGGTTCGGGTCGGGCGCTGGCGCGCGGCAATTCGATGGTGGCGGGAGTCAGGTCACGCCAGCTGGAGCTGTAGTGCCGAAGACCGGCTGCCGGTTAGGCTCGACGGGCGATCACGCTGCACACACGACGACCTTTGCACTCCCGGAGAGGCGGTACCACCACCCCATGAGCAGCGCAGGCGGGGCGTCCCAGGCACCAGACCCCCGACTCGTACGCCTGGCCAGGCAGTCTCGCAACTTCGGGTTCCTGCTGCCGCACCTTCCGCTCCTCGTCGCATACGGGACCGCTGCCGAGAGTCATGTTTTCAGCGACCCGAACACGTCGCTCATCAAATCCCGTCAGTTCGCGGAGGCCATGGCGGCCGACCTGGTCAGCAGGGGCCGGGTCCGGGTGGAGGGCAGTACCCAGTTCGACCGGCTGCGGGCGCTGGACAGGGAGGGGTACCTCCACGGTGACGTGGGCACCGCCTTTCACGAAGTGCGCGCCCTCGGCAACGGGGCGAACCATGCAGGACTCGACAGCGCCGACGACGCCTTCCGCGCCCTGCGCACCTGCTTCCGCCTCGGAGTCTGGTACTACCGGCTGCTCACCAGCTCGCGCGAGCAATTGCCGTTCGTGCCGCCCAGCCCTGACCGCACACCGGCCACTGAGAACGAGCGGCTGCTTCAGGACGTCGCGCGCGCCCGCAAGGATCTGGAAGAAGCCCGCGTCAGCTACCGCGACCAAGCCTCCCAAGCCCAGGCCGAGCAGGCCGCCCGGAGCGCTGTCGAGCGCGAGTTGGCCCAGGCGCAGGCCGAGCGCGAGGATCTGGCCCGTGCGGTCGCGGCCATGCAGGACCAGCTCAATGAGTTCCAGGCCACCGCCGAGGCCACACAGCTTGGCCGCAGGCGCGCTGACACCATCGATCGGGCCGCCGCCTCGGCCGCCGTCGCCGAGCGTGCCCGCCTCCTCGACAATGCCGAGCAGGCCTCCCGTGAACCCCTCACCGAGGTGCAGGTCCGCAAGCGGCTTGACGCGATGCTCACGGCGGCCGGCTGGGACGTCCAGGACGGCGGCGCGAACCTCAACCTCCACGTCCAGGGCGACCGGCGGGGCAACGGCGTCGCGGTCCGTGAGGTCACCACCGCCAAGGGCCGCGCCGACTACGCCCTCTACGTCGACCGTAAACTCGTCGGTGTCATCGAGGCCAAGCGCGAGGGCGCCGATCTGTCCGCCGCCGAGGCCCAGGCCGACGGTTACGCCGACCACCTCACCGACGCCCAGCAGCGCCTCAGCGCCTGGCGTACCCCGCTCCCGTTCCGGTACGTAAGTGACGGCGGCGAGACCCGCTTCCGGTCCGTCCTCGACCCGGACTCCCGTACCCGCCGCATCTTCTCCTTCCACCAGCCCCGCACCCTCGCCCGCTGGATCCGCCAGGCCGAGGAGGACGAGCAGGCCCCCAGCTACCGGGCCCGGCTGCGCTGGCGCATGCCCGACCTCGACGAGCGCCCGCTGCGCCCGGCGCAGATCAAGGCGGTGCGCGGCGTGGAGGACTCGGTGGCGCTCGGCAAGGGCCAGCAGGGAATGGGACAGTCCCGCTCCCTCGTCCAGATGGCCACCGGTGCCGGTAAGACGTTCACGGCGGTGACGTTCTCGTACCGGATGCTCAAGCACGCGCGTGCCGAGCGCGTCCTGTTCCTCGTCGACCGTAACAACCTCGGTGTGCAGGCCTTCGCCGAGTTCGAGAACTTCAAGACCCCTGACACCGACCGCAAGTTCGCTGACCTGTACAATGTCCAGCGCCTCGGCGCGGAGGGCATGTATGCCTCCTCCAAGGTCGTCATCTCCACTGTTCAGCGCCTCTACATGGAGCTCACCGGCGCGAGCCTGCCGGGCAGCGAACGGGGCGACGGCGAGATCGAATACGACGTCGACGTGCCGGGCGGCATTGAGGTCGGCTACAACGCGGACATCCCCCCGGAGGCCTTCGACCTCATCGTCGTCGACGAGTGCCACCGCTCCATCTACGGCAAGTGGCGCTCTGTCCTCGAATACTTCGACGCCCCCATCGTCGGCCTCACCGCTACCCCCGTCGCCCAAACCTTCGGCTACTTCAACGGCAACCTGGTCAGCGAGTACTCCTACCAGGAGGCGGTGGCCGACCGGGTCAACGTCGACTTTTCCGTCTACGAGATTGAGACGCGGATAACCGCCGAGGGCGGCGTCATCGCACAGGGCACCATCCCGGTCCGTGACCGCCGTACCCGACGCCAGCGCTACGAGGACATCGACGAGGACATCGAGTACGGCGCCAACCAGGTTGGTGTCGGAGTCATCAGCAAGGATCAGCTGCGCACGGTCGTTCAGACCTTCCGCGACCGCCTGTTCACGGAGGTCTTCCCCGAGCGCGCGAAGTACGACCGGGCCACGGGCACACTGCGTTGGGACGAGATATACGTGCCCAAGACGTTGGTCTTCGCCAAGAACGACAACCACGCGGAGGAGATCGTCGAGGTCGTCCGCGACGTCTTCGGGAAGGGCAACGACTTCTGCGCGAAGATCACCAGCGCGGCCCGCAACGCCTCCGAGCGCCTCGCCGCCTTCCGTAACCTCCCTGAGCTGCGCATCGCGGTCACCGTCGACATGATCGCCACGGGCACGGACGTCAAGCCGCTGGAATGTCTGCTGTTCCTCAGAGACGTCAAGAGCTGGGCGTACTTCGAGCAGATGAAGGGCCGTGGCGCTCGGACCCTCTCCCTCACAGACTTCGAGAAGGTCACCCCAGGTGTCGGCCCCAAGACCCGATTTGTGATCGTCGACGCGGTCGGCGTGACAAAGAAGTCCAAGGTCGACGCGGCACCGCTGGAACGCCACACCGACAAACAGATCAGCCTGGAGAAGCTGCTCCGCAAGACCGCCGCGAACACCATCGAGGAGGAAGAGGTATCCACCCTCGCTGCCCGCCTCGCCAAACTCGACATCCAGATGACGGACGAGGAGCGTGCCGAGATCCAGCGCCTGAGCGGCGGGCTGGAACTGAAGAAGATCGTTCATGGGATGGTCGACGCCGTCTCGGCGGACCGGCAGCTGGAAGCCCGGGAGGCCGCCGAACGCGCGGGCCGTGACCCCGAGCGTGCGGTACGCGACCTCATCGAGCAGTCCGTGCGCACCCTCGCCGCCACGCCGCCGCTACGCGCCCGCCTACTGGAGATGCGGCGCGCGAAGGACATCCTCTACGACGAGAACGGCACCGACGAGCTTCTCCGCGCGGGGGCCGCCGCCGACGACAAAGACGCGGCGACGGAGATTGTCCGCGACTGGCGTCGGTACATCGCGGACAACCGCGACGAGATCGCGGCGATGTCCATCGCGTTCAGCGCCGGCTCCGACGTGCCGCCGGGCGTCGCCATGGACCGGCTCCAGGACGTGGCCCGCAGCATCGCCCGCCCGCCGCGCGCCTGGACCCCGGACCGACTATGGAAGGCATACGAGAAAGTCGGCGAGGCGGTGCCCGACGGGGCCCACCGCAAGCACACGGCCTCTGATCTGCTCGCCTTGCTCCGCTACGAACTCGCGGGCGGCGCCGCATTGGGCGCCCCGGCACCCCGCCCGCACGAGGATCTTGTGCACGAGCGCTATCAGGCCTGGATCGCCCGCCAGGAACAGGCCGGCGCGTGTTTCACCGAGCGGCAGCGCTGGTGGCTCGACCGCATCGCCGCAGCGACGGCCGAGCGTGTACGCTTCGACACCGCTGACCTCGACTACGCCCCTTTCACCTCACGCAACGGCACGGACGGATTCCTCGCGGAATTCGGGGGGACCCGGGCAGAACACATCATCAATGAGCTGGACAGGGAGCTGAGCGCGTGACGACCGACTCGGGTGTGGGGCCGGAGGGTTCGGGCTCCGGGGGGGATGTCGCGGACGCGGGGGGGCTGCCTCCGGGGTGGGGGCGGGCGACGTTGGGGGAATTGTGCCAGCCAATTAAAAAGGTTCTGCCCACTGAGCTTGGACGCAGCACATTTAAATACGTCGACATTGGATCAGTTGATCCCTCCACTCTTTCAATCGTGGGTGCTGTCGAGACCGAAGCCGACGCAGCTCCCAGTCGTGCACGTCAACTCTTGAGGCGCGGCGATACGGTGTTCTCGACGGTTCGGCCATATTTGCGGAAGATCGCTTGGGTTCCCGAAGAGTTCGATGGCGAGATCGCTTCCACGGGATTTTGCGTTCTGCGAGCCGGAGAGGCGATAGATCGCCGATTTCTGTTTCATCTGGCTTCATCGAGTGAGTTCATCTCGCGTGTTGTCGAGAAGCAGCGTGGAGTAAATTATCCTGCGGTTCGGGAGCGGGATATCTTGGAGATCGAGGTTCCCGTACCGCCTCTCGCTGAACAGCATCGCATCGTCACCAAACTGGACGAGCAGCTGGTGCACATCCACGCGGGAGAGGGGTCTCTAGGTGTCGCGGACGCAAAAGGGGAGTATTTTCTTCAGGCCGCCCTTCACGATGCCTTGCATGGGAAACTTGTTTCCGAAGACCTTTCTGAAGGGGATGCACAGGTTCTCGTGCGGGACTCCGCTGCTCTGGATGAGGGGCCTTGGGATATCCCTGACGGATGGCGATGGACAACTATAGGAAAACTTTTTAAGGTTGCTGTTGGGTCAACTCCGTCACGCGGCAATTCGGCTTACTGGGGTGGTGATGTCCCCTGGGTGAGCAGTGGCGAGGTATCCTTCGCTCGCATTTCATCCACGAGAGAGTCAATCACGGTTGATTCGATCACAAGTCCTGAGGCTCGGATTCATCCGCCCGGAACGGTGATGATCGCGATGATCGGCGAAGGGCGGACGCGAGGCCAGGCGGCAATCCTTGATATTCCTGCTGCGCATAACCAGAACTGTGCATCGATCCGAGTCTCGGAAACTGCGATCCTGCCCGAGTTTGTGTACTACTTTCTCATGGCTCGCTATGAGGAAACACGCAGGGAGGCTTCAGGCGGTAATCAGCCGGCGCTTAATAAGGGGAAGATTCAGAACCTCGAAATTCCGATTCCGCCCCTTGGTACACAGCGGAACATAGTTGCTCGTGTTCAGGAACTGGAAGAGGACCTGCGGGGACTGCGAGAAGCAGTGACTGACGGCTGGGCGAGGGCTTCGAAGCTCCGTAATGCCCTCTTCCACGCAGCCCTCACCGGAGCCCTGATGCCCCAGGACCCCGATGACGAGCCGGCATCTGTCCTCCTCGTCCGGAACCGTGCTCAGCGGTCTGCCGAGGTCAAGCCGGTCAGGCGCATGCGCACATCCCGTACGACTGCCCCCCAGGCCTCCGGCCAGCCGGTTCCCACCGGTACCCAAGAAACACTTCCCCTGTGAGCACCGTCATGAGCAGCACCTACAAGCCGACCCCCGAGGATCCCGCTGACGCGGCCCCGGCACCCGGCACCCCTCGCGCGGTGGAAGTGAAGACCAAGACTGCCCTCGCAGCCCCGGCCTCCACCTCCACCCTCGTCAACCGCCTCTGGTCGTACTGCGAACTGCTCCGCCACTCCGGTGTCTCCACCCTGGACTACGTCGAGCAGCTCACGTACCTCCTCTTCCTGAAGATGGCCGACGAGCGCGCCAACCGCCCGGCCGCCTTCCGGCGTAACGCCCCCGAGAAGCCTCTCGTCCCCGAGGGCCGGGACTGGAAGAGCCTGACCACCCGGTCCGCCGAAGCGCTGCTCGACCACTACGAGTTCGTCCTCAAGGATCTCGGTCAGCGCGGCGGCACCATGCTCGGTGAGGTCTTCACCAAGGCGCAGAACAAGATCCATGAACCGGCCGTCCTCGACCGCCTGATCAAGGACCTGATCGACCCCTACACCTGGACCACCGAGAACCAGGACCTCAAGGGCGACGCCTACGAAGGTCTCCTCCAGCGCGGGGCCGAGGACCGCAAGACCGGCGCGGGCCAGTACTTCACGCCCCGGCCGCTCATCGACGCCATGGTCGACTGCGTCCAGCCGAGGCCCGGCGAGACCATCACCGACCCGGCCTGCGGCACCGGCGGCTTCCTCATCGCGGCGCACGCCCACCTCGTCCAGAACTACGAGGACGAGCTGTACGGCGACAAGGGCCGCGCCCTTCAGACCGGCGCGATCACCGGTTACGAACTCGTCCGCGAGACCGGCCGCCTGGCCCTGATGAACATGCTGCTGCACGGCATCGGAAGCTCCGAGGCCAAGCCGCTCATCACCATCCAGGACTCCCTGGCCCGCCCCCCGAAGCGGCACTACGACATCGTGCTCGCCAACCCGCCCTTCGGCGTCGGCTCGGTGACCGGCGAGTCCTACACCTCCCGCACCGACTTCTGGGCACCAACCACCAACAAGCAGCTCAATTTCGTCCAGCACATCTACAACCTGCTGAAGACCAACGGCCGAGCTGCCCTCGTCCTCCCCGACAACGTCCTCTTCGAAGGCGGCGCCGGCGAGACCATCCGCAGGAACCTCCTCAACCTCTGCGACGTCCACACCCTGCTGCGCCTGCCCACCGGCATCTTTTACGCCAACGGCGTCAAGGCCAACGTCCTGTTCTTCGAGAAGACCGGCCAACGCTCCGGAGGCCGCCCCGGCACGCGCGAGCTCTGGGTCTACGACTTCCGCACGGACCAGCGCTTCACGCTCAAGCAGCGCCAGCTGGGCCGCCAGCACCTCGACGATTTCGTGGCCGCGTACCACTCCGGGGCCACTAACTTCAGCAAGCGCAGCCCGAGTGACCGTTTCCGCGCGTATGACTACGACGAGCTGATCGCTCGCGACAAGGTCAACCTGGACCTCACGGTGCTCAAGTCCGACGCCACCGCGACCACGGATTACGCGCCGCCGGACGTGATCGCCCAGGAGATCGTCGACGAACTCGAAGTGGCGCTCGCCCAGTTCACGGCCGTGGCCCGTGCCTTGAAGAAGGACGTACCGCCGTCGGCCGACGAGAACTAGAGCCAGCAGGCGGGCCGGTGGTTCACCGAGAACCACCGGCCCGCCGCTGTTCTCCGTGCTCAGAGCTCGCCCGCGATCACACCCGCCCGGAACGCGGCCCACTCCGACGCGGTGAACCGCAGTGGTTCCCGCTCCGGGTTCTTCGAATCACGTACAGCCCGCGCGCCGTGCGGCAGTTCGGCGACCTCGACGCAGTCGTTCTCGGCTCCACTGACTGTGGCCTTGCGCCAGACGGCGCCATCGAGGTCTTGTTCGTACAGCTCAGTTTTGCGGTCGGTCACTTCCGGAAGCCTTCTTCCAGCTCGGCGATGCGTACGAGTGAGTCCTCGACGGGCATGGCGGTGGCGCGAATGCGCTCGCACGCCCGCTCGAAGGGGACCGCGTCTTCGCCTTCAACGTACGTGGCTCCGCCTGGGTTCTCCAAGAGGACGACGCTCGGTAGCGGTGCCCGGAACTTGGTGAGCGAGAAGCCGCCTTCAAGCCCTGGATGGGGTG
Source organism: Streptomyces sp. NPDC001415 (assembly GCF_053597395.1). Taxonomy (NCBI): domain Bacteria; kingdom Bacillati; phylum Actinomycetota; class Actinomycetes; order Kitasatosporales; family Streptomycetaceae; genus Streptomyces; species Streptomyces sp. NPDC001415. The sequence continues at coordinate 101,720 of NZ_JBSFIE010000002.1, forward strand.
TTGCATCGATGGGCATCAACTGCACTGTCACATTGGGCAGCTCCGCGGTCTCGCGAAGTCTGCGCAACTGTTCTCGCATCGTGCCGGGCCGACTCGCGAACCTCAGGCGCAAGGCTGCCTCGTGGATGATCGCCCAGAACTCCAGAGGGGCGCCAGGACGGCTGAGCACGGATTGGCGAGCCATGCGCACCTCCGCCAAGGCGGTGACCTCCTCAACGCTTCGGGTGGTGGTGATCCCGGCGATGGTCTCGCGCGCGTAGGCGGCGCTCTGCAACAGCCCCGGAACCAGCAGGGGCGACCATGAGCACACCATCTCGGCGTCCGTCTCCAGGGAGATGTAGTCCGCGTAAAGGGGACCGACGACCTGCGAATATGCCTGCCACCAGCCTTTCTTCGCCGCATCGTTTCTCAGCTGCTCCAGAGTGTCGCGGACCTCATGGTCATTCACTCCGTAGATCGTGAGCAGCTTGTCCAGGTCGGCGGGTCGGATCGCCTGTACGGCATTCTCGATCTTCGACATCTTCGGGCTCTGCCACGCCATCGCGGAGGCGGCGCGGTCCAGGCTCAGGCCAGCCTCGTTGCGGAGCCTGCGAAGCGCTCCTCCAAGTCGGCGGCGCCTGACGGTTGGGGCCAAAGGGGCGTTCGGCATACCGGCATGTTGCCATTCGCGCCACGCCCTGACGGGAAGCAAAGGGAAACCGTCACCCGATAGGGTAGAAAGGTTGCGATTTCAGGGAGCCGATGGCCACTCTCAAGTCATCGTGAGGCGAGGAAAGTTCGCCCCCGACGCAGAGGAGCCCCCCCATGCCCCACTCCCTCGGCTGGTACCAGACCCCCACCCCCTCCGGCTTCGTCCTCCACCTCACCGCCACCCCCGACCACCTCCGCGCCACCCGCACCCTCATCTCCAAGACGCTCGCTGACGCCGGGGTCGGCGAAGACCTCATGTACTCCGCACAGTTGGTGATGTCCGAGCTGTGCGGGAACGCGGTCCGCGCGTGTGGTGACTTCGTTCCGCTCGTCGCCGAAGTAGGGGTCATGCCGCTCGGGCGCGGTGATGATGCGGAGCGAGGCGTCCGGGTCAGGCTGCACGACCCGTACCGCCGGATGCTGCCCGTGCGGGGCGGCGTACAGCTGGACGACCCCGAGGCGGAGTCGGGGCGTGGGCTGCCGTTGGTCGATCTGCTCGCACCGGGGTGGCGGGTCACGGGGACGCCGGTCGGCAAGCAGGTGCGCTGCTGGATTCCGGAGCAGCAGGAGAACGGGGTCTGACAGGCCGAAAAAAGTACTGCTCGGGGCCCCCGATGCCGACTTTGCGCCTACCCTGGAAGGGAGTTGATCGCCTGCGGCCCGATCGGCCTGTTCAGATGTGTTCTCAGAGCGCTTCGTCACCGGATCCGACGCTGCCGGAACAGGGGGGTGGCCCGTCGGCGTATCCACTCGGACATGGACGTTCGAGAACGGGTGGGGCATGGCGACGGAGCGCGAGAACATCGGGGCGAGAGGGCCGGAGGCACACTGGACGACAGACGGGATATTCCGGCGCTGGCAGCGGTTCTTCGAACAGAAGCCGAGTCTCAAAGGTCTGACGCGGCTGGAGTTCACCGAGCACATCGCGTACCTACTCTTCCTCAAGCTCGACCATGAACGCGCCCAGCGGACGGGGATGTTCGCGAGCCCTCCGATCGCGCCTGCGGGCAGCTGGCCGAGCCTCGTGCTGGCCGGCGGTGAGGATCTGCACCGTGCCCTGACCGGGCTAATGGCCGAACTCGGCAAGCCGAACCCGCAGGATCCCCGCCGGGCCATCGCGAGTGTCCTCTTCCACGACTCCCGCCCCTGGCCGGCCGACAAGATGGCGGATCTCGGACGGCTGATCGTCGAGGAGTTCGACCCGTACCGCTGGTCGGACGTGCTCCGGGACGAGCTCGGTTCTGCCTTCTCCTTGTTGATAGCCGACTGCCGGGACGATATCCGGGCCAAGCGGGAGACGGGCCAGTTCCTCACCCCGCCCTACCTGCTCACCGTGATAGCCAAGGCGCTCGCCCTCACCCCGCGGGACCGGATGGTCGACGCGGCTGTCGGAGTCGGCACCAGCCTCATCGCCGCCCACCGCGAGATGGCCGCGCACGGGGGCCGCGTGGACGCCGCCGCCATCGCGGGTGCCGACATCGACGTACAGATGTGCCGCCTGGCGACGATGAACGTGCTCCTCAACACCGGGCGTCAGTTCCACGACGTACCGCCGATTCTGCGCGCGGACTCGCTCGACACGAAGGAACGCCTGGTACGCCGGTACGAGCGGGACGTGGCCGCCACCGTCGCCATCTGCAACCCGCCGTTCAAGAGCAACGTCGAAGCGAACACCGAGCGGCGGAACGACTTCTGGGCGCAGAACGCCACGCTCCCGGCCAACTTCCTCCAGCATCTGGCCATCACCCTGCCACAGGGGGCCAGGGCGGCCGTCTTCGTCCCCGACGGTGTGCTGTTTCACGGCGGAGCGGCGGCCACCATCCGCAGGGCGCTCCTGAGGAACTGCGACGTGCACACCCTGCTGCGGCTGCCGACCGGCATGTTCCACGACACCGGCTCCAAGTCGAACGTGCTGTTCTTCACCAAGTCCGTCCTGCGCCCGAACGGCGATCCGGCCACCGACGAGCTGTGGGTGTACGACGCCCGCGACCTGCACCACACGGACACCGAGAACCCGCTCATGGAGGAGGACTTCGCAGAGTTCCTGGAGGCGTACCGGCCCGGAGAGGAGGGGTGCGCGGGGCGCGTCGAATCGTCGCGCTTCAAGCGATACGGCCGTGCCGCTGTACGCAAGATACTGGACAGCCGCGATACCAGCCTCCTCCTGAATGCCGGGCCCATCGACGCGCCCGACGACTTCGGCGACCCGCGCGAGATCGCCCAGTCGATCGTGGACCATCTCGGCGACGCGCAGAGGAGCTTCCAGGTGGTGCTCGACTCGCTCAGCTGACGCTCCCGTACCCACGCCCTCTTCGCCGCTCGCAGTCAGCCGAACAGGAACACCGTGAACGCCACTCCCCAGCAGCCCGACATCCCCACCCAGGTCCGCCAGGTCGAGCGCGCCTTCGACGAGACGTACACCGGCCTCATCGACATCAGTGACTTCGGCAACCGGCCGCCGGAGCAGACCCAGCCCGCCTTCCGCTCCCGCGCCCTGGCCGCGCACGCCGTGCGCATCATGACAGGCTGGACCCCGGAGCAGGCGGCCGACTGCGTCATCGACGGAGGCCAGGACCAGGGCATCGACGCCATCGCGATAGACGAGACGGCCGCGCACATCTACCTCGTCCAGGCCAAGTGGAGCCCGACCGGAAAGGCCAAGGCCGACGAGACCGCGGTCCACAAGCTCTTCGCCGGGCTGACCCTCATCGACTCCGGAGAGGCCGCCCAGTTCAACCCTCGCGGCCAGATCCTCGCCAAGCGGGCACACGGCCTCATCAGTGAGAAGACCACCGAGATCACACAAGTGATCGTCCTCATGGGCACAGAGCCCCCGTCGCCGGGCGTACTGCAGGTCATCAAGAACGGCGAGGGGGAGTTCAACTCCCACGGCGACTACGTCGACCATCGCTTTCTGCACGCCAAGGAGATCCACACTCTGGTCCGGAAGGACCAGCAAAGTGAACCCGTCACGCTGACGGCGACGCTTCACCCCTGGTTCAGCGTGCCCTCGCCCTACCTCTCCTACGAGGGCGTCATACAGGCCGAAGAGGTCGCGACCTGGGCCAACCACGGCAACGAGCTGTTCGTCCGCAACATCCGCAACCCGCTGGGGCTCACCCCCATCAACAAGGAGCTGCTGGACACCCTCACCGGCGAGCCGTCCCACTTCTGGTACTTCAACAACGGAGTCACCGTCCTGTGCGACTCCTTGGAAGCAGTGCCCGGATCGCAGAAGTTCCCCGAGCGCCACCCCGTCCGCCTCACCGCCAAGGGCGCCAGTGTCGTGAACGGCGCACAGACCGTACGCTCCGTCATCGACGCCGCCCAGCAGTCCGAGGAAGCCGGACTCGCCCAGGTCACCGTCCGGTTCATCGTCACCGGCGGCGACACCGAGTTCGCCAACCGCACCACCCAGGCCACCAACCGCCAGAACCACATCACCGAGCGTGACCGTATCGCCCTCGACCCCGTCCAGGCGGTGCTCATCGACGAGTTCAGTGCCGAACTGGGCCTCGTGTACAGCGTGCGCCGCAGCGAACTCGAACCCCAGGACGACGAGGGCTGCTCCGTGGTGGAAGCCGCGTGCGCGCTCGCCTGCGCCCACAGCGGCAGCCGGTTCGCGGCCCGGCTCGTCGCATCCGGCTCCACCGACGTGCTGTGGGAACGGGGCGGTAGCGGCATCTACGACCCCCTCTTCCGCTCCGTGCCCAACGTGTATGAAACCTGGAACGCCGTGAACGTCCTCCGGGCGGTGCGTACGGCTCTGCGTACGGAACGCGAACAGTACGCCGGGCGCGCGGCCGCCGTCATCGACGACGGCACGTTCCTCATCACCCACCTGGTGTTCCGGCAGCTCCTCGCCCAGGACGCCGGCATGGGCGAGCCGGACCAGTCGCTCACGTGGGCCGCTGAGGCCAAGGAGCAGGTGCCAGACCTGGTCAAGCGCGTTGTCCCGGCGGTCGTACAGGCTCTGGACGGTGTGGGAACCCGGTCGAGTCTCCAGCGGGTGTGCGCCGATCCGGGGCAGGCCGCCGACCTCGTGACCGCGGCCCTGGCAGCCCTCGAAGGCGGCGGAAGCGAGGACGCCGCCGCGCAGTACCGGCGCGGGGAGAACAAGCCGCGTAAGCGCCGCAGGCCCAACGCCGTGCACGTCATCGTCGACAAGGGCGCCCTGGAGGAGGGGGCACCGCTGCACCTGGCCCTGTACCTACAGCCGGAGAAGGACGCGCTCGCCGCATGGCTCGACGCGAACCCGCGCCGGGCACTCGCGAAGTGGACCAACAGCAACCGGGCGCGCCCGATCGTCTGGGCCGCCGACGGCAACGCGTACTCGCCGAGCGGTCTCATCGCACGGATGTGGGAGCTGGCCGAGTGGGAAGGTCGTCCGGTCGCAAACCAGGGCACCGCCCGCTGGGCTACGCAGGAGGGCGAGACACTCGCCATCCTCGCCCGGCGGCTCCTCGACGGCATGGAGGAGTCGGGGGACGCCGAGTGACTGACTAGCGCCACGGGCTTTCAGGCCGTCACGCGAACCTCTCGTTTGTGGTTACATCGAGCGCTTGTAGGCACAATCGAGGGTCGGCCATGAGCGTCTCCTACGTCCGAGACGCTCTCCCACAGCCTCAGCGCCGTCTTCACCCGAGTCTAAACGGTCGAGGGCAGGCGCCGCCGACCTACCGATTCAGCCGGACAACCGTCTCGATCACCAGCTGCCCGCCCCCAACCGGCGACTTCGCCCGTCCCCATGTCCCGGGTCCCCCGCCAGGGGCACACGCGGCGGAGCCGCAGAGTGTCGCAGTCGGGAAGGGGCGGGGTGGGGGAATGAAAACCGCCCGACGGACGGGCGCCATACGCGCAGCCGTTCCGCCGGGCGGAGGCAAGAGGGAGGGGCCGGGCTCAGCCGGTCAACTCCGTGTAGCGGCGCCGGAGTTCAGCCGCACCCTCGGCCGTCAGCGCGCCGTGCAGCCGCATCCGCGCCACCCCGCCGTCGGGGAACGCGTCGAGGCGGACATGCGTCGCCACCGCCTGCGCCGGGAGGCGGAACCGGTGCAGCGTGTCGGGCTGCAGCTTCGTACGCGGGAGGATCTCGAACCACTCCCCCGCCTCCCCGTCGCGCCCGCTCAGTGCGACCCACCCCGCCGAGTTGCCCTTCAGGTACGCCGTGTCGATCTCGACCGCCCTGATCGCCCCCTGTGCGACAAGCCGGAACCGCACCCAGTCGTTGGTGTCGCGGACGCGGCGACGGCGGTTCTCCCAGCCGTCGTCCATCTTCCGCGACGTACCCGGAAGGATGATCTGCGTCGGCGAGGAGTAGAACTTGTCCGACGCGTCCTCGTACGCACCGCCGTTGACGACCGCCACGAGGTCGATCGTGCCCAGCGTGTCGAGCCACTCCGGGTCCGGTACGACCTCGCCGTGCACGCGCAGGCGGGCGACGCCGCCGTCGGGGTGCTGGCAGAGCCGGACGTGGGTGTAGCGGCGGCCCGTCGTGATCTCGAAGCCGTTCTCGGCGTGGCCGCGCACCGGCGCATGGGGCCTCCCCTGCTCCTTGGAGCTTGGGGAAGGGACGAGCTCGTCCCACTTCACGTCGTCGGCGAGAAGCCGCTCGGGGCTTGGCGAGCCCTCAACCGCCGTTGCCTGTACGGAGATTCCCTGCGGGTAGTTGCCGCGGAAGTGCGCCGTGTCGACGACGATCCCCTTGATCACGCCGGGCGCGCCGAGCCGTACGAGCGCCCAGTCGTGGTCCTCGGGCGCGGGGAAGACATGATCGGCGTCGGCGCCGCGACGGCGGCGGGTCTCCCAGCCGTCCATGATCTTGCCCTTGTGCCCGAAGCGCTCCGGGTCGAACACGGCCCGCTCGCGGACGAGCAGGTTCTCGCGCTCGGCGAAGAACTCGTCGTTGGCGGCGATGACTCCGGCCCCGAGCCGACGGTCCGCGAGGTCGACGAGCTCGGTGAACGCGAAGTCACCGTAGCGGTAGTCGGCGTACGGGTCTCCGCCTCCGTAGGGGGCGGCGTCGTTGGCGTGCGGGTCCGCTGCGGATGCGTGGTCGGCGGTGTTCTCGGTGGCGTCGGCGGCGTCGGTGGCGGAAGTCATGACCCCGACTCTCGCCCGCCCCACACCCCACGTCCATCGAAAGTTTCCACACAGTCTGTTCAGTGATACTGAACGTTTGGCTGGGCACCGGCTGCCCGCTCCTGGCAGCTTGTTGCCATCTCGGGGCGGGCCGCCCCGTCCCTGCCAGACTCCCGCCATGACCACGACCTCAGAGACCATCACCGCGGCGGCCGCGGGCACCTGGCAGCTCGGCGACCTGACCGTCAACCGGATCGGCTTCGGCGCGATGCGCCTGCCCCAGCAGGGCGCGGCATTGCGCGCCGATGCCGTGTCGAGCGACCGGGAACGGGCAATCGCCGTACTGCGCAAGGCGGTTGAGCTCGGCGTGAATCACATCGACACCGCCGCGTTCTACTTCTCCCCGCTGCGTTCCGCGAACGAGCTGATCGGCCGGGCGCTCGCCCCGTACGCGGACGGCCTCGTCATCGCCACCAAGGTCGGGCCGACCAGGGTCCCGTCGGGCGAGTGGGGGGAGCACGCCAGGACGCCCGAGGCGCTGCGCGGGCAGGTCGAGGAGAACCTGCGCCAGCTCGGCCGCGACCACCTGGACGTGGTGAACCTGCGCATCATCGGCACCGATTCGATCGCCGAGCGCTTCGGCGCGCTCGCCGAGTTGCGCGAGGCGGGGCTCATCCGGCACCTGGGCCTGTCCAACGTCGGCCCCGCGCACCTGGAGGAGGCGCTGGCCATCGCGCCCGTCGTCTGTGTGCAGAATCCGTACGGCATCGGCGCGCCCGCGGGGCAGGAGGAGATGCTGCGGCTGTGCGGCGAGAAGGGGATCGCGTTCGTGCCGTTCTACGCGATCGCCGGGGCCGGACGCGAGACGGGTGCGGGTGGCGCGGAGAGCGAGGCGGTGCTTGCCGTCGCGCGCGAGCGGGGCGTGAGCGCGGCGCGGATCCGGCTCGCGTGGACCCTGCACCGCGGCCCGCACGTGCTGGCCATCCCCGGCACCGGCGACCCGGCCCACCTCGTCGACAACGTGGCGGCGGGCGCGCTGCGGCTCAGCGAGGACGAACTGGCTCGCCTGGACACCCCGTAACCGGCAGATCGCCTAACCGGCAACCCGCGCGCCCGCGACCTCTCGCAGGGCGGCCAGCACCCGGGCCACCGCCGGGCCCTCCTCCGCGCCGCGCCGCACGGCGGCCACGACATGCCGCCGAGGCTGATCCGCGCTGAGTATCCGCATGACGACGCCCGCGCGTCGGTCCGCCGCGGCCATCCTGGGCACCAGGGCGACGCCCATCCCGGCCTCCACCATGGACAGGATCGCGGTCCAGCCGGCCGCGCTGTGTGCCTGTTCGGGGACGAATCCGGCCGCCTCGCAGGCCGCCGTGGTGATCTCCGACCAGGGGCCGCTGCCGCCGAAGATCCAGGGCTCGTGCGCGAGGTCGGCGAGCCTGAGGCCCGGTTCGGCGGCGAGCGGGTGCCCGGCGGGAAGCGCCACGTCGAGCGGGTCGGTGAGCAGCGGAAGAAGCGCGAACTTCGGGTCGCGGGCGCTCGGCGCATGGGCGGCGAGGGAGAGGGCGAGGTCCACGGCTCCGGCCGAGAGCAGCTCGTACGCCTCGGCCGCCTCGGCCTCCCGCACCCGTACCTCCAGGGCCGGATGGCTGCGGCGCAGCTGCTGCACGGCCGGTACGACGAGGGCGGGCACGGCGGTCGAGAACGCCCCGATCCTCACCTCGCCCGCCTCGCCCTGCAGATAGCCCGCCAACTCGGCGTCCGCGCGCTCCAGTTGGGCGAAGACGACCTCGGCGTGGCGCAGTACGAGATGCGCCGCGTCGGTGAGGCGGACGCGGCGGCCGTGCGCTTCGAGCAGCGTCACGCCGAGCTGTTTGGCGAGGTTGGACAGCTGCTGCGAGACCGCCGAGGGCGTCATCATGAGCACCTCGGCGGTCGCGGTCACGGTGCCCTGCTCGCGCAGGGTCCGCAGGATGTGCAGCTTCTTGATGTCCCACTCGCTCATGGGACGCAACATACCGGCGCCTCCCCCGGGCGCCTCACCTGCGGGATCCGAGGACGACCCCGCCGAGGATGAGCGCCATGCACACCAGCTGCGCCGGGCCGGTCGACTCGCCGAGCAGGGGGTAGGAGAGCAGGGCCACGCAGACCGGCTGGAGGTAGTAGACGACTCCGGCGCGGGCGGCGCCGATCAGGGAGATCGCCTTGTTCCAGGCGAAGAAGGCGACGGCGGAGGACAGCACGCCGACGTAGAGGAGCGGTCCGACGGTGCCGGGCGTCGCGGCGAAGCCGCCCTGCGCCGCGAGACTGACCCCGTACACCGGAGCCAGCATGAGCGCGCCGAGCACGAAGGTGGTGAACAGGAAGGCGAGCGCGCCGAGTTCGGCCGGACGACGCTTCAGGAGCACGCTGTACGAGGCGAAGCTGAGGGCGGCCGCGACCATCCAGAGGTCGCCCGGAGCGAGGTCGAGATCGAGCGAGCCCTTGCTGACCAGGAGCAGCACCCCGGACACGGCGACGAGCAGTCCGATGGTGCGGCGGGCGCCGAGCCGGCCGCCGGTGAGGCGCTCGTGGACGGCCATCAGGACCGGCGACGCAGCCATGATCATGCCCATGTTGCCGGCCGAGGTGGAGGTCCCGGCCTGGTTGACGAGGGTGTTGTAGACCGTGATGCCGAGCAGCGAGGCCACCGTGAGGAATCCCAAGTGACGCCGGATCAGGGCGCGTTGGCGCCAGGTCTCGCGAGCGGCGAACGGGGCGACCGCGACGATGGCGATCAGCCAGCGCCAGAACGCGGCCTGGACGGGCGGCACCGAGTCGTGCAGGGCCCGGGAGGCGACGAAGCTCCCGGACCAGACGACCGTCGCGACGGCCGCGAAGACCAGGCCAAGACCGGAGGCTCCGCCCGCCTTCTTGGCCGCGGTGGCGCGCGGTGTGCTGCGGACTCGGTCCAGGACGACGGTCACGATGACTCCGTTTCGGTGTGAGCGGGGGTGGGGCGGCGCTTGTTGCTGGCGTTGGCGTGGCGCCTGGTGTGCCCCTGTGGCCCTACCGTCGCACCGGGTGACTCGTCACGTCCATCGAAAGTTTTACGTTGCTATCTTCAGCAGAACTGAACGATTGCAGGGACTTGGACCTTCCGGGGCCCTTGGGTGCGGTCTGGCCGGCCAGGGTGGCGCCGAAGGCGATGGCCATCCCGAGGACCTGGACGGGGGCGAGGGCCTGGCCGAGTGCCGCCCAGCCGATGACGGCGGCGGTGAGCGGGGAGAGCGGGCCGAGGAAGGTGACGGAGGTGGCGGTCATGCGGCCGATGCCGCGGAACCAGAGCCAGTACGCGACGGCCGTGTTCACCAGGGCGAGGTAGACGTATCCGGCGAGGTTGCGACCGTCGAGCGCGGGCGGGGCGCCCTCGACGAAGAAGGCGACCGGGGCGATGAGCAGCCCGCCCGCGGTGAGCTGCCACCCGGTCAGAACCAGCGGCCCGACGCCCTCCGGCCGCCCCCAGCGCTTGGTGAACACGGTCCCGGCGGACATGCTCGCCGAGGAGCCGAGCGCGGCGATCACCCCGATCGCGTCGAAGGCGCCGGCCGCCTTGAGGACGACGAGGCTGACCCCGAGCGCTGCGGCGATGCCGGTGAGCAGGGTCCGCAGGGTGGGCTTCTCGCCGAGGAACACGGCGGCGAGACCCGCGACCCAGAGCGGCCCCACCGACCCGATCACGGCCGCCATGCCGCCGGGCAGCCGGTAGGCGGAGAGGAAGAGCAGCGGGAAGAACGCCCCGATGTTGAGCGCCCCGAGCACGACCGCCTTCCACCACCAGTCACCTCTGGGCAGCCGCCGGGTGAGCGCGAGCAGAGCGAGTCCTGCGGGCAAGGCCCGCATCATGCCGGTGAACAACGGGCGGTCGGCGGGCAGGAATTGAGTGGTGACGAAGTAGGTGGAGCCCCAGGAGACGGGGGCGAGCGCGGTGAGGGCGACGGTGACGAGCCGGTTCTGGTTCATGACTGACTTCCTGTGAGTGGTGGAGAACGAACTCCCCCGGAGGCCACGCGGCGGAGCCGCAGAGTGTGACAGCGGGAAGGGGCGGGGTGGGGAACGGATCAGCGTGCGGCGACCGGCACACCCGCGCCCGCCCCCACCCGCCCAGCGAAAGCGACCCGCACAGCGCCCGTCGGCAGAACCCGCTCAAGCCGCACCACGACGACCGCCGCGACCAGGGACGTACCGACCAGCACAGCCCACGGCAGGCGCCCGTCGACCGACATCAGCGCCGTGAAGAGCGACGGCGCGACCGCCGCGGACAGCGACCACGACAGCTGGTACGCCGCCAGGTACCTCCCCCGAAGGGCCTCCGGCGCGGCCGCGACCGACAGCGCCCCGGCGGACGGGCTGTGGACGAGTTCGCCCAGCGTGTACAGCGCGACGATGAGCAGCAGCGCCCCGCCGAGGACGACCCCCGAGCCGGGCCGGAACGTACCGAGGACGATCTGCGCGGCGAACGCGGCGGCGAACAGGAGCGAGCCGAGCGCCGAGGAGCGGGTGCGCCGGGCGCCGCGGGACCGGACCCGTGCCGCGACCACGACCCCGCCCGCCGCGCACATCACGGTGTTGAGTGTGAACGCGACACCGGTGATGGCCTGGGGCCCGCGCAGCCAGGTGGTGATGTACAGCGGGAAGAGGACCGAAAGGGCCGAATAGCCCAGCGCATTGAGGAAGTTGGCGGCGGTGAGCCCGAGGAAGGGCCGGTCGGCGAAGACCTGCCGGTAGCCGGCGGACGGCTGGGCGCCGCCCTCGACCGGGGCCTGCCGCTCGGCGCGTACGCCCCGCATGAGCAGGGCCGCGAGCGCGAAGCTGGCTGCGTTCAGCCAGGCCGCCGCGGTGAACCCGGCGTCCCCGGCGAACCCGACGACGAGCGAGGCGAGGAGCGAACCCGCGCCGAGTCCGCCGTTGCGCAGGGCGCGCGAGGAGGCCTGGAGCCGGTCCCGGTCGGCGCCCTGGGCGACCTCGCCGAGGAGCGACTGCTGTACGGCGGGGAAGGCCCGGTCCCCGAAGGCGGTGGCGAGCGCGACGGCGGCGAAGGCGGGCAGCGAGTGGGCGAAGGGGTAGAGCAGGAAGCCCGCGCCGCGCACCCCGTACAGCAGGAGCTGCACGCGTCTCGCCCCGTACCGGTCGACGGCGGCCCCGGCGAGCGGCAGCGCGCCGAGCCCGAGGAGCCCCACGACGGTGAGTACGAGTCCGACGGTGGCGAACGGGAGCCCGGTGACGTGGTGGAAGAACACCAGGCTGAACGGCACGTACATCCCGGAGCCGGTCGCGTCGACCGCCATGGCGACGAGCATCCGGCGTTCGCCGGCTATGCGGGCGGTACGGCTGCGGCTGCGGTGCGTACGCATGGGGGCTCCGGCGGGATTCGGGGCGATCACTTGACGGAAAGTAGCTTACTCCTAAGCTACTTTCCGTCAAGCAACTTTCTTGCGTCCGACCGAACGGCCTCGGATACTGGGCCACATGACTGCCGCAAAGACTCCCCCGCCCCGGAACCCGAGCCCGGACCCGAACCCGGACCCGGCGCTCGCCGAGCCGCCGTCCGAGACCCCCTCGGACGCGCTGGACGCGGTGGACGCGGTGGACGCGATCACCGCGCAGTGGGCGGCGGTCCGCCCGGACCTCGAAACGGTCCCGATGGCGGTGTACGGCCGGATCTACCGGATCGCGCGCGCGATGGGCGAGCGGATGGACAAGGAGTACGCGCAATTCGGCATCGGGCGGGGAGAGTTCGACGTCATCGCCACGCTGCGACGCTCGGGCGAGCCGTACACGCTGTCGCCGCGGCAGCTTTCGGCGACGCTGATGCTGACGACGGGGGGGATGACGGGGCGCCTCGACAAGCTGGAGAAGGCGGGGCTGCTGCGGCGCAGCCCCGACCCGACCGACCGCAGGGGTCTACGGGTGACCCTCACGGAGAAGGGGCTGAAGCTGGTGGACGAGTCGGTGACGGCGGGGCTGGCCGCCCAGACGGAGGTTCTGACCTCCGCGCTGGACAGGGACGAGGCGGCTCAACTGTCCGCGCTGCTAAGGAAGTTGCTGGCGGCGCATTGAGGTGCGGGGCGGTTGAATCCCCCACCCCGCCCCTTCCCGAGACCCTCCGGGGGATGGGGGGCGGGCTTGAGATCCGTCCCCGCGGGTGGCCCCAAGGGGCCGGGGTTACATGGACGGCTTTCGACTGCGGGCGGTGCATGGCTGGCCGCGCAGTTCCCCGCGCCCCTAGCAGGGTGCGGTGCGGGCATCCCCAGCCCCCGGGGGATGCGCATGGGCTTGAGATCCGTCCCCGCGTGCGGCCCCGAAGGGGGCCGGGATCCCGTGGACGGCCTTCCGCTGCGGACCGTGCGTGGCTGGCCGCGCAGTTCCCCGCGCCCCTATCAGGGTCGCCCTTGGCAGGATGCCCGTGCGGGCATCCCCAGCCCGTCCGGCGTTTGAGGACGAGCGCCCTTCAGGCGCGAACGGGGTCTGGGGCAGAGCCCCAGGAAACGACCACCGGGCCGCACCCGAGCCATCCACCCCCGGCGGGTTTCGGGAAGGGGTGGGGTGGGGTCAAAGGGGTCTGGGGCGGAGCCCCAGGGGACGACCGCCCGGCCGCGGGCGCCGACGAAACGGCAACCACCCACCCCCTCGCTCCGCCCTCGCAGGGGGCAGAACGGGCGGGCGGGTGGCTGGGAAAGTCAGGCCGACGAACCCGCCGGCTACGCCTTCTCCGGCGCCTTCCGGGACTTGTCAAGCACCATGACCAGCCCGGCGATAACCGCGAACAGCGCGATCGGCGCGACCACGAACAGACCGATCGTGTCGATCACGCTCAGGCCGGTCCCCGGGTCGTCACCGTCGTCGCGCGTGAGCGCAAGCGCCGGGGACGACATGAGCAGCATCATCAGCGTCGTACCGGCTGCTACGGCGCCGGCGCGCAGGGCGTTCTTCTTGTCCACGGTGCAAACGTAGCGAACGCCCAAGAGGGCCGCGCGCCCGGGGGTGCCGTACGGGGCGCGCACCGCGGCCGCGCACCGGGTCCGCGCCCCGAACCGAACACGGAAAGTCCACGTCAGGCGGGGCTGCCGTACAAAGCCGCACACCGAACCCGGCGCGGAAGAGCCCACCTCAAGCCGGGCCCCCGGGGCCGACCGTGCCCGGGTTCGCACCCGTCCCCCTCCTGGGAAAGACCCGCATCAGCGCATGCAGCCGCGGCGAAGCCGCGATCGCCTCCAGGGGCATCGGCTGCCCGTCCGGCCCCGCCACCGGGAGGCGCCAGTTGGGATACTCGTCCCACGTGCCCGGCAGGTTCTGCGGTCTGCGGTCGCCCACCGCGTCCGGCAGCCACACGCCCACCATCCGGGCCGGGGTGCGCAGCAGGAAGCCGTAGATCGCGCGGATTTCCGTCTCCTCGTCACCGGGGGCGTCGGGGAGGAGGCCCAGGCGTTCCAGGTAGCCGAGCCACTCGGCGACCTCCGCGCGGGCCGCGGTCTGCTCCTGGGCGAGCGGGGTCGCCAGGAGGCCGAGGCGGTGGCGGAGCTGGACGTGTTCGCCGGTGAGGCGGGCCGCCGTGGACGGCAGGTCATGGGTGGTCGCGGTGGCGACGCATCCGGGCCGCCAGTCCTCGGGGGCCAGCGGCCGTCCCGTACCCACCCAGTCGCGCTCGAACCACAGGACCGACGTGCCCAGCACGCCCCGCTCGGCCAGGGCTTCGCGTACGCCCGGTTCGACCGTGCCCAGGTCCTCCCCTATGACGACCGCGCCCGCGCGGTGCGCCTCCAGGGCGAGGACGGCGAGCATCGCCTCCGCGTCGTAGTGGACGTACGTGCCGTCCGTCGGCGGATGCCCCTCCGGCACCCACCAGAGGCGGAACAGACCCATCACGTGGTCGATGCGCAGGGCGCCCGCGTGGCGGAGGAGGCCCTGGAGGAGGCCTCGGTACGGGGCGTAGCCGCACGCGGCGAGGACGTCGGGGCGCCAGGGCGGCAGGCCCCAGTCCTGGCCGCGCGCGTTGAAGGCGTCCGGGGGTGCGCCGATGGACATGCCGGGTGCGAAGGCGTCCTGCTGGGCCCAGGCGTCGGCCCCCTCGGGGTGCGCGCCGACCGCCAGGTCGTGGACGAGGCCGACCGGCATGCCCGCCTCGCGGGCGGCGCGCTGGGCGGCGGCGAGCTGGGTGTCGGTGAGCCAGGCGAGCCAGGTGTGGAAGTCGACGCGGTCGATGAGCTCGCGGCGGGCGCGGGCGGTCGCGGCGGATCTGGGGTCGCGCAGCCCCTCGGGCCAGCGCCGCCAGTGCGGCCCGTACCGTTCGGCGAGCGCGCACCAGGTGGCGTGGTCCTCCAGGGCCTGGCCCTGACCGGCGAGGAAGTCGCAGTAGGCGGCCCGGCGGCCGGGGGCGAGCGGCACCCGGTGCAGCATCTCCAGGGCTTCGCGCTTGAGCTCCCACACCGCGTCCCGGTCGATCAACTCCCCTTTGACCAGGACCCGTTGCCGCAGAGCGGCCGCGCGCACGGTCAACCCGTCGAGTCCGGCGCGCTCGGTGGCGTACGCGTACTCGGGGATGTCCTCGATGCGCAGATGTACGGGGTCGGGGAAGCGGCGCGAGGAGGGGCGGTAGGGGGACGGGTCGGTCGGCGCGCCGGGTACGGCCGCGTGCAGCGGGTTGACCTGCACGAATCCGGAGCCGAGCGTGCGGCCCGACCAGCTCGCGAGCTCCGCGAGGTCGCCGAGGTCGCCCATGCCCCAGGAGCGGGCGGACAGCAGCGAGTAGAGCTGGACCAGGAAGCCGTGGGTCCGGGACGGGGGCTGCGGTACGCCGTCCGGCGCGACGATCAGGGTCGCGGTCGCGGTGCGGCCGTCCCGGTGGCGTACGTTCAACTGGTGTACGCCCAGCGGGAGTTGATCGACCGGCGTGCCGATGACCGTCAGCTCATCCGACAGGCCCGGCACCGGCCCGTCGCCCCAGCGCACCAGCGTCGGGGGCAGCAGGTGGTCCGCCTCGGCGGCTTCGGCGACAGCCAGGGCCCGGCGCAGCGCGGCCGGGGTCGAGGCGTCGACGCCGAGTGCGGCGAGGACGGCGACGACCGTGGCGTCCGGCACGTCGACGGTGACGCCCGCCGACGGGGAGTACGACGTGGCCACGCCGTGCCGGGCGGCGAGCCGGGCCAGGGTCATGGCCTCAGAACCCCGCGGCCGCGGCCACCGGCGTGGGCTCGCTGGTCAGCGGGGCGGTCTCGGCCATGGGGGGTTCGCTGATCAGGGGCTCGGCGTCGGCCATCGGGGGCTCGCTGGTCAGCGGCTGCTCGGGGGCGGGGGCGACCACGGGGGCCTCCAGGTTCGGTGGACGGCAGGGACAGAGGTGCCCTACCCAGCGGGCGGCCCGCCAGACGTACCGTCGCTCACAAGCTGGTACCGCACGCATCGCACCAGGCATATCAGACACATCGACCACTCGCATTGACACCCTCGGCGGACGGGTGGTGGGCTCGTGACTCACGCAGTGTCAGGTGAGGAGTGGCCCGTGCAGCTCGGTCGCGGGAAGAGGGCGACAGCGCTTGCGATCGCCGTGATCGGCGGCCTGCTCGGTGCGGCGCCCGGCGCCCTCGCCGCCCCGTCGGGACCCGCTCTCACCGCCTCCGATCCGGCTCTGGACGCGGGCGCGCCGCCCCAGGTGTGGCCTCGGCCACAGTCACTGAAGCCCGCCGGGTCGCCGGTCGGCTTCGGCAGCGAGGCCGTGCTGCTCGCGGACCCGGCCGCCGATCCGTACGCCGTGCAGGCCGTGATGGACGCGCTGAAGGCGGCGGGAGTGCGCACCCTGCACCGTCAACTGCCGGGCGGTGGGCCGGTGTTCAGGCTCGGCGGGGTCGGCGCCGATGACGCGCTGCGGGCGCTGCGGGTGCCCGCGCGGGGCGATCTGCCGGCCGGCGGCTACCGGATCGGGGTCGGCCGGGTCGGCGGGCGGGACACGGTGGCAGTGGACGGGGTGGGCGGCGACGGTCTGTTCCACGCCGCGCAGACGCTGCGCCAGCTGCTCGGCAGGGACGGGCACGGCGACGGGCGGATCCCGGGCCTCGCGGTGCGCGACTGGCCCGGCACGGCCGTGCGCGGCATCACCGAGGGCTTCTACGGCCAGTCCTGGAGTCTCGAACAGCGCCTGGACCAGCTGGACTTCATGGGCCGCACCAAGCAGAACCGTTACCTGTACGCGCCGGGCGACGACCCGTACCGCCAGGCCCAGTGGCGCGACCCGTACCCCGCCGAGCAGCGCGACGCGTTCCGGGCGCTCGCGGACCGGGCGGCCCGCAATCATGTGACGCTGGCCTGGGCGGTGGCGCCCGGCCAGGAGCTTTGCCTGTCCTCGGACGCCGATGTCGCGAAGCTGAACCGCAAGTTCGACGCGATGTGGGCGCTCGGGGTGCGGGCGTTCCAGCTCCAGTTCCAGGACGTCTCGTACAGCGAGTGGCACTGCGGCGCGGACGCGGAAACGTTCGGCTCGGGCCCCGAGGCCGCGGCGAAGGCGCATGCCCGGGTCGCCAACGCGGTCGCGGCCCATCTCGCTTCGGCCCACCCGGGTTCTGAGCCGCTGTCGCTGATGCCGACCGAGTACTACCAGGACGGCGCGACCAAGTACCGCAGCGCCCTGTCGGCCGCGCTCGCTCCCGGCGTGCAGGTCGCCTGGACCGGGGTCGGGGTCGTGCCGCGCACCATCAGCGGCTACCAACTCGCTGGCGCCCGCGATGCGTTGGGCCATCAGCTCGTCACGATGGACAACTACCCGGTCAACGACTACGCGCCGGGCCGGATCTTCCTCGGCCCGTACACCGGCCGCGAGCCGGGTGTCGCGGTGGGCTCGGCGGCGCTGCTCGCCAACGCGATGGAGCAGCCCGCCGCGTCCCGCATCCCGCTGTTCACGGCCGCCGACTTCGCGTGGAACCCGCAGGGCTACCAGCCGCAGGAGTCCTGGCGGGCCGCCGTCGACGACCTGGCGGGCGGCGACCCGAAGGCCGGCGAGGCGCTCACGGCCCTTGCGGGCAACGACTCCTCCTCGGTGCTCGGGGGCTCCGAGTCGGCGTATCTGCGTCCGCTCATGGACGCCTTCTGGAGTGCGCGTACGGGCCCGGACGCGGCGGCGCGCGATCGTGCGGCCAAGGAGCTGCGCGGCGCGTTCACGGTGATGCGGCAGGCCCCGCAGCGCCTCGCGGACGCGGCGGTGGGGAGTGAACTGGCGCCCTGGATCGACCAGTTGGCGCGCTATGGGCAGGCAGGCGAGCTGGCCGTCGATCTGCTCCAGGCGCAGTCGGCCGGGGACGGCGCCGCGGCCTGGCGGGCCTCGCTCGCCCTGGCCCCGGTGCGCGAGGCGGCAGCTCACGCCCCGGTCACCGTCGGCAAGGGCGTACTCGGCGCGTTCCTGGAGCGGGCCGTGCGGGAGGCGGACGCGTGGACGGGCGCGGACCATCCGGCGGCGGACGTCACCGACGCGCCGGACGCCTACACGGTCGGGCTCGGCGGCGGCCGCCCCGTCCAGGCGCTGACCGTGATGGCGGAGCCCGGCACCACGGGCGAGGTCCAGGCGCACATCCCGGGCGAGGACTGGCGCACCGTGGGCCTCCTCGACGCGTCCGGGTGGACCCAGATCGCGGCGAACGGGGTGCGGGCGGACGCGGTACGGGTGTCCGGCGGCGCGGCCGGGGTGCGGCGCCTGGTGCCCTGGTACGCGGACCGGCCGCGGGCTCACCTGACCCTGGACCACGCCTCGACGGACGCCGAGATCGGCGGGGCCGCGCAGCGCGTCACGGCCTCGGTGGCGGCGATGGGTCCCGAGGACGTGCGGGGCGCGCTGACCGCGCGGGCGCCGCGGGGCATCACGGTGCGGCTCCCCCGGGACACGACGGTGGCCCGTGGCACGAGCGCCGGCGTCCCGGTCGAGGTGAGCGTCGCGAAGGGCACGCCCGCGGGCGAGTACGAGGTGCCGCTGGCCTTCGCGGGCCAGGAGACCACCCTGACCGTGCGGGCCTACCCCCGCACCGGCGGCCCCGACCTGATCGCGGGCTCGAAGGCGACCTCGTCCGGGGACGCGGACCCGTCCTTCCCGGCCCGCGCGGCGGCCGACGGCGACCCTGGGACCCGCTGGACCTCGCTCCCCGACGACACCGCCTGGTGGCAGGCCGAGCTCGCCGGGCCCGCCCGGGTCGGCCTGGTGGTGCTCCAGTGGCAGGGCGCCGGTGCCGCGGGGTACGAGGTGCAGGTGTCGTCCGATGGCCGTAGCTGGCGTACGGCGGGGAGCGTAGACGCCGGGAAGGGCGGGCGTGAGGTGGTCCATATGGACGCGAAGGACGCCCGCTTCATCCGGGTCCAGGGGATGCGGCGGGCGTCGCGGTCCGGCTATTCGCTGTGGTCGGTGGAGGCGTACGCCGTCGCGGACGGCTCATAGCCGGGATACGACAGGGCCCGGGGACCCCGTGGCCGGGGCGATCCCGTGGCCCGGGACGTACGACAGGGCCCGGATCGCGTCAGGCGGAGATGCCGTCGATCCGGGCCAGGGCGTCGTCCGCGCCGAAGGGTTGGAGGTAGGGCAGCCAGCGCGGGTCGCGGTGCCCCGTGCCGATGATCCGCCAGGCCAGACCGGTGGGCGGGGCGGGCTGGTGGCGAAGGCGCCAGCCGAGCTCCATGAGGTGGCGGTCCGCCTTGACGTGGTTGCAGCGCCGACAGGCGGCGACGACGTTCTCCCAGGCGTGCTGGCCGCCGCGGCTGCGCGGGATGACGTGGTCGACGCTGGTTGCGACGCCACCGCAGTACATACAGCGGCCGCCGTCCCGGGCGAACAGGGCACGGCGGGTCAGCGGAACGGGCCCCCGGTAGGGGACCCGTACGAATCTCTTGAGCCGTACGACGCTGGGCGCCGCGACGGCACGGGTCGCGCTATGCATGAAGGCGCCGGACTCCTCAAGGCTGACGGCCTTGTTTTCGAGGACGAGGACGAGCGCGCGGCGGAGCGGTACGACGCCGAGGGGCTCGTACGACGCATTGAGGACCAGGACATGCGGCACGGGTGCCTCCTATTACGCCGGCGGCGCGTGGCTCGCGCCGGGACGATCTGCTCTCCAGTCTCTCCTCATGGCTGGTCGAAGCGCCACCACGTCCAGGTAACGGGCTCGAAGTGTTTTCGACCACATCCCCTACTTTCCCAGGCGCGGCGGCGTTCTCCCTCGAACACGTCAACGGAGCACAGCTCTTGCCCCGTTAGTGTGGTGGGTCTGCCGCCGCCTTCGCCGGCACCGCAACGCTGGAGGTTCCTGCCGTGAACTGGTCCGCCGTCCTGGCCGACGGATCGCCGCCGCCCACACCCGCGACGCTCCAAGACGCCCAGAAGTCGGCCACCGAGGCCGCGGGCTGGGTGGAACAGAACTGGTCGACGTGGCTGTACGTCGGATTCCGCATCCTCCTGATCATCGTCATAGCCTCGGTCCTGAGAGTCCTGGTCCGGCGCGCCCTGACCAAGCTCATAGAGCGGATGAACCGCAGCGCCCAGGCGGTCGAGGGCACCGCGCTCGGCGGCCTGCTGGTCAACGCGGAGCGCCGCCGCCAGCGCTCGGAGGCCATCGGCTCGGTGCTGCGCTCGGTGGCATCGTTCCTGATCATGGGCACGGCCGCGCTGATGGTGCTCGGCGTCCTGAACATCGACCTGGCCCCGCTGCTCGCCTCGGCGGGTGTGGCGGGCGTGGCGATCGGTTTCGGCGCCCGCAACCTGGTCACGGACTTCCTGTCCGGCGTGTTCATGATCCTTGAGGACCAGTACGGCGTCGGCGACTCCATCGACGCGGGCGTGGCCTCGGGCGAGGTGATCGAGGTCGGCCTGCGCGTGACGAAGCTGCGCGGCGCGGACGGCGAGATCTGGTACGTCCGCAACGGCGAGATCAAGCGCATCGGCAACCTGTCCCAGGGCTGGGCGACGGCCGGGGTGGACGTCCGGGTCCGCGCGTCCGAGGACCTGGAGCGCCTCCGTACGGTGATCAACGAGGCGACCGAGTCCATGGCCAAGGAAGAGCCGTGGAACGAGCGTCTGTGGGGCCCGGTGGAGATCCTGGGCCTCGACGAGGTACTGATCGACTCCATGGTGGTCCGCGTCTCGGCGAAGACCATGCCGGGCAAGGCGCTGAGCGTGGAGCGGGAGCTGCGCTGGCGGATCAAGGTGGCCCTGGACGCGGCGGGCATCCGCATCGTGGGCGGCCTGCCGGTGGCGGAGGAGCCGTCCGCATCGGACCCGTCGGCCGCCGTGTCCGCCCCCTCGGCCCTGGCCAACCCGACGTCGCCGCAGTCGCTGGCGACGACGCCGATCCCGAACCCGAATCTGGCGAAGTAGCCGGAGCCGCCACCGCCTCGCATTCGGCGCCATACGAAGGGCGCCCCTTCCGGACCCACTCCGCAGGGGGCGCCCTTCGTTGCGTGGGCCGATGGCCTTGCGGGGCGGCTCACCCGTACCAGTTGGCCTGGACGATGACGACACGCTCGCCGCGTACATCGGTCAGGTAGGTGAGCATCACCCGGCCCCGGCTTTCGGTACGCAGACCAGGCCCCATGCCCGTGTAGGCGGCGCCTTCAAGGAAGACCATGGATTCACGGACGGCGATCTCCTGGGCGAGCCTCTCGACATCGGTCAGTGCCTCGGCAGGCAGGCCCGCGAGCAACTCGTCCGGGCTGCACTCCCAGTGCCAGTCAGCCACCAGCGACCTCACGATGCGCCGCGCGTACGATCTCGCCCGCTTCCAGAATGGCGGCCGCGCGCACATCCGGGTTCGGGCTGTCGACGGCCCGCTCGGCCGCGTGCAGGCGCCGGGCCGTCTCCGGGTGTCGCTCGATCTCCACGACGACGCCCCACCGCTGGTAGAACATCCGGATCGGTACGACGCTGTCCTCGTCCCCGGCCCGTACGAACGCCTGCTGAAGCTCCTCGAAGAACTCCGGCAGCCGGGACGCCGCGACAGCGGCGACGGCTTGCCGGAGAGCGGGGAGGGTGAGTTCGGGCCTGGGAATGACCGGCCCGTCGTCCTGTCTGTACGGCGCGGTCATCGTTCGCCCCTTCCACTCGACGATCGCCACTGCGGCATCGCCTCGACGATAGTGCCGCACCACACCCGGCCGCCTCATGTCGCACCGAGGTGGCCGATGCCGACCACGCTCGATGCCTCGCGACCGCTTGCGACCGCGATCGTGAGTTCCGCGTACACGGTCTTGCCGACCGTGCGCGGCTCTGTGCCCCAGCGGTCGGCCAGTGCCCCGACGAGCAGGAGGCCCCGCCCGAACTGCTCGTCGTCGGCCGCCGTGCGCGGGCTCGGCCCCGATTCCCCGCGCGGGTCGCTGACCTCGATACGGAGTGCGGCGGCACCCAACGTGATCCGCACCCGGAACAGCCGGTCGCGCAGGCAGCCGTGCAACAACGCGTTGGTCGCCAACTCGCTGACGAGCAGCGCCGCGTCACCCGCGAGTTCGGGATGCCCCCAGGCGGTGACGAGCCTGGCGGCCCGGCGGCGGGCCAGGCTGACGCTGCGGGCGGTGGGCGTGTAGTCGAGGCAGTCCTCGTACTCGGGCGCCTGCTTGCGCTCATCCATGGACGCGCACCTTCCTGTGCGGGTCGGGGTGACGGTGGCGATGCCGCGTCCCGCGCGGGGCGGGGCGGTGCACTTCCGTCAACTGGCTCTGCCCGATGGGCGGTTGAGTACAGACCGTAGCGGTGCGCACACTCTGGGTTCAAGCAGAACGGGGAATATCTTCCCAAGAGAGTGAGAGTGGTCGACTGGCCGTGACAGCCGGGGTCACACTGTGTGCGTGATGCGAGCAGATCAGGGGAATCGGACGTCAACTGTCCTGGGGCGGCGGCTCGGTGGCGAACTCCTGCGCCTACGGGACAGCGCGGGCAAGACGCAGCAACAGGCGGCCCAGGTCATCAGCGCCACCGGCACGAAGATCGTGAAGATGGAGCGCGGCTGGGTGCCGATGCGGGACCCCGACATCCGAGTACTGAGCGAGTTCTACGGCCTCGATGACCCCAAGTCGGTTGCCCGACTGCTTGAGTTGGCCCGGCTCGACCGGGAACGCCGCAAGGCCAAGGGCTGGTGGCAGCACTCCCCGCACGCGGGCGCGCTGGCGGAGTACATCGCAATAGAGGACGTTGCCGATCGCGTACGTACCTGGCAACTCGCCCTGATTCCAGGCCTGTTCCAGACCGCCGAGTACGCGCGCTCGCTCGCCGTCAGCGACGGCGTCTGGGAGGACCTCGACGAGATCGAGCGCATCGTCGAGGTCCGCATGAAGCGCCAGACCCGCCTGGGCGGAGACAAACCGCTCCAGGTGTATGCGGTGGTGTGGGAGGCGGCGCTGCGTCAACTCGTCGGTGGGCCTGCGGTCATGAGAGCCCAACTGGGTCGACTCCTCGACGTGGCGAAGCTGCCGAACGTGCGCCTTCAAGTGCTGCCGTTCCGCACCGGGGGCCACCCTTGCGTATCGGGGGCCTTCAACATTGTCTCGTTCACGGAAGCGGAGGCGGTCGACGTCGTCCACGTCGACACCATGGCCACTACGGTGTGGGTGGAGAATCCGGAGGAAGGCGCTGTGTACAGCACCTTCTTCGACCGCACGGCCCGGCTCAGCCTGGCCCAGCACGACTCCGCCGTACTGATCGACGCCATCCGCAAGGAGCTCTAGACGTGACCGCCTTCGACTTCAGGAAGTCCAGCTACAGCACCTCGGGAGGCGAGTGCATAGAAGTCGCCCTCAACATCCCCGGCACCATCGCCGTACAAGACTCCAAGTGCTCCAACTCCCCCGAAGGCACGGTCCTGCGACTCACTCCGGCCGCCTGGGCCGCCTTCACCGCCGGGCTCGCGGAGTGGCCACGGCTCTGATCCGCCAACTCCGTGAGCCGACCCCGCCGCCCTCATCGACGCCATCCGCAAGGGGTTGTGAATCATGACCGAGTTCAGCTTCACCAAGTCCAGCTACAGCAGCACGTCGGGCGAGTGCGTAGAGGTCGCGCTCAATATTCCCGGCACGGTCGCCGTACAGGACTCCAAGTCGTCCCCCGCAGGACCGGCCCTGCGCCTCACCCCCGCCGCCTGGGCCGCCTTCGCCGCCGGGTTCGGGCGCGCCGCGCAGCGGTAAGATCGGCAGCCCCCTCCCGACACCTCCAGGTAACGCTTTGGCGGCCGCCAGCACCCCGGCCATTGACGTGCCGCTCACGCACGCCTACGTTTCCTCCCATCGAATAGGAAACTTTCCTAACAGTGGTGTGGGGAAGCAAGCGCCCGAAGGGCAGAGGGGGCAGGGGGATCTGTCGTGGCCGGTAGCACCACCCCAGGGACTCCGCGCGTGCTGCGCGCCATGAACGACCGGGCCGCGCTCGATCTGCTCCTGGAGCACGGGCCGCTCTCGCGGACCCGGATCGGCAAGCTCACCGGGCTCTCCAAGCCGACCGCCTCGCAGCTGCTCGCGCGGCTTGAGGCGGCCGGGCTCGTCGTCGCCACGGGCACGACCGCGGGGCGCCCCGGGCCCAACGCCCAGCTGTACGCCGTCAACGCAACTGCCGCCTACGTGGCGGGACTTGACGTCACCCCCCAGCGCATCCGCGCCGCCGTCGCCGATGTGGCGGGCAGCGTCGTCGGGGAGTTCGAGCTCGCGACGCCCGGGCGGCGCGCCGAGTCCGTGGTGCGGCAGGTGACCGACGCCCTGGACGGCGCGGTCAAGGCCGCCGGGCTCGCGCGGGCCGATGTGCACCGGGTCGTCATCGGCACCCCGGGCGCCTTCGACCCCGGCACCGGACGGCTGCGCTACGCCTCCCACCTGCCCGGCTGGCACTCCCCCACGCTGCTCGACGAGCTCGCGGCCGCCCTGCCGATGCCCGTCGAGTACGAGAACGACGTCAACCTCGCCGCCATCGCCGAGCAGCGCCTGGGCGCGGCCCGCGGGCACGAGGACTTCGTGCTGCTCTGGAACGAGGGCGGGCTCGGTGCCGCGCTGGTCATCGGCGGGCGGCTGCACCGCGGGTTCACCGGCGGCGCGGGCGAGGTCGGCTTCCTGCCGGTGCCCGGCGCTCCCCTCGTACGGCATGTCACCAAGGCCAACTCGGGCGGCTTCCAGGAGCTGGCCGGCGGCCACGCCCTGCCCCGGCTCGCCCATCAATTCGGCGTCTCCGACATCCCCGGCGGGTCGCCCAATGAGGTGGCCGCCGCCCTGATCACGCGGGGCGCCGAAGCCGAGCGGGGCCCCGACCGTCAGCTCCTCCAGGCCTTCGCCACCGGTCTCGCCACCGGCCTCGCCTCCCTCGTCGCCGTGCTCGACCCCGAGCTCGTCGTACTGTCCGGCGGGCTCATCGCCGCCGGGGGCGAGCCGCTGCGCGAACTCGTCCAGGCCGAACTCGGCGAGCTGGCCGCCTCCCGGCCCCGGCTCGTCATCGGCGAGGTGGACCGACTCCCCGTACTGCGTGGGGCGTTGGAGGCCGCCCTCGCCACCACGCGCGACGAGGTCTTCGACACCGCACGCTGAACCGCCACCCCCCGAACCCTCTCAAACCACCCCCGTCGGGAGACACCGCCATGCCCACAATCCGCCGGAAGTCGGCCGTCGCACTGGCCGCGACCGCCTCCATAGCCCTGCTCGCCTCCGCCTGTACGGGCCAGAGCGGCACCAGCGCGAGCGACGACGCGTCCAAGGACACGACGATCACCTTCTGGCACGGCTGGAACGCCGCCAACGAGGTCAAGGCCATCCAGGCCGATGTGGACGCCTTCCAGAAGGCGCACCCCAACATCCACGTCAAGGTCGTCGGCGACATCAACGACGACAAGATCAACCAGGCGCTGCGCGCGGGCGGTTCGAGCGCCCCCGACGTGGTGTCGTCGTTCAGCACGAACAACGTCGGCAAGTTCTGCTCGTCCAACGCCTTCGCCGACCTCGCCCCCTTCCTGAAGAAGGACGGCATCGACCCGGCGAAGACGTTCCCCAAGACCATGAACGAGTACACCCAGTTCGAGGGCAAGCGCTGCGCCCTGCCGCTGCTCGGCGATTCGTACGCGCTCTACTACAACAAGGACGCCTTCAAGGCGGCCGGGATCACGGACCCGCCCAAGACATGGTCCGAGTTCGCGGCGGACGCCAAGACGCTGACCAAGACCAAGGGCGACTCGTACGAGCAGCTCGGCTTCATGCCGAACTACCACGCCTACGAGACGACGACCGAGCACTACCTCGCGCAGTGGTCGCCGACGTACTTCGACGCGACCGGCAAGTCCAACATCGCCAAGGACCCGGCTTTCGAAAAGGGCCTCGCCTTCCAGAAGCAGCTCGTCGACGGTCTCGGCGGCTTCACCAAGCTGGAGAAGTACCGCACCGCCTTCGGTGCGGAGTACGGCGAGACCAACCCGTTCAACACCGGCCAGCTCGCCATGGCGATGGACGGCGAGTGGCGCCTGGGCATGGCGATGGACAGCAAGCCCAAGTTCGAGATCGGCGTTGCCCCGCTGCCCGTCCCCGACGATCAGGCCGCCACGTACGGCAAGGGCTATCTGACCGGCACCATCGCGGGCATCGCCGCGACCTCGAAGAAGCAGAACGCGGCCTGGGAACTGGTCAAGTTCATGACCACCAACACGGACGCGGTGGTCGGCTTCGCCAACGCCATCCACAACGTGCCGTCCACCTTCGACGCCCTCAAGTCCCCCAAGTTCCAGGCCGACCCGCGCTTCAAGACCTTCCTGGACATCGCGCAGAACCCGAACTCCACCGCCACCCCGGCCTCCGTCAACGGCGGCCAGTACCTCGTGTCGCTGCAGAACCTCGGCTACGACGTGGAGAGCGGCAAGCAGGGCGACATCAAGGCGGGGCTCGCCAAGACCGCCCAGGAGATCGACGCCGCGATCGCGCAGGCGAAGTAGCCCGGCCATGAGCACGACGTACACACTGCGCTCCAAGCACCGCCGCTCGATGCTGCGGACCCTGGCGTTCCTGTCGCCCTGGCTGATCGGCTTCGGTGTCTTCTTCGCCTACCCGCTGATCACCACCCTCTACTTCTCCTTCACCCACTACGACGGCTTCGGCGCGGCCACCTTCGACGGCCTCAAGAACTGGTCGTACGTCTTCAACGAGTACCCGCTGTTCTGGCCGGCTCTGCGCAACACCCTGTGGCTGGTGGTCGTCATGGTCGCCTGCCGGGTCGTGTTCGGGCTCGGCGTCGGCCTGCTCATCACCAAGATCAAGACAGGTGTGGGCGTCTTCCGCACCCTGTTCTACCTGCCCTACCTCGCCCCGCCGGTCGCGGCGACGCTCGGCTTCGTCTTCCTGCTCAACCCCGGTACCGGGCCCGTCAATTCGCTCCTGGGCGATCTCGGCATCCCGGCCCCGAACTGGTTCAACGACCCGACCTGGTCCAAGCCCGCGCTCACCCTGCTCGCGGTGTGGGGCGTCGGCGACCTCATGGTCATCTTCATGGCCGCACTGCTCGACGTGCCGAAGGAGCAGTACGAGGCCGCCGAACTGGACGGGGCCTCCGCCTGGCAGAAGTTCCGCTTCGTGACCCTGCCCAACATCTCGCCCATCGTGATGTTCGCCGTGGTCACCGGGGTCATCCAGGCGATGCAGAGCTACACCCAGCCGCTGGTGGCGGGCAAGGTCGCCTCCGGGTCCCTCGGCAACTCGGGCCAGCAGTTCGAGCCCGGCTACCCCGACAAGTCGACGCTGACGCTGCCCCAGCTCGTCTACAACCTGGGCTTCCAGCGCTTCGACTACGGCTCCGCGTGCGTGGTCGCCCTCGTCCTGTTCGCCCTCTCCATGGTCTTCACGGCGCTGCTCATGAAGCGCCGCGGCGGACTCGTCCAGGCAGGTGAGTGACATGACATACGCCCTGGAGGCACCGATGGCCACCCCGGCGGCCAAGGTGGCCCGCCGCAAGGCCCTGTTGCAGTGGATCGCCGTGCACGCGCTCGGCGTCGCGGCCGCGCTGTTCTTCGTGCTGCCCTTCGTCTTCCTGCTGCTCACCTCGCTGATGGACGACCAGCAGACGCTCACCCGGGACCTGGTCCCGCACCACTGGGCGTGGTCCAACTACCGCAGGGTGCTCGACACCCCGGGCTTCTTGACCTGGTGGAAGAACACCCTGCTCTACGCCGGTCTCGGCACCGTGCTCAGCGTGGTGTCGTCCGTGCCGGTCGCCTACGCGCTCGCCAAGTTCCGCTTCCGCGGCCGCAATCTGTCGCTGATGCTCGTCATCTCGATGATGATGCTGCCGCCGCAGGTCGTCATCATCCCGATGTACCTGTTCTGGGCGAAGCAGCTGGACCTGTCCGGCACGCTGTGGCCGCTGATCATCCCGCTGGCGTTCGGCGACGCGTTCACCATCTTCCTGCTGCGCCAGTTCCTGATGACCATCCCGAACGAGTACCTGGACGCCGCGAAGGTCGACGGGTGCGGGGAGCTGCGCACCCTCATCAAGGTGGTGCTTCCGATGGCGCGCCCCGGCATCGCCGCCGTCGCCCTCTTCCAGTTCTTCTACGCCTGGAACGACTACTTCGGACCGCAGATCTACGCGTCCGACACGCCGGCGTCCTGGACGCTGAGCTACGGCCTGGAGTCGTTCAGGGGCGCGCACCATACCGACTGGAACCTGACCATGGCCGCGACCATTCTGGTCATGGCCCCCGTGATCCTCGTCTTCTTCTTCGCACAGAAGGCTTTCGTCGAGGGCGTCACACTGACCGGAGTGAAGGGCTGAGTGAGAGCTGACATGAAGCTGGCTGTAGTGGGCGGCGGGTCCACCTACACCCCCGAACTCATCGACGGGTTCGCCCGGTTGCGGGACACCCTGCCGATCAGTGAGCTCGTCCTGGTCGACCCGGCCGCCGACCGCCTGGAGCTGGTGGGCGGGCTCGCCCGGCGCATCTTCGCCAAGCAGGGCCACCCGGGGAAGATCGTCACCACCTCGGACCTGGACGCGGGCGTCGAGGGTGCGGACGCGGTGCTGCTCCAGTTGCGCGTCGGCGGCCAGGCGGCCCGCCGGCAGGACGAGACGTGGCCGCTGGAGTGCGGCTGCGTCGGGCAGGAGACGACGGGCGCGGGCGGCCTGGCCAAGGCGCTGCGGACCGTGCCGGTCGTCCTCGACATCGCCGAGCGCGTCCGCCGTACGAACCCGGACGCGTGGATCATCGACTTCACCAACCCGGTGGGCATCGTGACCCGGGCCCTGCTCCAGGCCGGGCACAAGGCGGTCGGCCTGTGCAACGTGGCGATCGGCCTCCAGCGCAAGTTCGCCGCCCTGCTCCAGGTGACGCCCGCCGAGGTGCACCTGGACCACGTCGGCCTCAACCACCTGACCTGGGAACTCGGGGTACGCCTCGGCGGCCCGCAGGGCGACAACGTCCTGCCGAAGCTGCTCGCCGAGCACGGCGACACCATCGCCGACGACCTGCGCCTGCCCCGCCAGGTCCTCGACCGGCTCGGCGTGGTCCCCTCGTACTACCTGCGGTACTTCTACGCGCACGACGAGGTGGTGCGGGAACTCGGCACCAAGCCGTCGCGGGCCGCCGAAGTCGCCGCCATGGAGCGTGAGTTGCTCGCGATGTACGGCGATCCGGCGCTGGATGAGAAGCCGGAGCTGCTCGCCAAGCGGGGAGGCGCCTTCTACTCGGAGGCGGCCGTCGACCTCGCGGCATCCCTCCTGGGCAACGGAGGCAGCCCGGTCCAGGTCGTCAACACGTACAACAACGGAACGCTGCCCTTCCTCGCCGACGACGCCGTCATCGAGGTGCCGGCCCGGGTGGACCGCAACGGCGCTGTCCCGCTGCCGGTGCCCGAACTCGACCCGCTGTACGCCGGGTTGATCGCGCACGTCACCGCGTACGAGGACCTCGCCCTTGAGGCCGCCCTGCGCGGCGGGCGCGACCGGGTGTTCCGGGCGCTGCTCGCCCACCCGCTGGTCGGGCAGTACGACTACGCCGACGGGCTCACCGACCGGCTGATCGAGCACAACCGGGAGCACCTCGCGTGGGCATGAGTGTGCTGGCGATCGACGCCGGCAACAGCAAGACCGATGTGGCACTGATCGACGCGGACGGCACGGTACTCGGCACCGCCAGGGGCGGAGGCTTCCGGCCGCCGTCGGTGGGGGTCGAGGTGGCCATGCACATGCTGGCCACCACGGTGGAGGAGGCCTACCTCTCCTCACACCTGGCCGAACCGCTGCGGGTCGAGCACGTCTCGGCGTGTCTGGCCAACGCCGATCTGCCCGTCGAGGAAAGGGAGTTGGCCGCGGCTCTTGAGGCCCGCGACTGGGGGGACTCCGTGCGGGTGCACAACGACACCTTCGCGATCCTGCGCGCCGGACTGCCCCCCGGCGCCGAGCCGTGCGGCGTGGCGGTGGTGTGCGGCGCGGGCATCAACTGTGTCGGCATGACCCCGGACGGGCGCACCGCCCGCTTCCCCGCGATCGGGAAGATCTCCGGCGACTGGGGCGGGGGCGGCGGGCTCGCCGAGGAGGCCCTGTTCTTCGCGGCGCGCGCCGAGGACGGCCGCGGCGCCCCGACCGCGCTCGCGGCAGCCCTGCCCGCGCACTTCGGGCTCTCCTCGATGTACGAGCTGATCGAGGCGCTGCACCTGGAGAAGATCCCGGCCGTACGCAGGCACGAGCTGAGCCCGGTCCTGTTCGAGGTCGCGGCGGCCGGGGACGCGGTGGCGCGCTCCCTCGTCGAGCGGCAGGCCGAGGAGATCGTGGCCCTGGCGACGGTCGCCCTGGACCGGCTCGGCCTTCTGGAGGTGGAGACGCCGGTGCTGCTCGGCGGCAGCGTGCTGGCGGCCCGCCACCCCCAACTGGACGACGCTGTAAGGGAGTTGCTGGCGAGCCGGGCCACGAAGGCGGTGCCGCTGGTGGTGACGACGTCGCCCGTGCTCGGCGCGGGGCTCCTGGGGCTCGACCACGTCTCCGCGCCGCCCGAGGCCTACGCGCGGTTGCGGGCCCAGTACGCGTAGTCGCGAGCCGGGCGGGGCCCCGGGGAACCGAACGGATCGCCACGACGTATACATGGTGGGGACGCGGGGCAGGGGGGCAAAGGGGTGGTCCGGCCCGCCGGACACCTTCCAGGGGCGCGGCACGGCAGGTAACAAGATCCAGACAACCCTGGATGGTTGTCGGTCCCTACGGCCATACTGCCTAGGCAGCGACCGAGGGGGAGGTCAGGGTGGCGAATCCGCCGAACGTGCGCGAACCGGAGACGCGGGAGTCCGCGGCCCGGGTCGCGGCGCAGCGATCCGGCACACACCGGGGCTGGGCCGAGACCAAGGAGCAACTGCGCGCCGCCGCGAGGACCGAGCCCGGCCGCCTGTGGATCATCGGTACGGTCGTGGCGCTGCTCGTCGTCGCCTTCGGCGGCGTCACCGCCTGGGAGATCTCGGACCGCTCGGCCGCGGCGAGCGACGTGGTGAACCGCAGCCAGCCGCTGAGCGCGGACGCCGCGTCCATCTACCGCTCGCTCGCCGACGCCGACACGGCCGCCGCGAGCGGGTTCCTCGCGGGCGGCCAGGAGCCCCTGGAGGTACGTAAGCGGTACGACACGGACATCGCGACCGCCTCCCGCCTGCTGGTCAAGGCGGCCGCGAACACGACGGGTTCGGCCGAGTCGGCCCAGCAGATAGCCACCCTGAACGAGCAGCTCCCGCTCTACAACGGCCTGGTCGAGCAGGCGCGGGCCAACAACCGGCAGGGCTTCCCGGTCGGCGGCGCCTATCTGCGCTTCGCCAACCAGAAGATGAGCACCAGCCTGCTGCCCGCCGCGCAGAAGCTGTACGAGGCCGAGACGGGCCGGCTCTACGACGACTACGACCAGGCGGACACCTGGCCGTACGCGGCGACCGCGCTCGGCCTGGTGGCGCTCGGCGGGCTCGTGTGGGTCCAGCGCCGCAACTTCCTGCGCACCAACCGGGTGTTCAACCACGGCCTGCTCGCAGCGACCGCCGCTTCCACGGTGGTGCTGCTCTGGCTGGTGGTGGGGCACGCGGTCGCCTCCTCCGACCTGTCGACCTCGCGCGCGCACGGCCAGGAGTCCCTGAAGGTCCTCAACGACGCCCGGATCAGCTCGCTCCAGGCCCGCGCCAACGAGAACCTGACGCTGGTGGCCCGGGGCGCGGTGCTCACCGAGGGCGGCAAGGACCTGTACGAGTCGGAGTTCACCAAGGAGATGGCGTCCCTGACCGACAAGCTCGGCGCAGCGAAGAAGCTCGCCGACGACGACGCGGGCAAGACCCCGGTGGCGAAGGCCGTCGGCGACATGGACGAGTGGCAAAAACGCCACACGGCGGCCCGCAAGACGGACGACAGCGGCGACTACGACGGCGCGCTGACCCAGGTCCTCGCCTCGAAGGGCTCCACCGGCGAGTGCTTCGACCAGGTGGACCAGGCGCTGGATTCGGCGATCGCCCACGAGCAGCGCCAGTTCACCACGGCGGCCTCCGACGGACGCGGCGCCCTGACGGGTCTCCCGCTGGGCGCGGCCGTCCTCGCGGTGCTCGCGGCGGCGGGCGCGGGCGTCGGCATCAGCCGCCGGCTCGCGGAGTACAGGTGAGCGGCATGGACAGCGGCAACGGACGCGCCACCGGCGGCGGATCGGCGAGAGGGGTCGAGATGAGCGGCGCGAAGAGCTCGGCGGATCCGGCACACCCGGCCTCCGGCGCCGACCTGCCCGGTCGCGTCCGGCGCACGCGGCGCGGGGCCGGGCGGCTGCGCGGCTGGGGCGGCGTGGCCGGCATGGCCCTCGCGCTGGCGGTCGCCGCGGGCGCGCTGATCCCGCTGACCGGGCGCGGTGGCGACGACGCGGCGACGAGTGTCGCGGGCCCCGGCGTCGCACAGGGCGTCCAGGTCAAGGCCGACAGCTGCAAGGACCCGGAGGCGAGCCTGCCCGCGTCGTCGGGGGACGGGCCGAACATCGACGCCATCAAGCGGCGCGGCAAACTGGTCGCGGGCGTCGACCAGAACAGCTTCCGCTGGGGCTACCGCAATCCGACGACGCGCACCCTCGAAGGCTTCGACATCGACCTGGTGAAGGCGATCGCGAAGAACATCCTGGGCGACGAGAACGCGGTCATCTACCGCGCCATCCCCACCAGTCAGCGCATCCCCGCACTCCAGAACGGCACGGTCGACGTCGTCGTCCGCACGATGACCGTCAACTGCACGCGCATCAAGCAGGCCTCCTTCTCCACCGCCTACTTCGAGGCGGGCCAGCAGGTCCTCGCCCCCAAGACCTCCACCATCACGGGCTTCGACGACTCGCTGAAGGGCAAGCGGGTCTGTGTGGCGGCGGGCTCCACCGCGCTGGAGGCGCTCAAAGCCGCCCCGCACGGCGCGGACTACCAGGACTTCACGGTCCCCAACCAGCTGGACTGCCTGGTGCGCCTCCAGCAGAACCTGGTGGACGCGGTCGTCACCGACAACGCGCTCGCCGCGGGCCAGGCCGCCCAGGACCCGGCGGTCCAGCTGAAGGGCAGCCCGTTCACCACCGAGTACTACGGCGTCGCCGTCAAGCTCGGCAACACCGATCTCGTGCAGCGGATCAACCAGGTCCTGGTGGACTACCGCAACGGCGGGAAGGGCAGCCCGTGGATGACGGCGTACCAGCACTGGCTCGCCGCCGACCTGCCCGGCATATCCGGGCCACCGGCACCCAAGTACCGGACGGGATGAGCGAGTTGACAGCTGCGGCGTACCACAGAGCGGAGAGGTGATCGATGGGCGCGGGACCCTCCCCCAGCTCCACCGGGGGACCCCCGGAGCCGGTCATGGACCGGGACGAGGTGGACCGTGCCCTGGCACGCCTCGACGCCGAGCACGAGGCCATCGAGACCTCGCTGCTCGCCCTCCAGGACCATGCGGGGCGCCGGCTCCTGGAAGGCGCCGGGCTCACCGGTGTCACCAAGGAGCGCTGGGCGGCCACCGAGCAGTCGATCTCCCTCCTGTGGGCGTACTTCGACGCGTACACGGCGGCTCTTGAGGCCGCGCGTGAGCTGCGCGCGAGGCGGCGCTGGCTCGGCCGGGAGGATCTGGTGGAGCTGACCGAGCGGCTGCGCGGCGAGTCCGTGACGCTGTCGGGCGCCGCCCTGCACAGCGCCCCGACGCTGGCCGGGGGCCCGGCGAGGCTGACCGAGCGGTTCACGCTCGCCGAGCTCGTGAACCGGATGAACGAGCTGTACGCGCACGCCCTCGACCTGGTCGTGGCCGCGGACGCGGTGTGGTCGGCGCTGCCCGCCCGGATAGACCTCCTGGCCGCCGAGCTGCACCGCACCCGAAGCCTTGCGCACTCGGTGGGCGTGCGGCCCGGGGAGCATCCCTCGGGCGACGACCTGGAGTCGATCACGGCCGAACTGGCCGATCTGCGCGCCCAGGTGGTGTCCGACCCGCTGGCGTTCTGGACGCCCGCGCCGGGCAGCTCCGCGCCGGGCGGCGGCCGCCCCGACACCGGGCGCTACGACCGGGCGGCCCGCGCCCTGGAGGACGTACGCCGGGAGATCGACGCCGTTCTGACGGTTCGTCAGGATGCTGAGCAGCGGCTGGTCCGGTTGCGCGACGTGCTGTCGCGGGCGGACCGCACGCTGGCCGAGGCCCGCTCCGCGCGCGGTGAGGTCCTGGCGAAGATCGCCGCGAGCGAGGTGCCCGCGGTGAGCGGCCCGTCGATCGCGCTCCAGGAACAGCTGGCGGCAGCCGCCGAGTACCGCAGGCACTCACAGTGGCACCGGCTCTCGCCCCTGCTCGAATCCCTTGAGCGGGAGGCGGAGGACGAACTGCTGCGCGCCCGCGAGTCGTTGACCGCGGTCACCGCGCCGCTGGCCGTGCGCGCGGAGCTGCGCGGCCGCCTTGACGCGTACAAGGCGAAGGTCGCC
Organism: Streptomyces sp. NPDC001415; assembly: GCF_053597395.1. Classification (NCBI taxonomy): domain Bacteria; kingdom Bacillati; phylum Actinomycetota; class Actinomycetes; order Kitasatosporales; family Streptomycetaceae; genus Streptomyces; species Streptomyces sp. NPDC001415. Next base: position 136,409 of record NZ_JBSFIE010000002.1, read on the forward strand.
CGGCACGGCATGGCCGAGGATCCGCTCCTGATCGAGCGGTACGACGCGGCCCGCCGGATGCTGTGGTCCGCGCCCTGCGACCTGCGCGTCGCCGAAGAGGCGGTGCTCCGCTATCAGCGGGCGGCGGCGGACGTCCTGGTCCCGAGACATCCCGGGCCCGTTGACCAGAGGGGGGAATCGTGAGCGAGAACACCCAGTGCCAGCGCCCCGGTTGCGCGGGTTCGTACGAGGACATGGGCGGCGGTGAGCTGTACTGCGACACGTGCGGCCTCGCTCCGGTCGTGTCGCCATTGGGGTCTCCCCTGTTCGAGCACGTTCGAGAACTTGGGGAAGGCATGGTTTCCTCGCCGCCGACCGGGATCACCGCGGGCGGGCACTCGTCCTCGCAGTCCTCGCGCTCGTCCTCGCGTAGTTCGTCGCGCTCCTCGCGGTCCTCGACGTCGCGGCGCTCGGTCTCAGGGCGCCTGTCGTCGCTGACCGGCGGCAGCACCTCGCGGTCGGTGTCGGTGCGCAGTTCGGGCAAGGCGGCGAGCGCGTCGTCGCGCAGCCGGCTCGGCGCGGGTCTGGTGTCGGTGCCGGGGGTGCCGCGCCCCGATCCGCGCTCCGCGGTGATGGAGCGCCCCGAGGTCCCCGAGCGGAAGCGATTCTGCTCGCGTTCGGACTGCGGGGCGCAGGTGGGCCGTTCGCGCGGCGAGCGCCCCGGGCGCACCGAGGGCTTCTGCACCAAGTGCGGCCACCCGTACTCCTTCGTACCGAAGCTGCACACCGGCGACATCGTGCACGGCCAGTACGAGGTGATGGGCTGCCTGGCGCACGGCGGGCTCGGCTGGGTCTATCTCGCCGTGGACCGCGCGGTCTCCGACCGCTGGGTGGTCCTCAAGGGCCTGCTCGACACCGGCGACCAGGACGCGATGGCGGCGGCGATCTCCGAGCGGCGCTTCCTCGCGGAGATCGAGCACTCCAACATCGTGCGGATCTACAACTTCGTCGAGCACCTGGACCAGCGCACGGGCTCGCTCGACGGCTACATCGTCATGGAGTACGTGGGCGGCAAGTCGCTGAAGGAGATAGCCAACGAGCGGCGCACGGCCGCCGGCAAGCGCGACCCGCTGCCCGTCGAGCAGGCCTGTGCGTACGGCATCGAGGCCCTGGAGGCGCTCGGCCATCTGCACAGCCGCAACCTGCTGTACTGCGACTTCAAGGTCGACAACGCGATCCAGACCGAGGACCAGCTGAAGCTGATCGACATGGGCGCGGTGCGCCGTATGGACGACGACGAGTCGGCGATCTACGGCACGGTCGGCTACCAGGCGCCCGAGGTCGCCGAGCTCGGCCCCTCGGTCGCCTCCGACCTGTACACGGTGGCGCGCACCCTGGCCGTCCTCACCTTCGACTTCCAGGGCTACACGAACGTCTACGCGGACAGCCTGCCGGACCCCGACAACATCGACGTGTTCCGCACGTACGAGTCGTTCTACCGGTTCCTGGTGCGGGCCACCGACCCGGATCCGGCGCGCCGGTTCGCCTCCGCGCAGGAGATGGCGGAGCAGCTGACGGGCGTGCTGCGCGAGGTCGTGGCGCTCCAGACGGGCCACCCCAGGCCCGCCCTGTCGACCCTGTTCGGCTCCGAACTGCGCGTCACGGACACGAAGTTGTTCGCCGAGCCGAGCGGGGACGTCTCGCGGCTCGGGGCCCGGGTGTCCCCGGTGGGCAGACGTGCCCGCAAGGCGCTCGCGGCCGTCCCGGCACCGGCCCTGGCCGCTGTTCCGGCGGGCGCCCCGCCCCTGCCCGCCGTCGCGCCGAGCACGCCGAACCTGCCGCACCCGGCCACGCAGGGCGCCATTCCGGTGCCGCGCGCCGAGGGCACGACCGGCGGCGGGCCTACCTCGCCCGTGCTCGTGCCGCTCGACCCGCGCGGCACCTCGCTCGCGCTGCCCGTGCCGCACGTCGACCCGAGCGACCCCAACGCGGGGTTCCTCGCGGGCCTGATGGCGGCCGCGCCCGCCGAGCTGATCACCGCGCTGCGCTCGGCCCCGGCCGACTCCATCGAGCGCCGGCTGCGCGAACTGCGGGCCCGGCTCGACATGAACGAGCGGGTGTCCGCCGCCAAGGCCCTCGACTCCCTGGAGATGGACCACCCGGACGACTGGCGGGTGGTCTGGTACCGGGGCCTTGCCTCGCTCGCGGCGGGCGACAACGAGAACGCGGCGCTGTCCTTCGACGCGATCTACGACGCGTTCCCCGGCGAGCCCGCCCCCAAGCTGGCGCTCGGCGTGTGCGCGGAGGTGCTCGGCCAGCTCGACAACGCCGCCGAGTACTACCGCCTGGTGTGGACGACCGACCCGAGTTATGTGAGCGCCGCGTTCGGCCTGGCCCGGGTGCAGCTCGCCGCCGGGGACCGCACCAGTGCCGTGCGCACCCTGGAGTCCGTGCCCGAGGCGTCCATCCACTACACGGCGGCGCGCGTGGCGGCGGTCCGCGCGCGGCTGCGCAGCCGCGCCCCGCAGGACCCTTTGATCGAGGATCTGAAGGCCGCCGCGGCGCAGGTCGAGGCGCTCGACGCGTTCGGTCTGGACGCGGTGCGACGTGAACAGCTGACGACCGAGGTCCTGGGCACCGCCCTGGACTGGGTACTGTCGGGGAGCACCGGCGCCGGGCAGGCGAAGACCGTACTGCTCGGCAGCGAAGTCGACGAGCGGGGCCTGCGCTTCGGTCTGGAACGTTCGTACCGGGTGCTCGCCCGGCTCGCACAGCGTGGCGAGGAAAGGATCGACCTGGTGGAACGGGCCAACCGATTCCGCCCCCGGACCTGGGTGTGACGATGTCGCAGACGCATCAGCTGGCCGCCTGCCCCGGCTGCGAAGAGCCGCTGGAGACGGGGGACCTGTTCTGCGGGGCCTGCGGGTACGACCTGTCGGCCGTGCCCGAGCCGCCGCTGGACCATCCGACCATCGAGATGGCGTCCCCCGTCGCCTCCGCGTCGGAGCCCCAACTCCCTTACGCCGTACGGACGGACGAGCCGGTCGCGGCGGGCGCCGGGGACGACGGGGTGGACGAGTACCCTCCCCCAGTCTCGGCTTCGCTCGACCGGGGGCACCCCCACCCGGCGCCCGACCCGCGCGCCGCCGAGCCCGACCCGGACACCCATGTCGCCCGGCCCCCGGCGCCCGGCGCCCGGGTGTGCGTGGCCTGCCGGGCCGGACGGGTCGACGGCGACGGGTACTGCGAGAACTGCGGGCACGCCCAGCCGCGCGAGCGCGACCACATGGAGCAGGAGCTCGGCTCGGTCTCCGCGGTGAGCGACCGGGGACTGCGCCACCACCGCAACGAGGACTCCTTCGCACTGTCCTCGACCGCGCTGCCCGACGGCTCGCCCGCCGTCGTGGCGATCGTCTGCGACGGGGTGTCGTCGGCGACCCGCCCCGACGAGGCGTCCGCGGCGGCCGCGGACGCCGCCAACGAGGCGCTGCTCGCGGCTCTGCCGCAGGGCACCCACCCCCAGCAGGCCATGCACGACGCGATCCTGGCCGCGGCGGAGGCCGTCAACTCCCTTGCCGCCGAACCCGGTCAGGCCCTCAAGGACGATCCGCACCGGCATCAGAACGCGCCGGCCTGCACGCTGGTCGGGGCGATCTCGGCGGGCGGTCTTCTCGTGGTGGGCTGGGTCGGCGACAGCCGCGCGTACTGGGTGCCGGACGACCGCACGGCCGCCCCGGCCCGGCTCACCGAGGACGACTCGTGGGCCGCGCAGATGGTGGCGGCCCGCCTGATGAGCGAGGCCGACGCCTACGCCGACGAGCGGGCCCACGCCATCACGGGGTGGCTGGGCGCCGACGCGTACGAACTGGACCCGCACACCGCCTCGTTCAAGCCGGACCGCTCGGGCGTGGTGGTGGTGTGCACCGACGGCCTGTGGAACTACGCGGAGGCCGCCGAGGAGATGGCCCGCGTCATCCCGGCGGACGCCGCCGAGCGGCCCTTGCAGAGCGCGCGGGTGCTCGTCGGGCACGCCCTGGACGGCGGGGGCCACGACAACGTAACAGTGGCCGTGCTGCCGTTCGCGGTGGAGCAGCAAGGGGCAGGATCCGCCTACAACTAGGCCTCCGTCCCCATTGCAGCCCTATTGGGTCGCTTCTCTCACTTCTTTCACTTCAGGTCCGTGGAGCCTCAAGGAGTCTTTCCGATGGCCAACTTCTCCAAGTCCAACGTGCCGCAGTTCTCCGTCGAGGTGTACCAGAACGAGTTCCTGCCGGAGGGCGGCCGCGAGGTCAACGCGATCGTCACCGTGGCCTCCACCGGCGGCGGCACCATCGGCGCCCCCTTCACGGCGGCCACGACCGCGCCCTCCTACATACCCGGCCAGCCGCCCACCGCGGCCGTGGTGATCATGGTGGACTGCTCGGGGTCCATGGACTACCCGCCGACCAAGATGCGCAACGCCCGCGACGCGACGGCCGCCGCCATCGACACCCTGCGCGACGGGGTCGCCTTCGCGGTCGTCGGCGGTACGCACATCGCCCGTGAGGTCTACCCGGGCAACGGCCGCCTCGCCACCGCCGACAGCCAGACCCGTACGCAGGCGAAAGATGCGCTGCGCAAGCTGAGCGCGGGCGGCGGCACCGCGATCGGCACCTGGCTGCGGCTCGCCGACCGGCTGCTCGGGTCGGCCGACGTCCCGATCCGGCACGGCATCCTGCTCACCGACGGGCGCAACGAGCACGAGTCGCCCGAGGACCTGCGCTCCGCCCTGACGGCCTGCGCCGGACGGTTCACCTGTGACGCCCGGGGCGTCGGGACCGACTGGGAGGTCAAGGAGGTCACCTCGATCGCCTCCGCCCTGCTCGGCACCGCGGACATCGTCGCGGATCCGGCCAACCTGGCCGCGGACTTCACACAGATGATGGAGAACGCGATGGGCAAGGAGGTCGCGGACGTAGCGCTGCGGCTGTGGACCCCGGTGGGCGTGGAGATCAGGTTCGTCAAGCAAGTGGCGCCCACTGTCGAGGAGTTGACGGACCGCCGCACCGAGGCGGGCCCGCGTGCCGGGGACTATCCGACCGGCTCCTGGGGCGACGAGTCCCGCGACTACCACGTGTGCGTGCAGGTGCCCGAGGCCGGAATCGGCCAGGAAATGCTCGCCGCCCGGGTCTCGCTGATCGTGCCCGACCGCGAGGGCGGGGCGCCGCAGGTCCTTTCACAGGGCCTGGTGCGGGCGGTGTGGACCGACGACATGGCGGCCTCCACCTCCATCAATCCCCAGGTCGCGCACTACACGGGCCAGGCCGAACTGGCACAGGTCATCCAACAGGGGCTGGATGCCCGCAAGTCGGGCGATGTGGACGGGGCGACGGCGAAGCTCGGCCGGGCGGTACAGCTGGCCGCGGCCTCGGGGAACGCGGATACCGCGAAACTCCTTGCGAAGGTGGTGGACGTCGTCGACGAGGCGACGGGTACTGTGCGACTGAAGGCGAAGGTCGCGGAAGCGGACGAGATGACCCTCGAAACGCGCTCCACCAAGACCGTTCGCGTCAAGAAGTAGCAAGAAACAGCAAGAAGCGAACAGGGAGTGGCTATGTCCGAGAAAGACGTGGTTACGCCCTGGAAGTACCGCGACGTGACGAGCAGTACCGAGCAGTACCGCTGAGCAGCAACACGTACACGGAACCACCGAACCACCGCGGCCCATCGGGCCGGACGACGAGAGGGGGAAGCGACTCCATGCCGACCTGCCCGAACGGACACCAGTCGGGTTCCGACGACTGGTGCGAGATCTGCGGCCATCGCATGGGCGCTGTGCCGCCGCCTCCCCCGCCTCCGCCCGCGTACGGCTACCCGGGCCCCGGGGATCCGAACGCCACCGCCCAGGCCGAGCTCTGCCCGCAGTGCCGCACCCCGCGCGAGGCCGGTGCGCCCTTCTGCGAGGAGTGCCGCTGGAACTTCCTCACGAACACGGCGACCTCGTACACCCCGCTGGCCCCGCAGCAGCCGATGCCGAACCAGGGCCCCGGCCCCGCGAACGGCCCCGGTCCTGCCCCCGGCCCGGCCCCCGGTCTGAATCTGCCGCCCGCCTTCCAGCAGGGCCCGCCGCCCGCGCCGCGCGACCCGTACGAGTACCAGAGCTCGCGGCCCTCGCAGGTGAACCGGCCCGCCGAGCCGCTGGCCGCCGACCCGTCGCAGCGCTCCGCGCAGCAGCTGCCGCCGAACGCGTTCCAGCAGCAGCCGCCCGCGCCCCCGGCGCCCTTCAACGCGGGCCAGGGCGGACCGCCCCCGCCGCCCCCGCCAGCCTTCCAGCAGTCGGCGCCGCCGGCTCCGCCGCAGGTGCAGCAGCCGCAGGCCGACGACGACTGGATGCTGCCGCCGCCGTCACAGCCCGTCCAGGGCCCGGGCCGCCCGCCCGCGCCCGACCGCGGCGACGACTGGCCGCAGCCCATCCCTCCGGACCGGGGTGACGACTGGCCGCAGCAGACCCCCGAGCAGGGCGACGACTGGCCCAAGGCCACGCCCCCGCCCCCGCCCGAGCACGGTGACGACTGGCCCAAGGCCGTGCCGCCGCCCGCGCCGGCCGGCTGGTCCGTCACGATCGGCCCGGACCGGGACTACTTCCTGGCGATGATGCAGCGCAGCGGCCCGGAAGCGGCCGGTCTCAACCTGCCCGCGTACTCGCCCGAGCAGCAGCGCCCGCTGTCCGGCAACCAGGTCACCATCGGCCGCCGCCGGCACTCCACCGGCGAGGCCCCCGACATCGACCTGTCGGTGCCTCCGGAGGACCCGGGCGTCTCGCACCAGCACGCCGTGCTCGTGCAGCAGCCGGACGGCACGTGGGCGGTCGTCGACCAGAACTCGACGAACGGCACCACGGTCAACGGCTCCAGCGAGCCGATCCAGCCCTACGTTCCGGTGCCACTGCAGGACGGCGACCGGGTGCACGTGGGCGCCTGGACGACGATCACCGTGCGCCGGGGCTGAGAGCCGTCACCCCCGCAGGGGCCAGGTGTAGGGCCCCTGCGGATCGTCCAGCCACGCCCACTGGGCGCCGTCGTCGACCGTCACCCCGAACCGCTCACGGCGGGGCCGCCGCTCGCGCCGCCACAGCTCGTGCGCCTCGTACGGGTCGAGGCTGCCCGCCGTCAGTTCGAGCAGGAAGCGGAACAGCTCGTTCGCCACGCTCTCGCGCGGAAGGCCGCTCGCGTACGGGGCGGACCGGTCCTGCGCACCCGTACCGCGCAGCGGCACGAAATAGGCCGGGGTGTGCAGGAAGCGCCCCTCGGCGTGGCCGGGGCCCGTCACGCGCAGCCGGATGAGGCCGGTCGCCAGCGGGGCGAGGATCAGCGCGCCCGTGCGGCACTGGGCGGGCCAGTCGGGGGGCACCGAGCCGACCGTGCAGGTCGCCATGATCTTGTCGAAGGGTGCCCGCGAGGGAGCGCCGCGCGCCCCGTCCCCGGTGATCACGGCGGGGTGGTATCCGGCCGCGGCCAGGTGCGCCCGCGCGGAATCGGTGATCTCGGGGTCGAGGTCGACGGTGGTCACGTTCTCGTCGCCGAGCCGGTGGCACAGCAGCGCCGCGTTGTACCCGGTCCCCGCGCCGACCTCCAGGACCTTGTCCCCGTCCCGGATCTCCAGCGCCTCCAGCATGCGGGCCATCAGCGAGGGCTGGCTGGAGGAGGAGACGAGGTCGCCGTCGCGCATCCGGGTGGCCAGCGGGGCGTCCGCGTAGGCGCCGGTCAGCCAGCGTTCGCGCCGCTCGGGGTCGGGGTCCTCGCCCCACAGCCGGACATGACCGCCGGGCACGCCCTCGTAGTAGTACGGCACGAAGAGGTGGCGCGGCACGTCCTCGAAGGCGGCCCGCCAGGCCGGGTCGGCGAGCGCCCCGCCGGCCACGATCTCGCGCACCAGGGCCCGCCTCAGTGCCAGATCCGCGCTCATACATCCACTGTGCTGCGCCGAAGCCCAGGAGGCGAGCGGTCCCGCGCCGCCGGGCCGCTCCCCTGGGCGCCGGGGCCCAGGACGGGAGTGGTCCTACGACCCCGGTCCTCGGCCACCGCGTCTGAGACCATGGAAGCGTGCTGCATTTCCCGGGGGACGGCCCCTGGACCCCGGGCCGCGTTCCGGGGCAGGCCAAAATGACATTGCGAGGGTGTTCAACGTGACCGAGATTCCGCGCGGCACGCTGCAGGAGCAGACCTTCTACGAGCAGGTCGGCGGCGAGCAGACCTTCCGGCGCCTCGTGCACCTCTTCTACGAAGGCGTCCGCGAGGACCCGCTGCTTCGTCCGATGTACCCGGAGGAGGACCTGGGCCCGGCCGAGGAGCGCCTCGCCCTGTTCCTGATGCAGTACTGGGGCGGCCCGCGCACCTACAGCGACGGCCGGGGGCACCCGCGGCTGCGGATGCGGCACGCGCCCTTCACGGTCGACCGGGCCGCGCACGACGCCTGGCTACGGCACATGCGGACCGCCGTCGACGCTCTGGGCCTGTCCCCCGAGCACGAGCAGACGCTCTGGAACTACCTGACGTACGCGGCCGCTTCGATGGTCAACTCCGAGGGCTGAGCCGCCCACCAACCCCAGCCGCCCACAAACCCCACGGCTGCCCCAAAGCACCCTCGAAAGCTGCCCCTTCGACCGGAATTCGGTCGTCCGTGGTCGCATTCCGATCACGATCGGGCAAGTTGATACGGCAAGCGGTTTCCACGGCCCCATGCCCTCTGAAAGCATCTGGGCACATTTCGGGGGGATGGCCTAAAAGCCACCGAGGGGGGCCGTGTGCCGGGGTTCGTCTTTCTGCGGGTGCGCGCGCACCGGCTGCTGCTGATCGCGGCGCTGCTCGCGGTGCTGCTCACCACGTCGGTGCTCGCCGCCCTGGCGACGTTCTCCGGGTCCATCGGGGACGCGGCCCTGCGCCACACGCTGGCCACCCGGTCCGCCGCGCCCGCGGCTCTCGCCGTCAAGTCCGAGGTCAAGCCGGACCGGCGCGAGGCGGCGGCGGATGCGGTGCGCACCGGAGCCCGCGCCGTCTTCGACCAACTCCCGGTCACCACAAGTGAGTTGACCGAGTCCGGACCGTACGCCCTGCCGCGTTCCCTGCAATCGCCGGACGCCCGCGGCGGTGATCCCGACCTCACCCTGTTCGCCGCGATCGACCGCTCGCGCGTCCGCCTCACCGCGGGCAGCTGGCCCGCCGCCGACAGCTCCCCCGAGATCCAGGTCGCCCTGCCCGAGTCCGCGGCCGGACGGCTCAATCTGCGCCCGGGGGCCACGCTCTCGCTCACCGACCGGCTCGACGGCCCGGCCGTCACCGCCCGAATCACCGGTGTCTACAAGGCGGTTGACGTCTCGGACGCGTACTGGCGCCTCGACGACCTCGGCGGCCGCGGCATGCGCAAGCTCGACTTCACCACGTACGGGCCGCTGCTCGCCGACGGCTCGGTGCTCGCGGGCGGCCGGGTCAGCGCGGGCCAGAGCGCGTGGCTGGCCTCCGCCGACTTCTCCGGGATCGGCGTCGACCGGATGGACCGGCTCCGCTCGGCCGCCACCGACGGGCCCAAGTCCCTGGTGAAACAGCCCGTGTTCGGGGGCAACGCGACCGCGGTGACCTCGCTTCCGGAGATCCTCGACCGGGCCGAGCGCTCCCTGCTGGTGTCCCGCTCGACGCTGCTCATCGTGGCGCTCCAGCTGGTGCTGCTCGCCGGTTACGCGCTGCTCCTCGTGGCCCGGCTGCTGAGCAGCGAGCGGTCCGGTGAGACCGAACTCCTGCGGGCCCGGGGCGGATCGCGGGGCCAGATCGCCCGGCTCGCGGCCGCCGAGGCGCTACTGCTCGCGGTGCCGGCCGCGCTGGTCGCCCCGCTGCTCGCGGGCCCGCTGACCCGGCTGCTCGCCGGGCGGGGCGCGCTCGCGCGGGCCGGTCTCCATCTGGACACCTCGGCCACCTCCACGGTGTGGCTGGTCGCCGTCCTGGTCGCGCTCGGCTGTGCGGCCGCCGTGGTGGCGCCCGCGCTCTCGGCGGGCCGGCTCGGCCGGGGCGGCCGGGACGGGGCGCTGCCCGCGCCGGTCCGGGCGGGCGCCGACATCGGGCTCCTGGTGATCGCCGGGGTCGCCTACTGGCAGCTCGACCGGCAGACCTCCGGCTCCGGGGCGATCAACACCGACGCCTCGGGCGGCCTCGGCGTCGACCCGCTCCTCGTGGCGGCGCCCGCGCTTGCCCTGCTCGCCGGGACCGTCCTGGTCCTGCGGCTGCTGCCGCCCGCGGCCAGGCTCGCCGAGCGGCGCGCGGCGGGTGGGCGCGGGCTGCCGACGGCGCTGGCGGGCTGGCAGTTCAGCCGCCGTCCGCTGCGCGGCGCGGGCCCGGTGCTGCTCCTGATCCTCGCCATCGCGATGGGCCTGCTCACCCTCGGCCAGGCGTCGACCTGGAACCGTTCACAGAGCGACCAGGCAGACTTCCGCGCGGGCACCGACATCCGGGTGCTCGGCTCCACCATCAGCCCGCTGGGCCAGGCCGGTTCGTACGACGCGGTCCCCGGCGTCAGCGCGGTCGCCCCCGCCTCGCGCGGCTCGATGCCGCTGAGCGGCGGGCGTTCGGGCACCGTGCTCGCCCTCGACACCCGGCACGCGGACGGCTTCCTGCTGCGCGAGGACCTCGCGGGCCGGTCCGGCAAGGACCTGCTCGCCGCGCTCACGCCGAAGCAGGCCAGCCCGGCCGGTGTCGCGCTCCCCGAGGACACCGAGCGGATCGGCCTCGACCTGCGGCTGACCGGCGGCGCCCCGGGCGGGCCGCCGGGCACGGTGACGGCGACCCTGGAGGACCGCTTCGGGATGCGGTTCCGGTTCGCCCTCGGCAAGCTGCCGTCGGACGGCCGGCCGCACGCTCTCGGCCTCGATCTGTCCGCCGCCGCGGGCCGGCCGGCGGGACGCCCCGCCGGGCCCCTGCTCCTGACCGGCCTCGACGTGGTGCGCGGGCTGCCCGCGGGCGCGGCCGAGCGGCAGGCGATCGCCCTGGACGGGCTGCGCGCCACCGGCCCCGGCGGCAAGGAGACCTCCGTGGCCGTGACGTCGGCCGGCCGCTGGCAGGCCGACAGCCAGGACCTCACCGGCGAGACCAATTGGCAGACGGGCGAGGCGTCCGTCACCCGCACCGTGCGGCTCGCCGCGCCCCGTCCCGCGCCGCCCGCGCCGACCGCCGTCGCCGACGACAGGTTCCTTCAGTCCAGCGGCAGCAAGGTCGGGCAGACCATCGACGTGCCGATGGCGGGCCAGAGCGTCAAGGTGAAGCTCGTAGCCCGCCTCAAGCAGCTGCCGACCACCGGCAGCGGCGCGGTCGGGCGGGCCGCCGCGCCCCCGGTCGCCGCCGCCTTCGACGGCGGGGGGCTGCTGGTCGACCTGCGGGCCGTCAACCGGGTCCTCCAGGACAAGGGCGACGGCCTGCCCGCCACCGAGTGGTGGCTGGCCACCGCGCCGGGCCGCTCGGCCGCGGCCGTGGCGGCGCTGAAATCCCGCCCCGACGCCGACCCCGCGCAGATCGTGTCCCGTGCGGAGATCGCCAAGGAGCTGGGCGACGACCCCCTGGGCGCGGGCCCGCAGTCCGCGCTCGCGGCCGTGTCGATCGTGGCGGCGGCGCTCGCGGCGGTGGGCTTCTCGGTGAGCGCGGCCGGGTCGCTGCGCGAGCGGGGCCAGGAGTTCGGCGTGCTGCGCGCGCTCGGCACCCCGCGCCGCCAGCTCGCCCGGCTGATCGCCGCCGAACAGGGCGTGCTGATCACGATCGCCCTGCTGGCCGGGCTCGGCCTCGGCGAAGTACTGACCAGAGCGGTGGTGCCGCTGATCGTGCTGACCGACCAGGCGACCCAGCCGGTGCCCGCGGTCCTGGTCGAGCTGCCGGCCGGCCGGGTGGCACTGCTGCTCGCCGGGGTCGCCGCCGTGCCGCTGCTCATCGTCGCGGCGATCGCGCTGCGCCGCACCGACCCGGCCGTCACACTGCGGCACCAAGGGGGCAACTGACATGTCCGGCAAGGCAGTTGCGCCCTGGGTGCGCACCCGGCTGCGGACCACGCCGGGCGCCGCGGCGGCCCTCGCCCTCCTGGTCCTGCTGACCGCGTGGCTGGCCGCGGCCTACCCGCGCGGCATCGACACGTACGAGGACGACGGGCTGCGCCGCACCGTCGCCACGGCCGCGCCGGGTCGCACCGCCCTCCAGTTCGTCGCGGGGGCACCGGGTCTCGCCCTGTCCGACGAGCAGCGGGCCGCGCTGGTCTCCCCCGCGGAGATGCGGCGGCGCTTCGACGCGGTGGTGCAGAACGTGCCCGCCCCGCTCACGACCGACCTCTCCCAGTCGGCGTACGGGCTGCGGACCACCCAGAAGCTGGAGTCCGACGAGCCGTACCTGCCCCGGCCGCGGGGGCTGCCGCCGCAGTTCACCGTGGCCACCCAGTCGGACCTGGCCGCCCACGCGCGCCTGGTGTCGGGCCGGCTGCCCGCCGGATCGGCCGACCAGAAGTCGGCCGAGGCGGAGGTCGCCGTCACCGAGGCCACCGCCAGGACCTTGAACATCAAGGCGGGTTCGGTGCTGCACGTGGACGGGCTCGGCCGCCCCGAGCTGGTGTTCAAGGTGACCGGCATCGTGGCGCCGCTGCTGCCGGAGACCGGCTACTGGTCGGTCCTGCCGGTGCTCCGCACGCCCGAGCTGACGCCGGTGCCGGGCACCGACCCCGACCGCAAGAGGTACTGGCACGCCGGTCTGCTGCTCGCGCCGGGCGCCGCCCCGGCCCTGCTCGCGACCAACGGAAAACCGCAGGCGTACGCCCAACTCGCCACGGACAGCGCTGATGTGAATGCTCGTCAGTTCGATGACCTCAAGGCGGCGGTCGCGTCCGTGCAGAGCGGCCCCGCGCTCACGAGGATCCGCACCGTCTTCTCCGTCTCGACCACCGTGTACACCGAGCTGGACCGGGTGCTCCTCTCGTATGCGACGGTGCGCGACTCGATCACCCCGGTGGTCGCGGTCGCGGGCTTCGGCACCGCGACCGTGGCGGCGGTGGTGCTCCTGATGGCGGGCGGCCTCGCCGCGGCCCGGCGCACCGCCGAGCTCGCCCTGCTGCGGGCCCGCGGCGGTTCGCTGCTCCAGATCGCCGGCCGGCTGCTCGCGGAGAGCGCCGTCGTGGTGGTCCCGGCCGCGGCCCTCGGCCTGCTCCTGGCAGTGCTCGCCGTGCCGCACGGCCGCCTCGGCCCCGCACTCGCGGCGGCGGGCGGGGTCGCGATGCTGGGCTGCCTCGCCCTGCCGGTGCGCGCCGCCCTGACCCACCGCACGGTCAGCTCGGCCGCCGAACGCGCCGATCTCGTACGGGAGAAAGCCTCTCCGCGCCGCACGATGGCCGAGCTGACGCTGCTCGTTCTCGCGGCGGGCGCGGTATTCGCGCTGCGCCGTCGCGGCACCGGCGGGGGCTCCACCGACTCACTGGTCAGCGCGGCCCCGGTGCTGATCGGGGTGATCGCGGCCCTGGTCCTGATCCGGCTCTACCCGCTGCCGCTGCGCTGGGCGGCCCGCCCGGCGGCCCGGCTGCGCAGCACCGTCGGCTTCCTGTCGGTCGCCCGCGCGGGGCGCGCCTCGGGCGGCGGCGTGCTTCCGCTGCTCGCCCTGCTCACGGCGCTGACGACGGCCGCGTTCGGCGGCTCGGTCCTGGCGGGCGCCGCCGACGCCCGCGACCGGGCCGCGCTGTACGCGACCGGCACCGCCGCCCGCGTCGACAGCGACCTGTCCCTGCCCGGTGATCTGCCGGGACGCGTCGCCCGGGTCCCGGGCGTCCGGGGCGTCTCCCCCGTCCACATCGAGTACTCCGTCCAGCTCCCGGACGACGACAGGACCGCGGTCGCCGGCGTGGACCCGGACACGTACGCCAAGCTGACCGCGGGCACCGCACTCAGCGTCCCGTCCGACCGGCTCAAGGCACCGACAGGGGCTCAGGGCAAGGCGGTTCTGCCCGCCGTCGCCTCGCCCTCGGTGGCCCAGCGCCTCGGCAAGGAGCCGGTGAAGCTGCGCGTCGCGGGCTACGACGTGACGATCAAGGTGGTCGCCGCGCAGAACGGCTCGGCGGCCGTACCCCAGAGCGACTTCATCCTGGTGGACACCGCCGGTCTCGGCGCGAAGGACCCGACCGCGCTGCTCGTCGGCGGAACGTCCATCGACGCGAAGGCGCTGCGCAAGACGGCCGTGAGCGGCCATGTGAGCGTCCGGCTGCGCGCGGAGGCGCGGCAGGAGTACGCCGACTCGCCGCTCCAGAACGGTGCCGGCCGCATCTACGCGGCGGCCGTCGCCGCGGGCGCGGGCCTGGCCGTCCTCGCGCTGCTCCTCTCACTCCTTCGCGGCGCCCCGGAACGCTCCGCGCTCCTGGCCCGCCTTCGCACCATGGGCCTCACCCGCCGCCAGGGCCGCACCCTGCTCGTCCTGGAGGCGCTGCCGCCGGCGTTCCTCGCGGCGGTGGGCGGCGCGCTCACCGGCTGGGCGTCGATCGTGCTGCTCGCACCCGGCATCGACCTGGCGGGCCTGGCGCTCGCCACCAGCAGCACTCTGGCGCCGGTCGGCTCCGAGCTGCGCGCGGACCCGCTGTCACTGCTGCTGCCCGCCGTGTGCGTGGTGCTGCTCGCGGCGGGTGTGGCGGCCGCGCAGGCCTGGTGGAGCGGCCGCCGCGGATCCATCACCGAACTCAGGGCAGGAGACGCTCGATGACCACCACATCGCTCGAAGACCTGGAGCGCCGGGCCACGGCCCACCGCGACCGGCCCGCCTACGGCCACGACGCGCTGATCGCCTGCGACCGTCTGGTACGGGTCTTCACGACCGACGGCGTGGAGGTGCAGGCCCTCCAGGGTCTTGATCTCCTGGTCACCGAGGGCGAGTTGATGGCCCTGGTCGGGGCGTCGGGCAGCGGCAAGTCGACGCTGATGAACATCCTGGCGGGCCTGGACGTGCCGACGGCGGGAGCCGCCAGGGTGGCGGGCCGCGATCTGCTGACCATGGACTCCGGGGCCCGGCTCGGCTACCGCCGCGACGTGGTGGGCTTCGTCTGGCAGCAGACCGCCCGCAACCTGCTGCCGTACCTGACGGCGATCCAGAACGTGGCCCTGCCGATGCAGCTCAAGCGCGGTCTGTCCAAGCGCCGCAAGGCCGAGCGGGCCGACTCGCTCCTGACGATGCTGGAGGTCGCGCACTGCCGCGACCGGCGCCCCCATCAGATGTCGGGCGGCGAACAGCAGCGCGTCGCGATCGCGGTGGCGCTGGCCAACAGCCCGTCCGTACTGCTCGCGGACGAGCCGACGGGCGAGCTGGACTCGGCGACGGGCGAGCAGATCTTCGCGGCGTTCCGCACGGCGAACGAGGAGCTGGGCACGACGATCGTGATCGTCACCCACGACCAGGCCGTGGCGAGCGAGGTCCGTCGCACGGTGGCCATCCGGGACGGCCGCACCTCGACGGAGGTCCTGCGCCGCACCCAGGTCGACGAGGCGACGGGCGAGGAGTCCTTGGTGGCCCGCGAGTACGCGATGCTCGACCGGGCCGGGCGCCTTCAGCTCCCGGCGGAGTACACGCGCGCCCTGAGCATGGAGCACCGGGTGGCCCTGGAGCTGGAGTCCGACCACATCCAGATCTGGCCCGACGAGCAGTAACTCCCGTACGGGGCAGGGCAGTTGGGCCACGAGGCCCGGGTAGGCGTGACGCTCAGGGGTGTGAGGCGGGTGCGGCTCAGGCGGGTGTGACGCTCAGCCCGCCGAGACCGGCCCTGCGCAGCGCGACGGACCCGTACGGCGTGCGAAGGCGAAGCCATGGCCCGGAGGCGAACAGGGCCACCTGCTCGGGCGCGGAGGGCGCGCCCGCCGAGGCGAGTGCGCGGACGGGCCGCAGGAAGCCGAGCGACTGGGCCGCGTGCACGGCCCGCAGCGGCAGTTCGGTGGAGCCGAGCGTGCGGGACCAGATCTCGCGCCCGATCAGCTCGCGCTCGGCGCGGGTGCGCCGCTCCTCGGGCAGTGCCTCGTCCCGGGCACGGAATTCAGCGACGGCGGCCGCGACCGCGCCCCGCATCTGTTCGGGTTCGGGCAGCCCCGGCACGGGCCGCCAGCCGCCGCGCGGCGGAAGGACTCCGGCCCAGGGCGGCCCGGTGACGGCCTCGGGCACGTTCGTGCTGGCACTCAACTCATCGAGGGATTCGAGGAGTTCACCGGCGGAGACGGTCACGTCCAGGGCGACGGAGTCGTCCTGGAGCCGGGCCGTGCGGATCGCGAGCACCTCGAAGGAGGGCGGCCGGCCGAACACGGCGAGCGCGCCGCCGCCCGCCTGGAGGCGGACCGCGGCGGCGCGGTCGTAGTGGATCAGCCGGCCGAGGAAGGCGGCGAGATCCGCCGCCTCCCTGGCATCGTCGAACCGCAGCACGGCGTTCATGCCGCCGCCCGCTCCTGCCCGTCGTCGCGCGTGCCGTCGTCCAGGTACTCCCGGAGGAAGACCTTCTCCTCGGCGGTGATCCGCCGCGGCCGGCCCGCCGCCAGGTCGTAGGGCACGACGACGGTGGCCGCGGCGACGTACACCAGACCGCCCTCGCCGGGCTCCTTGATCTCGTACGCGATGGTCAGTGACGCCGCGCCGATCTTCGTCACCCACGACTCGATGATCACCGGCTCGTGCCGGTGGACCAGGGGCCGCTTGTAGTCGATCTCGTGCCGGGCCACGACGGACCCGCCCTGGAACGACGGCGACCCGTCGCCCGGCGCGAGCCGGAACATGAAGTCGATGCGGGCTTCCTCCAGGTACCGGACGAAGACCGCGTTGTTGACGTGCCCGAAGGCATCCATGTCCGACCAGCGCAGCGGGCAGCGGTAGATATGACGGGCCACTGACACTCAGCCCCGGGTGAGCTTCTTGTACGTGGCGCGGTGCGGGCGGGCCGCGTCCGCACCGAGGCGCTCGATCTTGTTCTTCTCGTACGACTCGAAGTTGCCCTCGAACCAGTACCACTTGGACTCGCCCTCGTAGGCGAGGATGTGGGTGGCCACTCGGTCCAGGAACCAGCGGTCGTGGGAGATCACGACGGCGGCACCGGGGAACTCCAGGAGCGCGTTCTCCAGCGAGGAGAGCGTCTCGACGTCGAGGTCGTTGGTGGGCTCGTCGAGGAGCAGCAGGTTGCCGCCCTCCTTGAGCGTGAGCGCCAGGTTGAGGCGGTTGCGCTCACCACCGGAGAGCACGCCGGCCGGCTTCTGCTGGTCCGGGCCCTTGAAGCCGAAGGCGCTGACGTACGCGCGGGACGGCATCTCGACCTGGCCCACGTTGATGTAGTCCAGCTCGTCCGACACGACCGCCCAGAGGGTCTTCTTCGGGTCGATGTTGGCGCGGGACTGGTCGACGTAGGAGATCTTGACGGTCTCGCCGACCCTGATGGCGCCGGAGTCCGGCGTCTCCAGGCCCTGGATCATCTTGAAGAGCGTGGTCTTGCCGGCGCCGTTCGGGCCGATGACGCCGACGATGCCGTTGCGCGGCAGCGTGAAGGACAGGTCGTCGATGAGGACCTTGTCGCCGAACGCCTTGGAGAGGTTGTTGACCTCGACCACGATCGAGCCCAGACGCGGGCCCGGCGGGATCTGGATCTCCTCGAAGTCCAGCTTCCGCATCTTGTCGGCTTCGGCGGCCATCTCCTCGTAGCGGGCCAGACGCGCCTTGGACTTGGTCTGGCGCCCCTTGGCGTTGGACCGCACCCACTCCAGCTCTTCCTTGAGCCGCTTGGCGCGCTTCTCGTCCTTGCGGCCCTCGACCTTCAGGCGGGCCGCCTTCTTGTCGAGGTACGTGGAGTAGTTGCCCTCGTACGGCAGGGCGCGGCCGCGGTCGAGCTCCAGGATCCACTCGGCGACGTTGTTCAGGAAGTACCGGTCGTGGGTGACGGCCACCACGGCGCCCGCGTACTTCGAGAGGTGCTGCTCCAGCCAGTTCACCGACTCGGCGTCGAGGTGGTTGGTGGGCTCGTCGAGGAGGAGCAGGTCCGGGGCCTCGATGAGCAGCTTGCAGAGCGCCACGCGGCGCTTCTCGCCACCGGAGAGGTTGACCACGGGCCAGTCGCCGGGCGGGCAGCCCAGGGCGTCCATGGCCTGCTCCAGCTGGGCGTCGAGGTCCCAGGCGTTGGCGTGGTCCAGGTCCTCCTGGAGCTTGCCCATCTCGTCGAGCAGCGCGTCCGAGTAGTCGGTCGCCATGAGCTCGGCGACCTCGTTGAAGCGCTTGAGCTTGGCCATGACCTCGGCGGCGCCGTCCTGGACGTTCTCCAGTACGGTCTTCGACTCGTCGAGCTCGGGCTCCTGCATGAGGATGCCGACGCTGTACCCGGGCGACAGGAAGGCGTCGCCGTTGGAGGGCTGCTCCAACCCCGCCATGATCTTGAGAACGGTGGACTTACCGGCACCGTTGGGGCCGACCACACCGATCTTCGCGCCGGGCAGGAAGTTCAAGGTGACGTCATCCAGGATCACCTTGTCGCCGTGCGCCTTGCGCGTCTTGCGCATGGTGTAGATGTACTCAGCCAAGAGAAACCGTCCGGCAGATCGATGGGTGGGCAGATACACCCCATCTTGCCTGACGGCTACCCCTGGGGGGAAACCCGTATCACCGGGCACCCCTGACCTGCCCGCTTGTCCTGCCGTCCGCGGGGTGGCCCGGTATGACGAAACGGCCCCGGTACGCGATGCGCACCGGGGCCGCCGCCCGTCACCGGGCACTCACTCTGAGCTCGGAACGTGCTCCTGCTGAGCTCAGCTTCCTGCTCTTACCGCTCGCTTACTGACCGGCGGCCTTCTTCTTGCGGAGGAAGAACACCGCGCCGCCACCGAGCAGCACCAGGGCGATCGCCGAGCCGGCGATCACCGGGGTGGCGCTGGAGCTGCCGGTCTCGGCCAGGTTGGTGCCGCCGTTGGTCCCGGTCGAGCTGCCACCGGCCGAGGCGGGGCTGGGCTTCGAGGACGGGGCCGGGCCGGTGCCCGCCGTCTTGCAGTCCAGGACACCGGAGAAGTGCTGGCCCGCGATGGTGAAGTCGTACTTCTGGTCCTCGGCGACGGGGAACAGAACGGACTTCGAGCCGCCGGCCGGAACCGTCGCGATGGTCTTGCCACCGACGGTCACCGGGAAGGCCTCGTCACCCTTGTTGGTGACGGTGATGTCCACGCCGCCCTTGGCGCAGTCCTTCTTGACCGACACGGCCGGGATGGCGCCCTGCTTGGCCCAGGTCACCTTGGCCTCGGCGTTGACCGTCGAGTCGCTGGAGCCGGCCAGGATCTGCGTCTGGCTCTTGGAGTCACTGGCGAACGCGCGGCCGACGGGCACCTGGGTGGTGGCCGACAGACGCAGCGAGCCGGCGCCCGGCTGGGCGGCCGCGGGCACGTCGAAGAAGAGCTGGCTGCTGTTGGCGGCGGAGCTTACGGTCTTCCCCGCCTTGTCGACGATCTTGACGCCGGCGGCCTGGAGCTCCTGGGACGGCGTCACCGTCACCTTGTCGGCGTTGGTGTGCACCGTGACCGGGCCGAGCTTCTGACCGGCCTTGCCCGCCACCGACGCGCCGTCGAGCGTCAGGGAGGCCTTGGGCTCCTCGACGACCTTCGCGTTCTTGAACAGCCAGTCGGCCAGGGTCTGCGCGTCCTTGTCGGCCGCGTCGACCTTGACGTGGTCCGAGTAGCGCCAGATCGCGACCTGGGTGGCCGCGGCCGCCTCGCCGTTGCTGAGCTTGCCCGTGACGCCCGCGTCCTTGGCCAGCTGGCCGAGGTCGTTCTTCTGCGGGTAGGAGTTCTCCAGGATCCAGCGGATCTTGCCGGCGTCCTTGTTGTTCGCCAGCGAGGTGCCGTTCCACGGCGTCTCGCGGTACTGGGCCTCGCGCTGCGTCGGGTTGTGGATGTCGATGCAGTACGTGCGCAGCGTGCCGCCGCCGTCGACGTTCATCCGGAACAGGCCGGCGGAGACCTTCTCCTGGTAGCCGTTGTCACCGGTGATGACGGCACCGGCGAACGAACCGGGCTCCAGGCCCTGGATGGTGGCGGTCGCGCCGCCCTGGCCCTGCTGGTCAGGCGTGTCCGCGACGGCCGCACCGGCGCCGGCTATCGCACCGGCCGCGACGAGTCCCGAGACGGCTGTGGCGGTGGCGAGGCGCAGAGCACCCCGCTTGCGGGCGGTACGCCCGTGAACGGCTGAAAACACAGAATTCCCCTTCGGGCGAGGCACTTTCGCATGTGATGCGCGTGCACAGAGGTGCGCGTGGGGGAAGTGCCTCACCGGCAGACTCAAGTGCCCCGTGAGTACGCGGGAATCCTAGGGATACGGAAGTCAACGATCCGCAGCGATGCCATCAGATAAGCATTCTGATTCGGAATCGTTATCCCGAAGCACGTGTGGCGCCTGGTCTTATCGACAAATCACCGGTACAGAAAGGGAGTTTCGGGACACCTTCACTGCTCAACCATCTTTTCATTCCCCTTCCCCCGTTCCTCAAGTGCCCCCGCTCAGGCGCCCATCGCGGCGGTCGCCGGAGCGGTGGAAGTGGCCGATTCCCATACCACTGCCGGGACATCATTGGCCGAAACCGGCCGGCCTCCGCCGGACGGTGCCGGTGCGCGGCCGGGCGCCGGGCCGCCCTCCGCGCCCTGGGCCCCGGCCCGTTCGACCGGTCCCGCCTCGCCCTTGAACACCCGCCGGAACGCCGTGGTCCCCCGCGACATGTCGTGCCCGATCGCCACCGCGTCGACGTCCGCCGAGAACCTGCGCGGCCCGTCCCCCCGCTCCTCGTCCCGCACCTTCAACCGGCCGTGCACCACCAGCGGTTCGCCGATCGCTACCGAGCCCGTCAGATTCATCCCGAGCGCCCGCCCCGCCCACACCGTGTAGAAGCTGGTGGCTCCGTCGACCCAGGACTGCTTCTCCCGGTCGAAGCGGCGGGCGGTCACCGCGAGCCGGAACCTCGCCGCCCCGCCCGTCGCCGATTCCCGCCACTCCACCTGGGTGGCCACATTGCCGACCAGCGTCACCATCGTCTCGTTCACTGCCCTCAACCCCCGTACTCGATAGAACCCGTGGGCCCGGTCCCTCGTACGCGGAGCGGGAAAGGGGCAATGAAAAGCCCCGCCCGGCCCGGCACCCGATCGAACCCTTGCGCTGTCGATCTCCATGCTGGACCGGACGGGGAGTCCCTGCCGGAGCCTGTGGACTACCGCCCCGCTGTGGAAAACCCGCTCACCCGCCCGCCCCCGCCACCACCGCGTACTGCTCCCGCACCTCCCGGTACCGCAACAGCTCCGTGGCCACCGGATCGAGCACCTTGGCCCGGCCGCAGGCCGCCGCCGCCTCCCGGAGCCGGCGTTCGGCCTCCTGGCCGTAGCGCCGCCCGGGGCCGCGCGCCGCCACCGCGCACGCCCACTCCACCAGCGGCCCGCCGACGATCCCGCCCAGCATCACGAACGCGGGAACGATGAGCCCCGGCTGCAGCACCCCCACGATCTGGCCGAGCAGCCAGAGCCCGCCCACGACCTGAAGGCCCGTCATGAACATCTGGACCAGCACGGCGGCCGGCCACCAGGGCGGCCGGGGCGAGGTGCCGCGCTCGACGTCCTCTCGTACAGCGAGTTCGTCCAGGGCCTCGGGGAGCCCCTCCGCGCCGCGCACGGCGGCCTCGCGCACGGCCTGCGCCCAGGGTGCGGGCAGCCCGGAAGAGGCCTCGTCGGCGACCATACGGACCGCCTGCTCGACCCGCTGACGTGCCGTGACCTGCTCCTCGACCTGGACATCGGAGCCCGGACGCTGCACGGCCGGGACGCGGAGCCGGCCGCACCAGCGCCACAGCCGCAGCCACGGAGTCCCGCACGCGCGCTGGGCACCCCGGCGCCACTCGCGTTCGGCGGCCTCGCCCGCGGCCGAGGCGCCGACCGCCGCGGCGAGCCGGTCCGCGAAGTCCTTGCGGGCCCGCTCGTCGAGCCCGGGCCGGCCGGCCGCGACGTACAGCGGGCGCAGTTCGGCGGCGGCCGCGTCCACGTCGGCGGCCAGGCGGCGGGCCGCGGCGCCGCGTTCCTGTACGAACCGGCCGAGCTGCTCGCGGAGTTCGCCGACGCCCTTTCCGGTCAGCGCGGACACGGAGAGCACCGAGGCGCCGGGCTCGCCGTGTTCGCCGAGCGCCATGCCGTCCTCGTCGAGCAGCCGGCGCAGATCGTCGAGCACCAGGTCGGCGGCCTCGCCGGGCAGCCGGTCCACCTGGTTGAGCACGACGAAGCTGACCTCCGCGTGCCCGGCGAGGGGGCGCAGATAGCGCTCGTGGAGCCCGGCGTCGGCGTACTTCTCGGGGTCCACGACCCACACGATCGCGTCCACGAGCGCGAGCACCCGCTCGGCCGCGTGGCGGTGCGAGACGACCGCCGAGTCGAGGTCGGGGAGGTCGACGAGGACCAGGCCCTCCAGGTCGCCGCCGTCGCTACCGGCGCTGTCGAGCGGGCGGCGGCGCAGCCGGCCGGGGATGCCGAGCCGGTCGAGCAGCCCGGCGGCGCCGTCGGTCCAGCTGCACGCGATGGGTGCGCCGGTGGTCGGGCGGCGCAGCCCGGTGTCCGAAATCTGGCTTTTGGCAAGGGAGTTGAAGAGAGTGGACTTGCCGCTTCCGGTGGCGCCCGCGATGGCGACCACGGTGTGCCGCGCGGAGAGCCGCTGGCGCGCGGACGCCTCGTCGAGCACCCGCCCGGCCTCGGCGAGCGCCTGGGCGTCGAGCCGGGTGCGGGAGAGCCCGACCAGTTCGCGCAGCGCGTCGAGCCGGCCGCGCACCGGACCGACGTACGGCCCGCCGATGGGCTCGAACTCGTCCTCGGGTTCCTCCTCCTCGGAGTCGGGTGTCAGCTCGCCGGGCTCGGCGGCGCGCCGCGCGATCAACCCGTCCGCCCAGCGGTCCTCGGTCTCCTGCGTCATGCCGCTCTCCTCTCCTTCTGCACCAGGGACAGCGCGGCGATCAGACCGGCCTGCGGCTCGGGCGTCACCTCAAGGACGTCCAGCGGCGCGAGCCGGCGCTCGCGTTCGGCGCCGAGCACATGGTCGATGTAGGCGGTGACGAGCTCGCCGCCCTTGTCGCGGAGCCGCAGAGCGGCCTGGGCGCCGATCCGCTCGGCGAGCCGTTCGCCCGCCCGGCTGGCCCGCCGCCCGCCGAGCAGCGCGGCCGCGAGCAGCGCCGCCACGTTCTCGGGGTCGGGGGCCAGCGAGCGGTCCATCTCCCCCACTTCCTCCTCGGCCATCTCTTCGAGCACCCGCCGCCAGCGCCGTACGGCGAGCCCGATCCGGTCCTCCGGGTCCGCGTGGCGTACGTCGTTGTCGAACCGCCCCGCGGCCGGCTCGCGCGCCCACGCCTCCCGGACCCGCTCGTCCGCCGCGGCCGCCGCGCACCGCAGCAGTTCGGCGAGGCTGTCCACGAGGGCGTCGAGGAGTTCGGTGGAGGAGGCGCCGCCGGGGTGGGCGCGCCAGCGGGTGAGCGCGTCCCCCGCGAGCACCTGGCCGGCCTGCAACCGCCGCCGGACCCGGGCGCCTTCCTTCGCGTACGCGTCCTCGACCGCTCCGGTGAGGCGTACGGCGGCGGCGTACTGGGCGGCGACGGCCGAGGCGAGCTCCGGCATCCGCGCGTTGAGCGACTCGATCGCGCCCGACGCGGTACGGAAGACGGCCTGCTGGCGGGCGGCCGGGTCCTGGCTGCGGTGGATGAGCCAGGCGCGCAGCGCGGCCACGGCGGTGGCGGGCAGCAGCCCGTGCGAGGCCCCGGCGGACTCGGGCAGCTCGGGCACGGTGAACCGCGGCACGTCCCCGAGCCCGGCCTTGGCGAGCAACGCCCCGTACTGCCGTGAGACTTCGGCGAGGACCGGATGCGGCACCCGGTCGAGCACGGTGACGAGCGTGGCGTCGTACTCCTTCGCGGTACGCAGCAGGTGCCAGGGCACCGCGTCGGCGTAGCGGGAGGCGGTGGTGACCATGACCCACACGTCGGCGGCGCAGATGAGTTCGGCGGCCAGGATGCGGTTGCTGACGACCAGTGAGTCGATGTCCGGCGCGTCCAGGAGCGCGAGCCCGGGGGGCAGCGTGGTGGCGGTCTCGACGCGTACGGCCCCGTCGTCGTCCCCGCCGGGCAGCTCGTCGGCCTCGGCGTCCTCCTGCTGCTGCGGCAGCCAGACGCGAGTGAGTCCGGGCAGCACCCGCGCCCCCGCGAACCAGTCCTTGTCGTCGGGGTGGCATACGAGCACAGGAGTACGGGTGGTGGGCCGCAGCACCCCGGCCTGGCTGACCCGCCTCCCCACAAGAGAGTTGACGAGCGTGGACTTCCCGGCCCCCGTGGACCCGCCGATCACTGCCAACAGAGGCGCTTCAGGATCTTTGAGCCGGGGCAGCAGATAGTCGTCGAGCTGTGCGAGCAGTTCGCTGCGCGTCTGGCGGGCGCGTGGAGCACCCGGCAGGGGCAGCGGGAGACGCACGGCGGCGACACTGTCGCGCAGGGCGGAAAGTGCGTCGATGAGCTGAGGCCGTACGTCCAAGGTCACCACATGCGAAGAATGCCCAATTTTGCCGCCTTTTTGAAGCGTATGGCCACTTCCGCGCGCGTCCATAGGCCGCCAGGACATGCCGAACGGACACAAGGGACACATGGGACGAGTGGGACGCAGGCATAACGAGTACACAACACCCTGCGCCACGAGCGTCAAAAGCGCTGCATGATTCGCACCTGCCTGCGATTATCGGTTCGCTTCACCGAACCTCCACATCGTGCCACGCAGGTGAAGCAACCGGGACGAGGTGACAGGAGCCCTATCCTTGTCCCGGCAAGGTCATCGGCCCGGGACCCGTCCCGGACCTCCGCCCTTGCCCGCCCGGGGCTCCAGGCCGCCGAGGCCCCATCCGGCCCCCGTAGCTCAGTGGATAGAGCAGGCGCCTTCTAAGCGCTTGGCCGCAGGTTCGAGTCCTGCCGGGGGCGCCCAGGTCCACCAGGCGTTCGGCCCTCCTTCGGGAGGGCCTTTTTGCTGATCGGAGCACCATACCGGGCGGGCGGTAGCACCCGCGTAAGCGCCGGGCCGGCCCCTGGTGGGTCCCGGGCGGGTGTGGCGCTGTCCGGCTGTCACCGGGTTTCTGCGGGTGGCCACGGAGAAACGGAGAATACGCGGAGGAGTTCTCCATGATCTTGGTCATCCCGCCTCAGGGATCCTTCGCAGGGTCCGCTGCCCAACCAGCCGCATCAGCCGCACATCCAGGGCGCCCACGCCCTTTTTGACCTGCGCCTATTCAGGATGATAGGGGCTTACTGAACAGTAACTCCTTTAAGGGCAGCGCCCCTTGGGTGAACACGAGCTGCCGGAGCGACCGACGCCCCGCCACGAGAAGGCGGCCAAGCTCACATCTACCTCAAATCTCTACTCGCCGGTTGACCCGGCCCGCAGGAGTACACGATCATCACGTGATCCTCCGAGGGAGGACCTGGCACACGCTTGATTATGAGAAGTTTTAACGGACGCCGATGCCAAAGCGTCCGAACGGGGGCAGAGCATGAAATTTCTGATTCTTGGACCACTGGAGATAGAGACTCAAGACGGCCGGCAGGTAGCGCCAAGGGCCCTCAAGCTTCGCTCGCTTCTGGCCTATTTGTGCGCCCACAGCGGGGAAGTCGTTTCAACGGCTCGACTTACTGAGGCTCTCTGGTCGGGCGCACCGCCCCGGACCGCGCCGACTGCCCTGTACGTCTACGTTTCCAAGCTGAGGCAATACCTCCATTCACTGGGGCTGGACGGCACTGCGATGATATCCACTCAGCCCCCCGGATACCGCTTCAACCTGGCCGGCCACGATCTCGATCTGCGAGAATTCGAGAGTCTGCTTTCCAAGGCTGAGGAGCTCAAATCCCTCAACTGCGACGAAAAGGCCTCCGAGGTACTGAACTCCGCAATATCTCTCTGGCGAGGACGAGCCGTTGAGGACCTGCGCACCATCCCGGCCTTCGACACCCTCGGCCAATGCCTGGATGAGCGAAACGCGTTCACCCATATCCAGCGCTTCGAAATCGAACTCGAACTCGGGAACCACAAAGGAATAATCAGCGACATCTACTCGCTTATCGCCAGGAATCCAACCTGGGAGATCCTCTATGAGTACCTCATGGTGGCGCTCTACCGCTCCGGCCGCACCGTCGAGGCTCTCGCGGCGTACGGGCAGATCCGAAAAGCCCTGGTCCAAGAACTCGGAGTCGAGCCCGGGCCTCGCGTTCAACGTCTGCACCAGGCCGTTCTTTCTCACGACCCGTCCCTCAATCGGGATGCGGATTTGCTGAGGCTTGTACCGTGAAGGGCTTCCTGTGGCGTCGCAACGGCATCGCAGAGCGAGTTGACTAAATTCGACGCCTCGGGCGCAAGTCTGCTCGCGCTTCCGGTATCTCAGTTGCTCGGCCACGGCCGGCTTGCCGGGTGACACGAGTCGTTCGCGCCAGAC
Organism: Streptomyces sp. NPDC001415; assembly: GCF_053597395.1. Taxonomy (NCBI): domain Bacteria; kingdom Bacillati; phylum Actinomycetota; class Actinomycetes; order Kitasatosporales; family Streptomycetaceae; genus Streptomyces; species Streptomyces sp. NPDC001415. Next base: position 162,880 of record NZ_JBSFIE010000002.1, read on the forward strand.
CGCCACGTGGAGTGGGGGGCGGCTGATGCCCCCAGCCCACCCCGGTAGACAGTGTCAACCGTCGTGGTAGACACTGTCTACCGGGAGGTGCCACATGGACGGCGATCTGAGAACCCGGCTGTTGGCGTGCGCCATGGACATCGTGTCGGAGGACGGCATTGAGGCAGTCTCACTCCGGGCCATCGCCCGTCGAGCAGGGGTTTCTCATGGGGCTCCGCTGCGTCACTTCCCCGGACGCGCCGCGCTGCTGTCAGCCGTTGCCGCGGAGGGGTACCGCATGTTGGCCGCGGAACGCCAGCGCGCGATCGACGATTGCGCAGCAAGCGTCACCGCCGCAGAGCGGTTGCACGCCGCAGCACTTGCTTACGTTCGGTTCGCGGTTGAGAACCGGGGCCTTCACGAGCTGATGTCACGCGAAGATCTACTGCTTCCCACAGACCCGATGTTGAGCAAGATCAGCCGATCCTTCTTCGAAGAGTCGGTCGAACTGGTCGCGGCTAAACAATCAGAGGGAAACTGGCACCGAGGGACCGATGAGCGACTACTGACTTCCGCCCTGTGGTCGGCCCTGCAGGGCTTCACCCGCCTGTGGCTGATCGGTTCCATCACACGCGCCTCTCATTCCGAATCGCTGGAGGACGCCCTCGGCGTCGCTCTCGAAGCTTTCGGTCTCACGCCAGAATCCAAGAACTGACAGCCACCGACATCAAAGGAACAAGGTGCTGCTCCACGCTGCCGTGAGACTGGTGGCCGCCCCGCTGGCTCGCCTGATCTACCGACCTGTAATCGAAGGCAGAGAGAACGTCCCACAACAGGGCCCCGTCATCCTCGCTTCCAACCACCTCTCATTTATCGACAGTGTCGTCATCCCCTTGGTGGCGCCGCGCCCGGTCGCGTTCCTGGCAAAAGCTGAATACTTTCGGAAGCCCGGCCCTACAGGCCGAATGAAAGCTGCCGTGTTCGCGGCGCTCGGCGCTGTTCCCGTCGAACGCGGAACCCACCGCGCGGCACAGGACTCTCTGGAGTTGGCACGCAGGATCCTGGCCGACGGTCAGGCGTTTGGGATCTATCCGGAAGGAAGCCGATCCCGCGACGGAAAGCTCTACCGGGGCCGTACTGGGGTGGCCTGGCTTGCTTTTTCTTCCGGCGCTCCAGTCGTACCCGTCGCCCTGATTGGCACCGACCGGATCCAGCCCGTTGGGGCTCGCATCCCCCGGATCCAGCGAATTACAGTCCGCTTCGGCGAGCCATTGCAGCCTTCACAATCGGACCCGTCGATCCCTGCCGCTCAGGCTCGGCGGATGGTCACTGATGAGATCATGAGCGCCATCCAGGACCTCTCCGGTCAGGAACCGGTAACCCACTACAATGAAATACTTCCGGCGGCATAAGATTGAGCCCGTGAGAATATTCTTCGCGGGTGGGCAGCTGACCGACTGGCCCCCTTTTAGCATCACTAATCGAGGCCCCGCGCGGGGCGCGCCACAACGTGGTGCCCGCCCCGGCCTTCAACGAGTACGCGGCCCGCGAATCGACAACCAGACACTCGACTCGCCGGCCCTCATCACCTTGGTGCAGGGATGACGACCAGCCCGACCACAGGCTCGGAGGTGCTGCTGAGCGCACCACGCGCCGACTCCTTCACGGCCTTTGGCCGCCGAGTGGAGATCTGGGTGGCGCACATCGACACCCGGCCCGGCACCGGCACCGGCACCGGCACCGGCACCGGCACCGGCACCGGCAGTCTGTCGTCGAGGGAGCTCATCTCGCGTGCGGACGCGGAGCAGGCGGCACGCATCGGCACTCCCGGCGGGAGGATGCGGTTCACGGCCGGGCGGGCTCTCGCACGCTGGGCGCTTGCCGCGCACTTGGATTGCCGCCCCGCCGAGGTCCCGCTGGCCACAGGTCGGGGCGGCAGGCCCGAACTGGCTGCCCAGGGGCGGCAGTTGCGCATGCGTGAACAGAACCCGGAAGGCATCGACTTCAACCTGTCGCACTCTGGAGACCAGGTCGCGGTCGCTGTGGCGCACGGGGTGCGGGTGGGGATCGACATCGAGCGCGTCATCGACCGGGGAAATGCCGCCGGCCTGGCGAACCGGGTGTTCTCCGAGGCAGAACGCGGGCTCCTGGCTCGCACCCCACCACCTGGCTACCTGGTCCGCTGGTATCAGATCTGGACCATGCGCGAGGCCTATGTGAAAGCGCGCGGCACCGGTCTGAGCGGTATCGCGGCCGAGTTGCCAGACCCCGGAACGGCGTGGCTCGCCCATGTGGTGGGCGCGGCTGCACCGGGCTACGCGGCCACCGCGGTCGCCTGTCGCGAAGATGGCCGTACGGAAGGCTGTGGCGAAGTCCGCGAAGAAGGCTTGGATCGGGCACTTCCGCGCGCAGGAGCCGGCACTCACTGAATCCGAACCGCAAGGGCAAGAGGCGGCCGGAGGGCTTCACGTCCTGCGGCCGCCTCTTGTCATTGGCTTCACCTGGCGGTGGTCTCCACCGTCTCCCAGAACCCGTTGAGCCAGGTCAGCGTGTCGCGCATGACGTAGTGGTCGGCGTTTGGGCGCAGCGCTGACAGGAGGAAGGAGCGGGCTCCTTCGGTGGGTACGCCGAGCACGGTGATGCGGGACTCAATGCTGCCGTCACCACGCACGGGGTGAAACTCAGGGCTGAGGTCGAGGCCTCCAGGCACGAAGTCCTCACCGTCGGCCGAGGCGTTGCGCCACAGCCGGACCATGCCGCTCGCGAGGAGGTTGCGGTAGAGCGGAAGGACGTCCGCCCGCGGGTCGAAGGCGTGCATGCGGGCGTCGACCAGCACGTCGACCGGCCGGACGAACCCGGTGTGCGGGCCGTCCACAACGACCCGCCCGGTCGGCTCGTCAGGCCGTACGCGCGCCTCGGGCCCGGCTCCCACGTCGAGCAACCCGCAGTCGATCAGCGCCGTGATCTTTGCCATGATCTCGGGGGCGGCCCCGTTGGCGAGCCGGTTGTGATGGCGTACGTAGCGGTTGAGGAAAGTTCGCTGGGAGGCGGCGGTCAGTCCCGCGTCATCCACGGCGTACGAGATGACTGCGCGCAGGTCGCGCCAGACCCCGTCGGAGGCCGCCTTGTGCGGGTTCAGCCGGTTCCCCTGGTCCGCCCACCGCTGGTCACGTTCCATGAACTCCCTCACCATGCGCCGGAATTGCTCCGGGCAGGACTGCGGGCGGACTGGACTGACGGCATCGTCCCAGCTGAATCGGTTGGCGGTGACGGCGGTTTCGAGGGCAACCGGCGAAGTGAGGCCATCCAGCGCGAGCTTCGGCGGCTGTGCCCGGTCCACGCAGCGCCGCACCTCCTGCTCCGCGCGGGAACCGAACACCACACGGGTCCAGTGCAGCAGGGCGTCCCGCACCGGCCAGGACACCGAGGGCTGGACTTCGGCAACGGTGTGGACACCGCGCAGCACCGAGTCCAGGACGTCGGTCACCTGGTCGACCGCCCTATCAAGTGGTACGAGCAGGCAGTCGCGAGCCGCGCCGGAGGCCAAGGCCCCGGACAGGAACGCGAGATAGTCCGGCATGACCCGCTGGGTGAGGAACATGGCGACGCCGGGACCGAACAGGGTGACGTAGTGCAGATGGGCCATCTCCAGGACCACCAGCGGCAGTACGTCCTTCTCGAAGTCGAGCTGCGGCTGCCGCTCGTCCCTCGCGCCCGGGTAGGGGCTGCCGACGTTGACGCGGAGCTGGCGCACCGCCTCGTGGGTGAGGAAGGTGCCCTGGTGGTCGCCGGAGCCGTCGCTCGGCTTGTGGTTGTCGGGCCGGGCGAAGGTGAAGAGGCCGGACCCGCTGAAGGCGACGATGCCCGCGGGCTCGGCGCCACCGCGCCGGTACACCAGGCCGTTGCCGGGCGCGGCGTCGAACCGGCCGCCACGCCCCTCAGTCAGGTGGAGGATGGTGTCGATGGCGGTAAGGCCCATACCCGCGCAGCCGACGACGGCCTCGGGGCCGCAGCGGTCCGGGCCGAGTTGCCGGTCCATCGGGTACGGATGGGGAATGTAGCGAGCACCGCCGGCGGCGGCGGATCTGGCGAGCCGCCGCCCTGCCGGGTTCCGCTCCGGATCGTGGTAGGAGTGCCCGGTGAGTAGCAGCACCTCGTCGGCCGGGTGGCGTTCGCCGTCGGCGGTCACCACGGTGAGCGCGTCGTCGGACGATTCGACATCCACGACCTCCGCTTGGTGCAGATGGAGTTCGGCACCAGGGTGACGGCGCAGGTCGGCGGAGAACGTGTCGAACATGTCGCGTAGCGCGAGCCCGTGCACATACCGCTTGGGCCAGTCCTCCGGTGCCAGGTCGAAGTCCGGGTCGCCGGTGGCTTCGAAGCGGCGGCGACACCATTCGTGGAGGGTGGGCCGCTCCGCCTCCGGGCGCAGTGGCCCGGCCCCGGTGACGGTCCCATCGGCGGCGAAGCTCACCTGAGAGCCGATCCGATTGAGGTAGCTGGTGCGCGCCTGCGCGGGGCTGTGCGCCTGCCCCGCGCCGAACTCCCCGGTCCGTTCGAAGACCCGCACCTGGAGCTTCTGCCCGGGGCCGAGCCTGCCGATCGTCGCCGACAGCCTCTCCAGGGCGTACGTCGCCCGCGGGCCGCCGCCGACGAGGGCAAGCCGATAGGAGCGTCCGGCCGGCACGGCCCGGACCGACGCGTCAGGGGTGGTCACCTGTTACCTCATTTGGTTGGGCGGAATCGGTTCAGACCAGGGGTGCAAGGAGGGAGGCGAGTACGTCGAGGAAGCGGTCGATGTCGGACTCCGTCATGCCGCCCATGGTGGACAGCCGGAAGAAGTCCCGGGCCAGCCGCTCCTGGGCGCTGTAGATGACGAACCCCTCGGCGCGCAGGCCCCGGTGGAGTTCGGTGTAGCTGCTCTGTGCGGGGATGCGGATAGTGGTGAGTCCGGCGGCCCGCTGCTCGGGCGGCAGCAGGATCTCCAGGCCGAGCGTTTCCAGGCCGGTGCGCAGCCGCTCGGCGAGGGCGGTGTAGCGGGCGTGGCGGGCCTGCCACCCTTCGGCGAGGGCGAGGTCGAGTGCCACGTCGAAGGCGTAGTAGGCGGGGATGCCGGGCGTGAAGGCGGGGGCCGTTGCCTTCTCCTGGGCCGTGTAGTGCCGGTAGAGGTCCAGGTAGTAGGTGCGCCCCTGGGCACCGCCGAGACGCTCGAAAGCGTCCCTCGCAGCACTGACGAAGGCGAGGCCGGGGGCCCCTTCCAGGCACTTGTTGGAAGAGCCCGCGAGCCAGTCGATGCCGTCCTCGGCGAGCGAGAGGCGTTCGGCGCCGATGGTGCTGACGGCATCGACGATGACCTGACGGCCGTGCGTGTGGGCGATCCGGGCGACCGCGGCCACGTCGTTGAGCATGCCGCTGCTGGTCTCCTGGTGGACCACACCGACGTGGCTGAGCCCCGGGTCCGCCGCGAGCGCCGCCTCGACCTGCGCGAGGTCGAGGGGGGTGGCCCAGCCGAATTCGAGGCGATGGGTCCGGATGCCGTGGGCGGCGGCGATGTGCTGGAAGCGCTCACCGTAGTGGCCGTTGTCGAGGACGAGGAGTGCCCCGTCGGCGGGCACCGCCGAGCTGATGGCGGCCTCCACGGCGCTGGTGCCAGACCCGGTCAGGAGGACCGAGGTGTGCCGCTCGTCGCCGCCGGCGGCCAGAGTGGTCTTGTGCCGTACTCGGGTGAGGAGTTCGGAGAACTCCGGCTCGCGGTGACACATGTCAGGTCCCGCGAGTGCCGCACGGACCCGGTCGTCGGTGATGACCGGTCCGGGGTTCATCAGGACCAGCCGGGGGTGCGTGGTACCGAGGGTGTCGCTCACCGGGAGACCGCCTCCATGAATCGGGTTGCCGACTGCGGCGGCCGCAGCGCCGGGCGGCCCAGGCGGGGGTCGGAACCTGGCGCGATGCGGACCCGGATCAGCTGGGGGCCGCCGTCCTGCTGTGCGCGCCGCACCGCGTCCCGCAGTCCGTCCGCGTCCGACACGTCATACGTTGCCCGGTAGCCGCAGGCCGTCGCGATCGCGCAGAAGTCCACGCCGGCCGACGCGGTGGGCTGACCGCCGGTGGACTCGTAGGCCTCGTTGTCGAGCAGGATGTGGGTCAGGGAGGTGTGCCGCTGACGGCCGATGGTGGCCATCGCCTCCAGCCGCATGAGGGCCGCGCCGTCGCCGTCGAGGACCGCGACCGGGCGCCCCTCGGTGTGCAGGGCGACGCCGAGGGCGACGCTGGAAGCACAGCCCATCGACCCGACGACGTACAGATTCTCGGGCCGGTCGAAGTCGCGTTCCAGTTCCCTGGCGGTCTTGCCGGTGGTGGCGACGAGCAGCGTGCGCGGGTCCATCGCCCCGACGACCTCGCTGATCGCTGCCGCCCTGAGCATGAGCCCGGGGCCGCTCGTCGAGGGCTCGGCGGGCTTCGGATAGGGGGCGATGGCACCCTTGGGCACGATGAAGGCGAACGGCAGTCCGGTCGCTGTCATGTGCTCATCCGCCGCGTCCAGGCGCTCGGCGAGCCGGGCCTGGTCGTCGGGGAGCAGTTCGTTGCGGATGCCCATGGTGGTGAGCAGGCTGGGGGTGATCTCGCCCATCAGCTCGTGCTGCGGCTCGTCCGGGTTGCCGGGGCGGCCGCGCCAGGTGACGAACAGCAGGACCGGCAGGCGCAGGGTGTGGCAGAGCGACGTCAGCGGGTTGACGGTGTTGCCGAGCCCCGAGTTCTGCAGGATGACCACGGGGCGGCGGCCCGCGAGGCGCGCACCGGCCGCGATGGCAACGGCTTCACCCTCGTTGGCAGCGATGACGTAGTCCTGCGGGTGCTCGGCTTCGAGGCAGGTGATGACAGGCCCGAGGAAGGAGCAGGGAACCCCGGTGAACGGGCCGAAACCGCGGTCGTGGAGCAGGTCCACGACGGCGCTCGGCTTGAGACCGGCCGCGGCAGCGGTGCTCAACGGACCTCCCCCTGACCGGCGAGCAGTGCGGCGGCGCGTCGGGCGTCGGCTGCCGTGCGCAGCTCCATCCAGCCGGAGCCGATCTCGACCGCACCCACCTGGTGCCCGGCCTCGATGAGGTCGGCCAGCAGGTCGGCGAGGGTGGCGCGACTGCCGTTGGCACGGTGCTTGTCGGCGGCCTCGCGCAGCGCGGCGAAGCCCTGCGGGGAGAAGGCGGCGGCTCCGGCGAACTCGCCGTCGGCGTCCTGCCCACCGACGCCGGTGACCCGGCTGCCGTCCCCGCCCGACACCCTGCGGCCGTCGTGGACGCGGGAGTTGAGGCGCAGGGGCAGGGCGTCGGCACGGCGCTCGCCGTTGGCTGAGACGTCCACGAGGACGGCCGCGTCGCCTCCGGCGGCCAGCAGCTGGACCAGCGGCTCGCTCTGGACGTACGCGTCGGAGGAGAGCAGCAGGGTGGCCCCCAGCTGGGTGGCGGGGAGTGCCAGCACGGCACCGGCGGCATCGGTGTGCTCGGCGAGCACCACCGTGTCCTGGGGGCGCTGGGCGGGGGCGTCCGCGGACGTGGCGATGGACACCGATTCGATGCCGGAGCGTCGCAGCGCCGCGTTCTGGTGGTCGAGCAGCACCGCCGCCTCGGCGGAGGGTTCCTCGGCGCCCGGTACGACGACCGCGCGCGCCCGGCTCTCGAAGGGGGTGATGAACTCGGCCTCGTGGCGCTTCTGCAGGGCCATGCCCTGGAGGTCGAAGACGGTGGCCAGCGGGGCTATGCGGTCCTCGATGCCGGTGGTGCGGTCCTCCCTCAGGATCGCCTGGAAGGTGTCGCTGACGGCATTGATCCCGGCACGCAGGCCGTGGTTGGCGTAGATGACCAGCTTGGCGCCCGCCTCGCCCAGTTCGGTCGCTGTGATCGTGTGGTACGTCGTGGGGACGACAACCACGGGCGTGGGCAGGGTCCACTCCCGCAGGAATCGGAGGATGGGTTCCGGAGAGTCGCCCTTGGCATGGATCAGTACGGCGTCGGCACCGGCCCGCGCGTACGCCTCGCCGCGGCGCAGCGCCTCGTCCATGCCCCAGCCCGCGATGAGCGCCTCGATACGGGCGATGACCATGAGGCCTGGGTGACGCTGGGCCTCCTTGGCGGCGGCGAGCTTTCCGCAGAACTCGCCGATGGGCGCGAGCTCCTGACGGCCCGGGATGAAGCTGTTGACCTTGGGGAAGCGCTTGTCCTCGATGGACACCGCAGCGATGCCCGCCGCCTCGTAGCGGCGGATCATGTTCATCACGTTGTGGGCGTTGCCGTAACCCGCGTCGCAGTCGGCGACGACGGGCACGCCGACGGCGGCGGCCATCGAGGAGGCCACGCCGAGCAGTTCGCTCATCGTGAGGATGTCGGTGTCGGGGACGCCCTGCGAGGCGGACACCTCCAGGCCGCTGGACCAGACGCCGTCGAAGCCCGCGCGTTCGGCGAGCCGGGCGCCGAGCGGATTGTGGGCTCCGGCGATGCGTACCACGCCGGGCCGTGCGAACAGTTCGCGCAGACGGTCCGCCGCAGGGGTGGCGCTCGCCGGACTTGCTTGTGTCGTCGCGGCACTCATGCCGATTCTCCTAGTGCGTGAGGGGCGGCACAGCATCGTTGGGGCAGCCCACGTGGTGCGGTTGATGAGGGAAGGCTTGGGGTGCGGGCGGCCCGGGGTGCGGGCCGCCCGCTCACTGCTGTTTCGCGGTCTTCCCGGGGCCGATGGCGAGTCCCGCCAGGGCTCCGGCGGCGGCCACGACAGCGGTGGCGATGAGCGCGTACTGCATGCCCTCCAGGAACACCGACTGGCTGGCCCGGGTGAGGAGTTCCTGTGCGGCCCCGGAGAGTCCGAGGTCGGGGGGAAGCCCGACGGCGGCCTTGCGGACGGCCGCGTCGGCATGCTCCGGGGCGAGCGCGATACCGTCGGCCGCGAGCCGGCCGGGCAGCACCGACGCGGTGTGCGCGGCGATGATCGTGCCTGCGGTGGCGATGCCCAGGCTGCCGCCGATCTGCATGGCAGTCTGCTGCATGCCGCCCGCGACGCCGGACAGTTCGATCGGGGCGCTGCTCATGACGAGCTTGGTGCCGCCGACCATGACCGGGCTGAAGCCGAGGCCCAGCAGGAAGAAGAAGAGCGTCATCTTCAACGTACTGGATTCGGCGTCCAGTTGAGACAGCGCGGCCATCGCGGCCGCGATCACACCGAGGCCCAGCACGACGGGGGTACGCGGGCCCGAACGGCTGATCCACATGGCGGCCGGGGGCGCACCGACGATCATCAGCAGGGTCAGCGCAAGTACCCGGATGCCCGACTGGGCGGGTGTCAGGCCGAGCACGTTCTGCAGGTAGAACACGAGGACGAAGGGGGCCGCGACCATCACGAAGCCCATGACGACCATCGTGAAGACCCCGACGGAGAATCGGGCCGACCGGAAGATCCGCAGCGGCACCAACGGGTCGGCTGCCCGTCCCTGCCACCAGACGAATCCGGCGATCAGCACGGCGGCGGCGATGAGCGCGAGCAGGGTGACGGTGTCCGCCCAGCCCTTGTGCGGGACTTCGGCCAAGCCCCAGACGAGTGAGCAGAGGGCACCCGCGAGGACCACCATGCCGGTGACGTCGAACCGGCCGGCGGCGCCGTCGGCGCGGACGTCGCGCAGCACGGTGAGGCCGAGGACCAGCGCGATCACGCCGAGCGGCACGTTGAGGAAGAACACCCAGCTCCAGTCGGCGTGTTCGACGATCAGTCCGCCGACGACAGGGCCCGCAGCGGTGGACGCGGCGATGACCGCGCTGCGCACGGCGATCGGCATGTTGAGCCGCTCGGCCGGGAAGGCGCTGCGCAGCAGGCTCAGTGTGGCGGGCTGCATCAGAGCCCCGAAGGCGCCCTGGACGATGCGCAGGCCGATGACCCAGCCCAGGCTCCCGGACAGGCCGATGGCCACCGACGCCGCGGTGAACCCGGTGACGCCGATGAGGAAGCCGTTGCGGTGGCCGAAGCGGTCGCCGATCTTGCCCGCGGTGATGAGCAGCGCGGCAACGGTCAGGAGATAGCCGTTGGTCACCCACTGGATGCCCGTGAGGTCGGCGCCCAGATCGCTCTGCATGGCGGGCTGGGCGACGGTGACGATCATCCCGTCGAGCGAGACCATCATCGCGCCGACGGACAGCGTGACCAGGGTCAGCCACGCGTGGCCGCGCACGCCCCGCCGGGCGGAGTCGGCGGGCTGCCGTTCCGCCGGCCCGTCAGGGCGCAGTTCCGATCGGGTGTCTTCGGTCATGCGAGAACTTCACTGGTCCTTCCGGTAGTGGCTCCCGGCTGTCCGGAGCCGTCGCCGCCCTGCTCACGGTTCCGCTCCTCGGCGGGCTTCCAGCCGGGCGGGCCGAAGACGTAACCGAGCTTGTGCTTGAAGGTGCGGGCCTGGCGCACGTCGCGGAGCATCGTGGCGAACTCGTGCACCTGGACGTGCCAGATGCTGTAGCTGTTGATCTGCTTGGTCAGGCCGTACGTCGGGCGCCGCACCTCTGGCTGGAAGGTGCCGAAGATGCGGTCCCAGATGATCAGGATGCTGCCGAAGTTCTTGTCGATGTACTCGGGTTCGGTGCCGTGGTGCACGCGGTGGTGGGACGGCGTGACGAAGACGTACTCGATGAAACGGGGCAGCTTGCCGATCTTCTCCGTGTGGGAGAACAGCCCGTACAGCAGATGGATCGAATGCATGGAGAAGACAAGGGCGGGGTGCACGCCGAGGAGAGGCAGCGGGAACCAGATCGCCTTCTCGAACCACTGAGCCCACTTGCGGCGCAGAGCTGTCGAGAGGTTGAAGTACTGGCTGGAGTGGTGGACTTGGTGGCCCGCCCAGATCAGCCGGATCGCGTGAGAGGCCCGGTGGTAGACGTAAAGGAGCAGCTCGACCCCGAAGAAGACGAAGACCAGGGTCGCCCAGTTCGTCGAGGGCAGGTGCCACGGGGCGATGTACTCGTAGACGAACAGATACAGCGCAAGGGCCAGGGTACGCAGCAGGGTGGAGGAGATCAGCGAGCCGAGGCCTGTGAGGATGCTCGTCCGGTGGTCCTTGAGGTCGTACCCCGTCTGCTCCTCGTCGTCGCTGAACTTCATCGCCACCAACTCGATGATGATCAGCAGCGCCATCGCGGGGAGGGCGTAGACCGCTGGGTCGTGCAGCCGGTCCATCACCTTGTCGAGCATCGGTATCTCCTCTGATTCATGCGCCCCTGCCGGATGTGCCCTGCGGGTTCATAAAAACGCCACCGGGTGCCATCTTGTTGTTGCGTAGGAGCATAATCCGGACGCCCTAAAGCCAAACTTAACAATCACCTTTCGCTCCGCTATCACAGTCATCCGCCACACATTTCAGGAGCAGACAAGCTGCCTCTTAGCAGTGATTAAGCCCAGTTTTAGTGATGACTCTGTACGCTCGCCTCGACTTGGCTGAATAATGCGTACCGCGGTTACGTATCGCCCTGGAATTGAACTCCGGCCACGTCCATATTCGCGCGGTACATCGAGGGTCGCCCCGCGCCGATCCCGTCCGCCTCCGCCACCGCCAGCTGCCATGAGAGGGAGCCAAGCATGCACTCCCCCCCTGCCCCCCTTGACGTCCTGGTGACCGGAGTCGGCACCGTGAGCTGCCTGGGGCTGGGCGCCGAGGAGTTCTGGGCCGGGCTGAGGACGGCTGACAGCCGTCCGACAGCCGTGCCCGGTCTGACCGAACGGGTCCCCGACGCCCTGGCCTACCAGGTGACCGGCATGGGGCCGTGGGGGGCGACGCCCACCGAACGGCAGGCCCGCGCAACGGAGTTCGCTCTGTACGCCGCCCGCGAAGCGGTCGCCGACGCAGGTCTGAGCGACGCCGAGATCGCGGACATGGCCGTGGTGATGGGCACAGCGGGGGGCGCGACCGGGGAACGCGACGGCGGGCCCGGCCCAGGCACCGGAGCCGACGGCGCGGCCGACTGGTCGCCCATGTTCTCCCTCTCCTCGGCGGTCGCCGATGAGTTCGGCGCGTTCGGCACCAACCTCAGCGTGAGCAATGCCTGCGCCGCCAGCGGCTATGCCTTGACTCTCGCCATGGGCATGGTGCGCCGGGGCGATGCGGACACGGTGTTGGTCGGAGGGGCGGACGCGCTGGGCACGGTGCCGCTGTCCAGTTTCAGCAGGCTCGGTGCCAACGACCCCGAGGTGTGCCGCCCGTTCGACGAGAACCGTCGGGGCACCGTGTTCGGCGAGGGTGCGGCGATGCTCGTCGTCCAGTCCGCGCGGGCCGCCGGCGACCGCCGCCGCTACGGCCGACTGCGCGGCAGCGCGTGGAGCTGCGACGCCCACCACCCCACCGCACCGGACCCGACAGGTGGGCAGCTGGTGCGGGTGGCGCGGGAGGCACTGCGCGAGGCCCGGACCGCGCCTCAGGACATCGGCCTGGTCATCCCGCACGGCACTGGCACCGAGCAGAACGACGGGCTGGAGTCACGAGTCCTGCGCGAGGTATTCGCGGGACACCTCGACAGGGTGCCGCTGTTCAGCCTCAAGGCCTTCATCGGCCACAGCGCGGGGGCCGCCGCCGCGTTCGCCGCGGTCTGCGCGGCGCTGATCGCCCGGCACGGGGAAGTTCCGGCGAACGTACTCCTCGACCGGCAGGATCCCGACTGCCCCGTGTGGCTGCCGCAGGACGGACCGACCCCGGCGTCCGGGGTGAACACCCTTCTCAGTGCGTACGGATTCGGCGGAAGCAACTTCTCGATGGTGTTCGGAGGCGAGGCGCTGTGACAGCCGGGACCACGGTGGCGGAGGCCGCCGTCGCGGGCGTGGGGCTTGTGGTGCCGCCCTCCGGGCTCGCGCACGGCGAGGCCTGGTTCGACTACCGCACCCGGCTCGGGCCGCGCGGCTACAAATACCTTCCTGACGCCTGCCAGTACCTCCTGGCCGCCGCTCGCGAGGCCCTGAGCTCCCCTGGGGGCGAGGCCGCGACGGAGCCCTTCGCCGAGGAGCGGAGGGCGGCTGTGGTGGGCACCAACAGCGCAGTGGCGGCCCTGCACTCCGAAATCGAGGAGACCGTACGGCAGGACGGCATCCGGCTGCTCAGCCCGATGACCACGCCGTTCTTCTCGGTCAACCTGGTCGCGTCAAAGCTGTCCACCGAGCACCGTATGAAGGGTTTCAACCTGACGTTGACCTCACCGCGGGTCGCCGGGTTCGAAGCTCTGCACGTGGCGGCGCAGGAACTCGCGGAAGGGCGCGGCGACGTGGTCCTCGCCGGAGCGGCCGAGGCGGCCGACCCCCATTCCGGCAAGGCCACTCCCGAGGAGGGCGCCGCGCTGTTCGTCCTGCGCCCCACCGATGCCGGGCTGAAGGCGGACGGCGCGCTCCTGCGGACCGCCCTGTGCTTCGTGCCGCCCTCTGCCCTGGACCGGGCGCCGGGCCGCGAGCGTGCCGACCGTGCGGTGCGAGAGGCGTTGGACGCACTGCATGCCCCTGGCCCGACCGGCTCGGGCCCGGTCTCCGTGCGGCTGGTCACAGACGGCTCACCCGTCGCCGCCGCCGTCGAGACCTCGGTACGCGCCTGGTGCGGCGGCAGGGTACGGGTGGCACAAGCCCTGTCCACGCCGCGTGCGGGGGCGCTGACGCCCGTGGAACTGCTCGTCCGCGCACTGCGCACGGCCGGACCCGGCACCCATGTGGTGGCCGTTGCCGGCCGCGAGGGCAACACCGCCTTCGCGCTGGTCTCGGCACCGGACACCGTGGGCCCCACCACGGCCTGAACTCCTGTACACGGACGAAGAATCCGGTGTGCGTACGCCTCGTACGCGCACAGAAGTGCGTACCCGGAAAACGGATCCCGAACGCGGATCACGTGCACGAACCAAGAGGTAGAAATGCTGTCATCTGTCAAGGGAACGTGGTGCCTGATCCTCGGCGCCTCCAGCGGTATGGGCAAGGCCACCGCCCTGGCCATGGCGCGAGAGGGCGCGAACATCTTCGGGGTCCACTTCAGCACCGCCGCCCACGAGGACGAGGTCAACGAGCTGATCGCGGAGCTCCGCGACACCGGCGTCCAGGTCTCCTTCCACAACTGCAACGCGGCCAGTGCGCAGATCCGCGCCGACCTGGTCGCTGAGCTCGCCGAGTTGACGGACGGGCAGGGCGTGCGGGTGTTGCTGCACTCGCTGGCCTTTGGCAGCCTGCTCCCGTTCATCCCGCAGGACGGGCAACCTGATGTGATCACGCAGCGCCAGATGAACATGACCGTCGACGTGATGGGGCACAGCCTCGTCTACTGGGTCCGCGACCTGTACGTGGCGGGGTTGCTCCCTCGGGGCGCCAGCGTGTTCACCCTGACCAGCCGCGGTGACGAGCACGCCATGCCGAGCTACGGTGCCGTCGCCGCCGCGAAGGCCGCCCTTGGCGCCCATGTGCGCCAGCTCGCCGTGGAACTCGCTCCCGCGGGCATCTCGGTCAATGCCCTGCGGGCCGGCATGACGCCCACCCCCGCACTGCTGCGCATCCCGGGCAGCGACGACCTCGCCCGGCGTGCCGCGGAGGGAAACCCACACGGCCGGACGACCACGCCCGAGGACGTCGCCGAGGCGATCGTGATGCTCTCCGCCAGCGACTCGTCCTGGCTGACCGGCAACACCATCGCTGTCGACGGCGGCGAAGGCCTGGTCTGACCCACCCGACCACATTCGAACAACGGAAGAGAAACCCATGCCGCAGACGCCGCCGGTCCTGGACCTTGAGGACCTTCGCCACACCATCGCCGAGGTCATCGACATCGACGTGAACGAAGTAACCGACACCGCCGACTTCAAGGAGGACCTCGACGTCGACTCCCTCCTCGCCATGGAGATCCTGGTGACGCTGGAGCGCAAGTACCAGGTGAAGGTCAACGAGGCGAACCTGCAGGACGTGCGGTCCCTCAAGTCCGTCTTCGACCTGCTCACCGAGAAGGCCGTGGCAGCGTGATGACCCAGGACATCAGCAGTGCCGCGGGAGATCGCAAGGTCGCGCTCGTCACCGGCGGGTCGCGCGGCATCGGCCGCGCGGTAGTGGAGCGCCTGCTCGCCGAGGGGCACGACGTCAGCTACTGCTACCGCAGCCGCCCCGAGGACGCCGACCAGATCGAGCGGCTCGCCGAGAAGCACGGCGGCCGGGTGTTCGAAGCCGCGGTGGACGTGACGGACGCGCAGGCCATGGCGGACTTCGTAGCGGCGAGCGAGAAGGAGCTCGGCCCTCTGAGCACCGTGGTGACCAGCGCGGGCATCGTCAGTGACGCCCCGCTGGCGACGATGAGCCCGCAGGCTTGGCACAGCGTCATCGACACGAATCTCACCGGCACCTACAACGCATGCCGCGCGGCGGTCTTCCCGCTGATCAAGCAGCAGGGTGGTGCCATCGTCAACATCTCCTCGGTGACCGGGGTGCACGGGAACGCCACGCAGTCCAACTACGCGGCGTCCAAGGCCGGGATCATCGGCTTCACCAAGTCGCTGGCCAAGGAGGTTGCCCGGTTCGGCATTCGGGCCAATGTCGTGGCGCCCGGCCTGATCGCCACGGACATGACCGACGGTATGAACGAGAAGGCGCGGACCAAGGTGCTGCGGCAGATCCCGCTCGGCCGGGCGGGGACGGCCGCCGAGGTCGCCGACGCCGTCGCCTTCCTCGTCTCAGAGCGGTCCGCGTACATCACGGGCCAAGTGCTCCAGATCGACGGCGGCATCAGCGGCTGAGCCGCGAAGGGGGCGCATGCGGCGGCGGGCCCCAGCCGCAACGGCTGACACGGCGAGGCCCCTGCCATCGGGAGGAGCCTCGCCCCGTCAGGCAAGTCGGCTCTTCGCGGTCTCCGCGTAGATGCCGGCGTACTCCTGCCCGGTGAGCGCCCCGATCTCCTGGACGATCCGGTCGGTCACCTGACGGCGCGTCTTGCGGTCGGACTCGCGGCCGTGGTGCTCGGTGAAGTGCAGGGGCTTGCCGTACCAGACATCGAACCGGGCGATGTGCAGCCGCTTGGCGCCCTTGGGGTGTACCCGCTCCGTGCCCCGCACGCCGCACGGGACAACCGGCACGCCGCCGCGCAGCGCCAGCCAGGCGGTGCCGGTGTTCCCCTTGTAGAGGCGGCCGTCGGGCGACCTGGTGCCCTCGATGTGGATGCCCAGTCCGTGCCCCTGACCGAGAAGGCGCAAGGAAGTCTCCAGACCCGCCATCGTCGTCGAGCCGCTTCCGCTGTCCACCGACACCATTCCGACGCCCCGGAAGAACAGCCCCTGAATCTTTCCCTTCAGACCGGGCTGTTCCAGCCAGCCCTGCTTGCCGACGAAGTACATGCGTCGGGGCGCGAGCAGCGAGATGAAGATGGAGTCGAAGAACGACAGGTGATTGGCCGCGACGATGAACGGCCCATTCTTGGGTATGTTGCCGACTCCTCGCACACGAGGGCGCAGAATGACCCTCAGCGGAATAACGAAAAGCCACCTCAGCAGCGTCCACAGCATGCGTGCGACCCATCTTTCTGTCTGTACGTGAGGGGCCGGCCAGCTCCTCACAGAAGCTTTCGTGGCGAATCCTGATTCGAATGGCCTGCAACCGCAAGCCACCTTAAGGGCGGGTGTCAGCCAGATGAAAGCCACGCTTTAGCATGTGGTTAGTGGACTGTCGCTACTCTACTTCTCATCTATTGTTCGGGTCACCCGATACCCATTAATGAACACGCTAATTGGAGGATGACATGTCCCAGACCTTGCAGGCACAGCGTCTCGAAGAACTGCGGGAACTGGCTGCGGCGGCCCTGGAGATAGAGCCCGAGGACCTGGGCGACGACGACCTGTTCATCGAGGACCACGACGGCGACTCGCTGCGCGCCATCGAACTGCTGGCCCGTATCGAGAAGAAGTACAAGATCGAGCTGCCGCAGTCCGAGCTGCCGAACATGACGAGCCTCACCGCTGTCTACAAGGTTGTCGCCAACATCGCGAACTGGCAGGACTGAGCACGTGGACCGGCGCGTTGTCATCACCGGGCTCGGACCGGTTACCAGCATCGGGATCGGGATCGCCGCCTTCGGCGCCGGGCTGCGCGCCGGGCACAGCGGAATCTCCCCCATCTCCAGCTTCGACACCACAGGCTTCCCGCACATCATGGCCGGCGAGGTCCGGGGCTTCGAGCCCGAGTCGATCCTGAAACGGCTCGAACCCGCCGATTGGGGCCAGAGCAGCCTGTTCGCGGCGGCCGCCGCCCGGCTCGCCGTCGAGGACGCCGGGATCGACCCCGAGCTGATCACGGGCAGCCGGTCCGGCGCCAGCGTGGGGACCTGCACCGGCGAGGCTCTCAGCGTCCAGCACCTGACCGAGGATTGGGTGCGGGACGGCTTCGGCAACCTGTCCGGCACGGAATTCGCGCTGACCCCGGCATCTCGTATCGGCGCGGCGGTCAACCGTGAACTCGGTTTCACCGGCGACGCGATGATGCTCTCGGCGGCCTGCTCGGCGAGCAACTACACCATCGGCAACGCCTACGACATGATCGCGGGCGGCGAGCTGGACTACATGGTCGCGGGCGGCGCGGACTCCATCGTGCGCTGGGGCCACGCGGGCTTCTACCGCTGCGGGCTGATGGCGCAGGACGCCTGCTCGCCCTTCGACCGGGATCGCACCGGAGTACTGGCCGGCGAGGGCGCCGCGGCGCTGTTCCTGGAGACGCTGGACTCGGCGCGGGAACGTGGCGCCAGGATCTACGCCGAAGTGCTCGGCTACGGCCTCAGTTGCGATGCCAGCCATCCAGTGGCGCCGGACGCCGAAGGTATTGCCCGTTGCATCCGCCGGGCCCACAAGAACGCCGGGATCTCCCCGTCCGACGTGGACTACATCTGCGCCCATGGCACGGGCACCCCAGCCAACGACCTCACCGAGACCAACGCGGTGCGGGACGTGTTCGGAGCGAACCCGCCGCCCATGAGCTCCATCAAGTCGATGCTGGGCCACACCATGGGCGCGGCCAGTGGCCTGGGTGCCATCGCGTCCGTACTCGGCCTCAAGGAAGGGTTCATGCCGCCCACCATCAACTACCGCACCCCGGACCCGAAGCTGGAGGGCATCGACCCGGTGGCGAACGCCGCGCGTCCGGCCCGGCTGCGGATCGTGCAGAACAACGGGTTCGCGTTCGGTGGAAACAACGCGGTCACCGTGTTCGGGGAGGTCGCCTGATGCCGGCCACACTCGCAGTCACGGGCTGGGGCATCCTGTCGCCCCTAGGGGCAGGCGCGGACGAGTTCACCCGGGCCGTGGCCGATCGCAGGAGCGGGCTCGCTGACGTGAGCGCCATGTTCGACGAGCCGCTGCCGCAGCCGAAGGCCCATGCGATCACGGACTTCGACGTACGCGACCACCTGGGCCGCAAGCGGACCGGCAGCCTGGACCGCAGTACCGCGTTCGCTGTCACGGCGTCCGGTCTGGCGCTCACCGACTCGGGCATCGTCGTGGACGAGGACAACCGCGACGAGGTCGGTGTGGTGCTGGGCACCACGCTGGGCAGCCTGCGCGCAACCGCCGAGTTCGACCGGGAGACACTGGTCAACGACCGCCCGTACATGGTGGAGCCGCTGCTCTTCCCCAACGCCGTGATGAACTGCGCGGCCAGCCGCTGCGCCATCTGGCACCAGCTTCGCGGCGTCAACTGCACTATTCCGGCTGGCGAGTTGGCGGCGGTGTCGGTTCTCCGCTACGGCCGCACTCTGATCAGCCGGGGGCACGCCGACACCCTGCTCCTCGGCGCGACCGAGGAGTTCAGCGCGCACCGAGCCTGGGGCGACCACCACACGCACTCGGGTGACCCCTCCCGAGTCCCGCTCGGCGAAGCCGCAGTGGTGATGGTCACCGAGGACGCCCGAGCGGTCAGGGCAGCCGGGCGGCCCATGGACGCGGAGATCCTGTCCGCCGAGTTCGGCCAGTACGAGCCGGACGGCGCCGGTCCCGCGGCGGGCCTGGCCGAGCGGATTCGGGCCGCGCTGAGCACGGCGGGTGTCACCCCGGACCAGGTCACGGTCGCATCGACCGGCGAGGGCGGCATCACCCGCCTCGACGAGGTCGAACAGGCAGCACTGCATGAGGTGTTCGGCTCCGGCGGCCCCGAGCGGTTGCGGATCAAGGAGCTGGCCGGGGAATGCGGCGGCGCCTCCGGCATGGTCCAGATCGCCGCGGTTCTCGCCCGGCACCGGGCAGATGCCCGGCACGACGGCGAGCTGTCCCTGGTGACCTCGGTCTCACCGGACGGCGCGGTCGGCGCAGTGCTCCTCCGCGGCTGGAGCAGGAAGGGAACCGACGGTGAAGAGTGAGCGCAAGCGTCCGCAGGACGCACCCGAGATATCCGCCCGGAAGACCGGCGGGCACCATGTCGGTGTCCGTCTCCTGGCCGAAGGCGCCGGGCCACTGGTCGTCGCGGTGCACGGAGCCGAGGGTGGCTGGCACGAATGGCAGCCGCTGGCACGGGAGTTGGCGGGGGATTACCAGGTAGTCGCCCTCGACCTGCCGTGGCGGGCGGGCAACGACTACGCCTGGAGCGGCGCAGGGACCCCGGGAGCGTGGCTGCGCGGCGCTCTGGAACTGCTCGACGCTCCCGTTCACTCGCTGCTCGGGCACTCACTGGGCGCGAACGCGGTCCTGGAGCTGCTGAGCGCCCCGGACGCCCCGGACCTCACGACAGCCATGCTGTTCGCGCCCTTCTACCGCCCGGCCGAGGACACGGTGGGCGACGCGCTGGAACGGGAGTTCAATGCCGCGTTCCGGTTCGCGGTCGCCGACGGCATCCGCATTGCCCTGGGCGGCCGCTACGACGGCATGGACGAAGCACTCTTCGAGTCGATCGTGGACACCACGCTCGACCGGATCGGTCCGGGCGGGATTCACACGCTGTATCTGCGGTTCGCCGCCACCGGCACCTTCCCGGTCTCCGGCATACGCACGCCGACCCGGGTGCTGGTGGGCGAGAGCGACCCCGCGCTCATCAGGCGACGGGGCACGGCCCTGTCCTTGGCGATGCCCGCGGCCAAGGTGTCACACCGGCCCGGCTACGGCCACTGCTTCCACGTCAGCCACGCGGCCGAAGTAGCGGCCGAGTTCGCCGACTTCCTGGCCGGCGCGGTGGCCAGCGCCGGCGCACTTACCGGCCCGCGAGGGAGGGCATGAACATGCGCAAGCGTCCCCGGCTGTACTTCAGCCTCCGCAGCCCGTACAGCTGGATGGCGGTGGACCAGCTTGAGCGTCGCTTCCCACGGGCCACCGAGCTGATCGACTACTACCCGTTCTGGGAGCCCGACACCGAGCTCGGGCGGGCGCTGCACGACCGCGGCGCCGAGGTGCTGTACTCGCCGATGAGCAAGGCAAAGCACCTGTACATGCTGGGTGACATCAAGCGGACGGCGGCCCGGTTCGGCTATCCGCTGGCGTGGCCGGTCGACCAGGCGGGCCAGGAGTGGGAACTGCCGCACCTTGCCTGGCTGGCGGCCCGCCGCCGCGGCGAGGAACACGTCCTGTACCGGGCCCTGGTCGAGGCGCGCTGGCACCGCGGGGAACGCATCTACGACGAGGACGTCTTCATCAGGACCGCCGACGCGGCGGGGCTCGACGGTGCCGCACTGCGGGCCGCCGAGTTCGACCCGGAGATCCGGGCCGAAGGGGTGGGAGTACTTGAGGCGGCATGGGAGGACGACATTTTCGGCTTCCCCTACTTCCGCATCGGCCGGGAGCGGCTGTGGGGCCTCGACCGGCTCGACGAGTTCGTCGCCGCCCTGGAGGCCGCGTACGGCGAAGCCCCTTCCACCGAGGCCTCGTTGGCCGCCAAGACCGATCCGTTGCACGGCGTACCAGTCCAGCTGACGGGTCAGATCGGTGCGTACGACCGGGACACGGCAGGCGGCTGCGGCTGACCTCGCGGCCCGGCTCGGTGCTCCGGAGAACCCAGGTTCTCCGGAGCACCGGATTTTCAGGTAGGCAACTCCTGACAGAGGCCTGGGCACTTTGTCGCGAGGCCTGTCACTCGGCGCCCCCGCATGTCCCAGCATGACGAATAAACCGGTTCGCCCCACGAAGAAAGGCATGGACGGCATGAACACCCCGGGCAAGAGGCTGCGTTCGGTCAGCGGTTCTCCGCACACCCGGCTGCTCGGCCTGGGCAGCGCCCTGCCGGACCGGGTGGTGTCCAATCACGACCTGGCCGCTGTGCTCGACACGAGCGACGAATGGATCCGGACCAGGGTCGGCATCGTGAATCGCCGGTATGCCGGTCCCGAGACCTCGGTCGCTGACCTCGCGGTGGAGGCAGGCGCCAAGGCCTTGGCCGACGCCGGGGTCGATCCGTCCGGCGTGGACACCGTCATCGTTGCGACCTGCACGATGCCGGCTCCGATCCCGAACGCCGCCGCGCAGGTGGCCGACCGGATCGGCATCCGCGCCAGCGGGGCCTTCGACATCAACGCGGCCTGTGCGGGCTTCTGTTACGCCGTCAACACCGCGTCCGACCTGGTGCGCTCGGGCTCGGCGGGCCGGGTCCTGGTGATCGGCGCCGAGAAGCTCACCGACTGGGTGAACCACTCCGACCGCAACACCGCCATCATTTTCGCCGACGGGGCCGGGGCCACTGTCGTCGGCCCGTCCGACGAACCCCGGATCGGGCCGGTCGTGTGGGGCAGCGCGGGCGACCAGGTGTCGACCGTCGGCATCTGGAACCGTAGGCACATTGAGCAGGACGGGCTGTCCGTCTATCGGTGGGCGACAGAGACAGCCGCCCCGGTCGCCGCGCGCGCCGTCGAGCGGGCGGGGCTCCAGCTGGCCGACATCGACGCGTTGGTGCCGCACCAGGCCAACCTTCGCATCGTGAACTCCATCGCCAAGCAGCTGAAGGCGGACGGAGCGCGGCCCGACCTGGTGGTCGCCGACGACATCGCAGAGTCGGGCAACACCTCGTCCGCGTCGATCCCGATCGCCCTGGACCACATGCGCGCGTCCGGTCGGATCACCAGCGGCGACATTCTGCTGCTCGTCGGATTCGGCGCCGGGCTGAGCTACGCGGCACAAGTCGTGATCTGCCCCTGACCAGCGGCATCACCGTCCCGCCCAAGGCCGGCACCCGCCGTTGGGGCCGTCGGCGCGCACGAGTTGGGGGTTCCTGCTCATGGAGCTGGTGCGATGGGGCGTTCATGGCGGGCGCTGGTCTGTGGGGCTCTACCACTGAGGACATCGGTGGCGACGTCCAGGATCCAGCGTCGGTTCGGGCTCACAGCGTCGGGTGCGGGGAGCCAACGGAACTGCCGATCTCCATCGGCGTACGCCGTGGGCGGAGGCAACGGTGTCGCCGCGTCCTCGTGTGCGTCCTCCAAGACGCGCACGAGGACGCGGCGAGTGCGCGCCTGTCCTGTCAGGGACGGCTGCTCGCACCCCTCGTCGGTCGGGGTGTCACAGCGCCGCGCCGCCGTCCACCCGGATCACCTGGCCGGTGATGTACTCCGCACGGTCGGAAAGGAGATAGGCGACCAGTTCGGCGGTCTCTTCGGGGCGACCGAACCGCTTGAGCGGGATGCGTTCCAGCATCTTCTCTCGCATCGGCACGGGGATGTCCTCCATCATCTGCGTATCAGTGATTCCAGGAGCAACCACGTTGACCCGAACACCATGGGCCGCGACCTCCCGCGCGAGGGACTTGCTCATGCCGATGATGCCCGCCTTGCTGGCGGCATAGTTGCTCATGGTCACGAAGCCGCTGAGGGCGACGATGGAGGAGATGTTGACGCAGGCGCCGGACTTGCGTCGCAGGAAGCGGTACAGGACCGACTGGCACACGTTCCACGTGCCGGTGAGATTGGTGTCGACGACCTCGTCCCAGGCCTCGCCCGCCAGCAGCGGCATGGGGCCGTTCCTGGTGATTCCCGCATTGTTCACCAGCGCCGTGAGGGGGCCAAGCTCGCTCTCGGCCCGTGCCACCATCTCCTCGACGGCGTCTCGGTCCCGTATATCGCACTCTGTGAACAGCGCCCGTACACCCAGGGATTCGACCTCCTCCTGGGTCTCCCGGGCCTGCTTGCTCTCGGACCGGTAGCAGCCGACGACGTCGTACCCCTCCGCAGCGAGCTTGAGGGCGATGCTCCGGCCAATCCCGCGGGCCGCTCCCGTCACCAGAACGCGACGCTGGATGTCCGGCTCGCGTTCCATGTCGGGCGCGGCGTGCGGCCCGCCCTCAGCGATTTCGTTGGACAAGATCCCTCCAGGGTCGTGGCACATTTGCGTCCCAGGAAAGCATCGGCCTATAAAGAGCCGCTTAATTTCCTCACGCGTGGAGATCTCACCAAACGCGCGTCCTGCTGTTGTCAAGAGGCATCGGCCGCCATCTCACGCGGTTCGGCCTGGTCTCCCTGCGACGGGCTCGCCGCGTCGGTGACACGGGCTGCGCCACGCACCTCTACCGTCGGTGGAAGGGCCCATCGGTAAAGCGGCACAGCTGCGGCCGTGGTCACTACCGCGACCAGGACCAGGATCGAGAAGACCTCCTGGGAGATGATGTGCTGGCTGAGACCGATGTTGATGAAGATCAGGATCATCAGGCCCCTGGCATTCATGAGGCCGCCCACCGCCCAGGACTCCCGCCAGGAAAATCCCACCGCCCGCATCGCGAGCCCGCAGCCGACGTACTTACCGAGGAACCCGGCAGCGAACAACGTCGCGAAGGCAAGCAGCATGGTGACACCGGCTACGCCGTTGAGCTTGGTGTTGAGCCCGGAGAACGCGAAGAAGATCGGCAGCAGGAAGACGCTCACAAAGTCCATCATTCTGCCGTGCAGCGCTTCACGGAACGCAGCGTCCCGCGGCATTGCGAGCCCCGCGATGAACCCGCCGAAGACCGAGTAGATGCCGATGCGGTCCGTGAACCATCCAGCCCCGAGGACGACGAATGCCACGACATACATCTGACCGAGCGTGAGGTTCTTCGTTCGTGCCACCTTGGCGCCGAGTGGGCGCAGCAGCCGCGCTACCCCGAAGATCATCACGATGGTGAAGAGCGCAGCGAGCAGGATGCTCTCCAGCGCGCTCATGGGGCCCGAGCCGGCGTGCACGGCGGACAGCACCGCGAGGAAACACCAGGCGGCCGCGTCGTCCATGGAGGCGGCGATCAGTGTCAGTCTGCCCAGCGGCGAGTTCTCCAGGCCTCGTTCGTACAAGATGCGGGCGAGCATGGGGAAGGCCGTGAGGGACAGAGCACCGCCGAGGAAAAAGGCAAACTCCATGCGGGAGACGTCGTGCCTGGAGAGCCGCGAGTACCACAGCAGTCCTGCCGCGGCGCCCAGCACAAGTGAGGGGACCACGCCCGACACAGCGAGCAGCATCGCATGCCGCCCCTGCCTCACTCCTCCTGCGTCTTTCGCACCTTCCCCACTCTTATTGGTTTCTTTTTTGTGATCGATTCCGGCGCCCACCAGGAACATGTACAACGTGAGCCCGATAGTGCTCAACACGTAGAGAATCGGCTTCACATCTGCCGGAAAGAGCGACCTCTGAAATTCAGGAAACAGAAGTCCCAGCAATGTGGGGCCAAGAAGAACCCCGGCGACCATCTCACCGAGCACTCGCGGCTGTTTAACCATGAGCGCCAGTCGCCCACAGAGCGCGGATGTGGCCAGAATGGCAAGTATCGCAGGCAGTACTTTTAGAGTAAGTTCGAGATTTGGATCACTTGGAGAATAAAAAGCGAGATGCTGCATCATGCCCCTTGGATCGCTCGTCGGATACACCGCACGAGCCTGTCATCCTGCGCTGAAGCAGTGCCTAAATATCCCCTAAGCGCTAACACTCGCGCATGGTCGCCACACCTTGGCACGCAACCAACCAGGGGCCCAGCGCGCGGGCAACCTCACTAACAGCTCGCTTAAGTATGCCCAAACCTTGGCATCACCCTAGCCCCGCAGCCAGGCGCGCAGCACCCAGCCATTATTTACAATGATTTGACCCGCGGGAGGGGAAAGTTGTCTGGATTTCAACCCTGCCTGCGATCACCTGCGGGCAAATACTGGAATCACCCTTCAAGGAATTTCTACTAGATGTCACGATATAGATATATTTAAAGGGCGCCTAGGAATTAGATTCTACACCACGGTTCATTCGTCAGCTGCTCAGCGAACCACCCACTGGAATCGCCGCGGTATCTCGGTTTTCGACCTTCGACCACTTGACGTCCCCCAGGCGCCCGTCCATGATTTTTTACGCCTGACGTCCAGCGCGCCATCTGGACAGGAAAAGCCTTCGAAAAATAAGCGAGAGTGCATATGAGGTTTAGGATTCTGGGCACGATAGAAGTGGAGACGGACGCCGGCGAGATAGTCACCCCGCAGGCCTTCAAAATCCGGTCACTCCTGGCCCTGTTCTGCATGCACGCGGGCCACGTGATCTCCCCCACGCGGCTCATCAGCGATCTTTGGGCCGGGACGCCACCGCGCACAGCTGCCACGGCGCTCCAGGTATATGTCTCCAAGTTGCGTGGGCAGCTCACCCAGGCCGGCGCGAGCCCCAACCTCATCACGACCACGGCATCCGGCTACACGATGCGGTTCGACGAGCACTGCCTCGACCTCCTCCTCTTTGAATCCAGAGCGGCCAAGGCCCAACAGGCCATCCACATCGACCGGCCTCTGGAGTCCGCCCGGCTGCTGTCCGAGTCGCTGATGCTCTGGCGGGGAGCCGCACTCGCCGACGTGCGCACCACACCCGCGTTGGAGGGCTACGCCCAGCAGTTGGACGAGCGGCGCAACGCCCTACACGAACAGCGGCTCACCCTGGAACTCCGGCTGGGCCGCCATAGCCAGCTCATCGGCGAGCTCTACGGACTGGCTCAGGAGCACCCCATGTGGGAAACCGTGCACGCCTGCCTGATGATCGCCCTCTACCGCAGCGGGCGGATACCGGAGTGCCTGATGGCATACC
The DNA here is from genome assembly GCF_053597395.1 of Streptomyces sp. NPDC001415. Lineage (NCBI taxonomy): Bacteria > Bacillati > Actinomycetota > Actinomycetes > Kitasatosporales > Streptomycetaceae > Streptomyces > Streptomyces sp. NPDC001415. The sequence goes on from NZ_JBSFIE010000002.1 coordinate 188,835, forward strand.
AGCGCATCCGAAAGACACTCCACGAGGAGTTGGGCATGGAACCCTGCAACCGCTTGCACAATCTGCATCGCGCGATCCTCGCCCGGGAGCCGTGGCTTGACGACCACACTCGGCCGCTGTCCTCCGCGTACGCCTCGTGAGAGTCACCGGGGGCCAATACCTGGGGCGGTCACAGACCGCGAATTGGTACGACCGACTCAGGCCCGGCGCCCGCCTTCCTTTCGTGGCAGCCGCCTACATCCTCTTCGTGCTGACTGTCGGCACGAACATGCCGACCCCGCTGTACGCCCGCTACCAGACCGAGTTCGGGTTCTCGCCGCTGGTAGTCACCCTCATCTTCGCGGTGTATGCAGGCACCCTGATCCCCACGGCCATGCTCGCCGGGGCTCTGACCGACAGTATCGGGTACCGCCGCATGGCCGGCCCCGCTATTGCGCTCGCAGCGGTGGCGGCGCTCCTGTTCTTCTGCGCCGACGGCGTCGCCTGGCTGTTCGCCGCGCGGGCACTGCAGGGGGTATCGGTCGGCGCGGCCTCCAGCGCGCTCACCGCCGCCCTCGTCGAGACGGAACCCGCGGGGAATCGCGCGCGGGCGTCCCTGCTCGCCTCCACCATGATCACAGGTGGAGGGGGGATCGGCCCGATCCTCTCCGGGTTCCTCGGACAACACGCGCCGCTACCGCTACGCCTGACCTACCTCGTCGAACTGGCGTTGCTCGCCCTGGCGGCGGCCGCTGTCACCCTGCTGCCCGGGCAGACGCGGCCCGGTGTCCGACGCTTCCACCGACCCCGCATACCGACCCCATTGCGGCGGCGGTTTGCGCTCGCCTCCGCCGTCAGCGTCCTGGGGTGGGCCACCGTCGCACTCTTCCTTGCCGTAGTGCCGTCATACGCCACCACAATCCTGCACCGCCACGACCTGCTGCTCTCCGGCACGGCCGCGGGCATGTTCCTACTATTCGCCGCGGGCACACAGTATGGGCTGGCGCGCGCGGGCGCCGCGGCACGGCCGACGACCGGTCTGCTCCTGCTTTGCGTCGGCCTGGCGATGCTGGCAGCCGCCGGAGGCACCCGCTCACTCTGGTTGCTCCTTGCGGCCGCCGCCTGCGGCGGGGCGGGACAAGGCATTACCTTCATCGCCGCCCTGGCCAGGGTGAACGAATTGGCACCGCAGGAATCGCGGGCAGAAATTCTCTCCGCCTTCTACATGATCACCTACCTCGGAGTCGGACTGCCCGTCATCGGTGTCGGCTTGCTGGCCACGTCAACCGATCTGCTGACCGCAGTCGTCACCTTCTCAGTGGTGACGATCCCGGCGTGTTTCCTTGTCGCGGCCAAGACCCGCACCAACTGGGTCAACATGCTTTAAGCGGAGGTAAGTGACGTTTTAGCGGCTGTGGTTAGGGTGCGTCCACGTCATACCGATCGATCACTGCACTGCCTGCCGGCCCGTCCTATGACGCACCACCACCCCGAGGCGATCGCCAGTGGATGCCACCACCCCTGATGCACAGCTCTGGGCGAATACCACCCCTTCGGCCACCCGGTGCAGGTATGGGCAACACAGGTTCCACTCCCGCACAGTGACCGATTCGAGGCTTACGCGGCAGAGCCGGCCCCGGACGAGCGTGCGCAGGCCGCTCGCATCGTCACCGACATCGCCGCGGGCTTCTTCTCCCCGGCTGAGTACGACTGGTGGTCCTCGGCCGGCACCACGGACAGAATCGCAGTCCGGTACCGCGCTTGGACCCGGCGCGAGGCCTATGTGAAGGCCACCGGCACAGGGCTGCGCGACATCGGCCGCGACCACCACGGCCGCGGCTCGGCCTGGGTCGACATCCAACTGGAACGTCCCGGCCACGCCTGCTGTGTCGTGCTGCTCAACCCCCGCCGCCCACCCTGCACTTCACTCCACGCGAGGTGAACTACCATGACTGCCGACATCCCCCTGTGGACCCCACCCCACGACGTACTCGACCGCTCGCGCATCGGCGACTACCTGCGCTGGCTCGACCGGCACCGCGGGCTCCGCTTCGACGACTATGCCGAGTTGTGGCATTGGTCCGTGACGGACCTGGACGGCTTCTGGTCGTCCATATGGGAGTACTTCGAGGTCACGCCACAGACCCCGGCCACCGCGTTCGTCGACGCACCCGCCATGCCGGACGTCCAGTGGTTCCCCGGGGCTCGAATCAACTACGCGCAGCGCGTACTTGGCATGCCGGGTGTCGAGGGCCCTACTCCTGTGGTGTTCGGTCATTCCCAAACGAGAGAGCCCACCGTGCTCACCGCCGACGATCTGCGCGACCAAGTCGCGCGGGCACGGCGCGGACTTCGCGACCTCGGGGTGGGGCGTGGGGATCGGGTGGCCGCCTATCTTCCGAATATTCCCGAAGCCCTGGTGCTGCTGCTCGCGTGCGCGAGCCTGGGTGCCGTCTTCTCCTCGTGCGCCCCGGAGTTCGGCGCCCGGTCGGTGCAGGACCGATGGCGCCAGATCGCGCCGAAGGTCCTGGTCACCGTCACGGGCTACCGCTCAGGCGACCGGCTCATCGACCGCGCACCTGAGGTCGAGGCGATCCGCGCCGCCCTGCCGAGCCTGACACACACCGTGACCGTGCCGTACGCAGGTTCCGGCATCGTCAACGCTCTGTCCTGGTGCGAGTTGCTTGCCGAAACGGACGAACTCGATTTCGAGCAGGTGGATTTCGGCCATCCGCTGTACGTGTTGTACTCGTCGGGGACCACGGGGCTGCCCAAGCCCATCGTGCACGGCCATGGAGGCATCCTCCTGGAGCATCTGAAGATGCTCGCTCTTCACCACGACCTGGGCCCAGGAGACCGCTTCTTCTGGTTCACCACCACGGGTTGGATGATGTGGAACTACCTGGTCTCCGGACTCGCCGTGGGCAGCGCCGTGGTGCTCTTCGACGGCAACCCCACGTATCCCGACTTCGATGCCCTCTGGCGGCTTGCAGCGGAGTCCGGAACAACATATTTCGGCACCTCGGCTCCGTATCTGATGGCCTGCCGCAAGGCCGGAATCACCCCGTGGCGAGACCATGACCTCTCGCGGCTGCGCGGCATCGGATCGACCGGCGCCCCGCTACCCGCGGAAGGGTTCCGCTGGTTGTACGAGGCATCGGACGGCAGCGAGGCGCCTTCCCCCATGCTCACGTCGTTGTCAGGCGGCACCGACGTGTGCACTGGCTTCGTCGGCGGAGTGCCGCTACTGCCCGTCTTCGAGGGTGAGATCAGCTGCCGCTGTCTGGGGGCGCGGATCGAGGCATACGACCCGGCCGGGCAGCCAGTCACCGGCCGCACCGGGGAGCTCGTAGTGACCAGGCCCATGCCCAGCATGCCGGTCGCCCTGTGGGAAGACACCGACGGATCGCGGCGCCACGCCTCGTACTTCACGAGGTTCCCAGGGGCATGGCACCACGGCGACTGGATCAGGATTACCGACCGGGGCACCTGCGTGATCAGCGGGCGCTCGGACGCGACGCTGAAGCGCGGTGGGGTACGCCTGGGCACAGCGGAGTTCTACTCCGTGGTGGAGGAGGTCGACGATGTTGCCGACTCCCTCGTCATCCACGCGGAAGGGTCGAAGACCGGCGCCGACAAACTGATGCTCTTCGTTGAACTGCGCGGGGAGACCACGCTCGACCAGCGGCTGCGCGAGCGGATCAGCCGCGCGCTACGCACCGCGCTCTCCGAGCATCACGTCCCGGACCACATCGTCCAGGTCCCGGCCATCCCTCGCACCCTGTCGGGCAAGAAGCTGGAGGTGCCGGTCAAGCGCATCCTGGCCGGCGCCGATCCCGAACTCGTCGTGGCCCGGGGCGCGTTGGCCAATCCTGGCTCACTCAGCGCATTCGAGGACGCGGCGGTCCGCTACCGTACGCGTGATCGTGCTGCACACAACCTCGCCGAACCAAACCGCGGAACCGAGTGAGAGGGCACCCATGACGACTACCACCCCGGACGCCACCGACAACTTCGCCACCCCCATCGAAGACCGGTACTTCGAGGACTATGTGCAGGGCACCGTACACACCTTCGGTAGCAGCACCCTCACCGAGCAGGACATCCTTGAGTTCGCCCGGCGCTTCGACACTCAGAGCTTTCACACGGATCCCGTTGCGGCACAGGCCGGACCATTCCAGGGGCTGATCGCGAGTGGCTGGCACACCACGGCCGTGATGATGCGCCTGTACGCGGACCATTACCTGAGCAAGGTTGCGTCGCTCGCGTCCCCGGGCGTCGATGAAGTGCGCTGGCAGCGGCCGGTGCGGCCGGGCGACACGCTATCGGTCCGGGCCACCATCACCGGGGCCCGCCTTTCCCGTTCCAAGCCAGACCGCGGCCTGGTGCATACCGCCGTGGAGGTGCTCAACCAACACGGCGAGACAGTGCTGACGATGACCATCATGAACATGCTGCGGCGCAGGCCATAGCGGCCGGTTCCTCTTACCTACCGACGAGAGAGCGGCCGCTCCATCGCCTACTGGCCAGAGCGGCCGCTCCATCGTTTTCCGGCTCCGTTACGCGAATGTCAGCACGATCTTTCCGATGTGGCGTCCGCCCATCATCTTCCGGAACGCGCTGTCGGCCCGCGTCACCGGAAACGGTGTATAGGGCAACGGCGCGAGTGCGCCCGAGGCGAACAACGGCGATAGCTCTGCCAGGATTTCCCCGATGAGCTCGGGGCAACGGTCAATCAGTAGCCGTAGGTCCACGCTGTGCATGCTGAGGCTATTACGGAAGGGCCCCAGACCCAGTGCGGCGTCGGCCATGATGTCTCGCTTGCCGATCTCGATGAACCTGCCGCGGACTCGGAGCAGCTCCAGACCGCGGCGCAGCAGCTCCCCGGTAAGAGAGTTGAGGACGACATCGACACCTTCGCCGCCGGTGGCCGCCATCGTCTGGTCCCCAAACTCCGTGCTGCGGGAATCCATGACGTGGCTGATGCCCAGTTCATGCAAGTACGTTCGCTTTTCGGGCGTTCCGGCAGTCGCCAGTACCTCGCCTCCCCTCAGTCTCGCGACCGCCAGCGCCGCCAGACCCACTCCGCCGGCCGCGGAGTGGATGAGGAGCCGCTCTCCGCGCTGGAGGCCGGCCATCCGGACCAAGCCGTACCAGGCGGTGACGAACGCGACGGGCACCGTGGCGGCCTGCGCGAAATCCATGTGGTCGGGCACCGGCATAACCGATGTCACTGGCACATTGACCTCAGACGCGAAGGCCCCCTCGGCCATGGCCGCGACACGGTCGCCGACCTTGAATGCCGTCACGCCCGACCCGACCGCGGTAACGACACCAGCGCACTCCAGTCCCGGCCGCGGCGGTTCTTCGAAGTACGTCGCGGAGAGTCCCATCGCCGTCAGCACGTCGGGGAAGTTGAGTCCGGCAGCGAACACCTGGACGGACACCTCGCCGGGACGCGGCGGCTGCGCTCGAACGGCGGCCATCTCGAAGTCCAGTTCTCCGGGACGCCGTTGCCGCAGTTCTACGAGGGTCGCCTGACGGCTCTCGGCCGCCATCGAATTCAAGTCCTCCATGAATCCCTCCTGGGAGACGGTGTCACACGACGCTGCGGAAGAACTCGATGAGGAGGCGGTTGACTTCCTCGGGGCGCTCCAGGAACCCGAAGTGCCCACATCCTTCGAGCAGTTCGAACCGGCACCTCGGGATGGCTTCGGACACCGCACGCCCCATGGCGGGCGGCATAACGATGTCGTGGGCGAACGCGAGGACAAGCGATGGACACTGGATGTCACGCAATCCCGGCAGCCGGTCGCTGGTGACAGTGGCCTCGTACTGGGCCGCGAACCCCGCCCCCCGTTGGGGGAAGAGGGACAGGGTCGTCAGCCAGTCCTCGGCGAACTTGTCGTTACCCAGGCTCTCCGGAGCGAAGAGCTGGCACATCGTGGCCACAGCCGAGTACCCCGCAGGCAGCGCGTCTCCGGCACGCATGGCATCAGCGCATCCCCGTGCCAGCGCATCGTGAAAGACGTCCGACCGCCCCCGAGTCGCCATGAGCGCGAGCGCGCCGACAAGCCCGGGGTGCTCCCTGGCCAACTCCTGGGCGATCATCGCTCCGATCGAGACTCCCGCCACAAGGCAGGACCTGAGACCCAGATGGCGGATCAGCTCCGCCGTGTCGGTGACGAGGTCGTCGAGCGCGTAGGGGCCAGGCGGAACTTCCGAGGGGGCACTCCCGCGCAGGTCGAAGGTGATGACCTGGAATCCGGCCCGTACGAGATCCGGAACCTGATGCCGGTCCCAGACGACAGCCGGTGAAGCGGCTGGGCCGATCAGGAGCAGCGGGTCGCCCTCGCCCTGAACACGGTAGGAGATGTGCACTCCATTGACTGTGGCCGTGGGCATGACTCAGCCGGCCTCTGCCACGGCGGCCGTGGCAGAGGCCGCCGGCCTGTCGAAGAACTTCTCCTGAATCGTGCGCAGGGTCTGGAAGTCCTCGGTCTTGAGCTGTCGCCGGTCGATGACCTGCCCACTGGCCTGTTCGATGACGAGGACGAACTCGATCAGCGAGAGGGAGTTGATCAGCCGGGTGTCGAACAGGTCGAGGTCAATGTCAATGTCCTCGATGTCCGGGTTCTGCTCGTAGATCCAGTTCATCACGTCGGGTGGCAGCGCAGACATGCTTGTTCTCCTTCTTCTGGGTGGAGTGATGGGGCAGTGGCCCCTGGCCAGGCCGGCCGGGAAGTCCGGGTTCAGCGGGTGGCATCCGCGTGGTCGCCGGAGGGCGCGGAGGCCGGGCGCGCGCGTTTGACGCCAAGGGCAGGCTGGGTGACCAGGTAGAGGCCCGAGGCGTCGTCGTAAAGATCGCTGGGCTCTATGCGGAGCGCGTTGAGATTGGCGGTCTGCCCTTCCGGGGCGTTCTCGTCAGCGCGCCGACGCGCCTGGTCCGCCTCCTCGATCAGCTCTGGCATGGCACTCGTGCCCCGCGAGTCCGCGGCGTCCCTGAGGTCGCTGAGCCCCGCGGAGATCTCGGCAAAGGCCCCGTTCGGGCGGTCGTAGCGCTCCTTCTCCCGGACCAGGCGCTGGGCGAGCCAGAAGTAGCTTTCGGTGCCCTTGTACTGCTCGTAGACCCCGGACACCAACACGATGAGGCGGGCGTAAGCATTGCGGAACAGCGACTCGTAAAACCCTTGCGCCTCACGCTCGTTGATTTGTCCATTGTCGACACTGATCACGGACGCAGCCGCGAGTACCGCGCTGTACATCGCCAGATGCACTCCGGTGGAGAGCAGCGGATCGAGGAAACAGGCGGCGTCTCCAACCAGGAAATAGCCGGGACCGCAGAAACTGTCGGCCACGTAGGAGTAGTCCTGCTCGACCCGGGTAGGCCCGGTGAACTTTGCATCCGCCAGCTGACCGCGCACCGTCTCAGATTCCTGGACCAGTGTCAGCAGCATTTCGTCGTCCGATGCGAATTCCTTACGCCGCTCGACGAAGCGCGTCTTGTGCGTCACGAACCCGATGCTGAACTTTCCGTTCCGCAGGGGAATGACCCAGAACCAACCATCAGGCGTGGAGACGACGTTGAGGCCGCCTGAGGGCGTTCCCTTCAACAGCTCGCCGCCGTCCCAATAGCCCCAGATCGCGACATTGCGGAAGATCTCGTGGGCCTGGCGATTCCGGAAATGCTGGGCGGCGAGCACTCCCGAACGGCCGGAGGCGTCGACAAGGAAGTCGAACTCGGTCACCTTCCGGGCGTTGCAGTGGTTCGTGTCCACCCATTCCGCGGCAACGGGGCGCTCTCCTTCGAAGCGGACCTTCTTGACGTGGGCGCCCTCGATGACCTGAACGCCTTGCTCCTGTGCATGCCGCAGCAGGATCTCATCGAACTCGGCGCGCTCCACCTGCCAGCCGCGCACATCCGGCCCAAAGAGCTCAGCCCAGTCGATGGTCCAGTCCTCGGCGCCCCACCTCAGCAGAGCACCTCGACGACTGGTGAACCCGGCGGCGTCGACCTTCTCCAGGACGCCGGCGATATCCATCATGACGCGACACGATGAGGTGAGAGATTCACCAACGTGATACCTGGGAAATGTCTCCCGCTCCAGCAAGGTGACGTCGATACCTGCGCGGGCCAACAACATCGCGGTCAGCGAACCTCCCGGCCCGCCACCTATCACTAGAACTCGCGACATCAATGCTCCCCTTAATTCGCATGGCTGCCAGGAAGGACAACACACAACCACGCCGCGGTTAAGGGACGGCCGCAGCACTGCTAAAGGTGCGCTTAATTGATCTTTTGTGACGATCCGGCGGTTCTCGGACTGGACATTTTCAGCTCGGGCTCACGGTGCGCAGGCTGTCGCGTCGGGTAGGCGTCGGTAATCACATGGATCCAGGCCGTGGTGCGCGTATCGCAGCGGTCGGCGACGGAGAACAGGCGAGGTCGGAGGCGGCGGAGCCTCCACCGGAGGCCTGATGCCCGCCGAGGGCCCGAACCTGTACCCCCGCCCAGCGCCCGACCGCCGCAGGCGGCCACGCCTGCCGCGCACCCGCGCGCCCTCAACGGCGCCGGGCAGCCGGTGCCCATTGCTTGCGGCCGGTTCGGGCGATCGTCACGTCGTCGCGGTCGTCCGCCTCGGGGTCGGCGTCCTTGCCGGACACGTCGATGCCCGACTTGCGGCCGAGGGGCGGAGTCGCAAGGACGAGGCCGGCGCGCGAGCATCGTGCCGCACGGCCTCAGTGACGGACATGCGGCCGAAGCCCTCCCCCGAACCGGCAGTCCCCGCGATGTGACCCCGCCCGGGCACCGGCGTTCCCCTCCCCGCCGGGTACCCCGCGTCCGTGGCCATCATCAGCACAGGCCCAGCCGTTCACCGTGCGGCCGGGCCGGCGTCGGCCCGGCACCGCGACAGCGCCCGGCGCTGGACACCCCCGTTGGCCCAGCCCCGGACACCCGTCGGCAGGCGACGCCGTTTTCACTCACGTGAAGACCGCCGCGGTCGAAGCTTCTCACGTCAGTGGAAGCAGACGCCACCGTCTCCACTGTGATGAATCTAGCTCGGGCCCAAAATTGCACTCAGGTACTGTGGAGGGGTACGTCCCGTGGAGAGGGGGAGGCGTGAGCGAGCAGAGGTCCCGCAGCCTCGCCGACAAGCTCAACCGGCTGTTCGAGAGCATCAGGCCGCCCGACGGCCATGAGTACAGCAACGAGCAGGTGGCGGACGGCATCAGCAGGCAGGGGCTCACCACGATCTCGCAGAGCTATGTCTGGCAGCTGCGCAAGGGGAAGAAGACCAACCCCACCATCAGTCACCTGCAGGCGCTGGCCGACTTCTTCGGAGTTCCCGTCGCGTACTTCTTCGACGACGAGGCCGCCGGCGAGGTCGAGGGGAAGCTCAAAGCGCTGGAAGCCCAACAGGCCCAGATGAAAGAGGCCATGGGCGGTGGCGATGTAAAGCTCATGGCGATGCGAGCCGGCGAACTCTCTCCCGAGCGGCGCAAGCAGGTGATGGATCTCCTGGACGTCGTCTACAAGCTGGAGCAGGTAGAACGCGGTGACGACATGAGCGGCTGATCAGTGCTGGAATGAACCGTCATCAGCAGTAAGGCAGGAAAGGGGGATTCATGCCGCATTTACTCAGGAGAGAATCCCTTGAAGGAGCGAGAGCTTCGACGCCGCTGTAAGCGGGAACTGCGGGCCCTGAACATACAGCCACCACTCCAGGTGGACGTGCTGTGCCACAAGCTCGGCGAGCGACGAGGGCGCCCCATTCGGCTGGTGCCCCATCCGCTTCCCATGCCGGGCCCGTTCGGTTGCTGGATCGCGACACCCACGACCGACTACATCCTGTACCAACGGGAAACCAGCAAGACCCACCAGGACCACATCATCCTGCACGAAGTGGGTCACATCCTGGCCGACCACGAAGGCGTCGACACCGACGCCGACTTCCTCCAGGGGACCATGCCCGGGCTCTCGCCGGACACCGTCACCCGCGCTCTGCGACGCACCTCGTACGACGAGGAGCACGAGCATCAGGCGGAACTCGTCGCCACGATCATCCTCGAATGGGCCTCGGTCCTGGACCGGGTGACGCCCCGCCCGGTCGCCGATCCATCGGTGAACCGCGTTCAGACCGCCCTCGGCGACCGGTGGGGGTGGCTGTGACCGCCGTGATGTTCCTGACGGCCGGGCTGTTCCTGCTGGCGGTGCTCTGGAAGGTCTACCAGCTCACCCAGGCGCCTCGCGACCGCACTCTCCAGGCGGTCACCGCCTGTCTCGTCTGCGCGGCCGGCTCGTTCTCCACGGGATTTCCGCCCGAGAAGCGCGCCCTCAACACGGCGCTCGGCGCCGGCGCGGCCAGCCTGCTGTCGAACGTACTGCTCCTCGCCGCGGTGTACTCGCTACTGACGTTCTACCTGCACTCCGCGGCGGACCGGGCCCGGGCGACTCGCCGTGCCCGTCTCGAAGCGGTGCCCCTGGTGGTGACGACGATCGTCATCACGGTCGCCACCATCACCACTCCGGCCGAAGTGCGCGGTCTCCCCTACGCACAGGCTGACCTGCACACACCACAGGTGGCGGTGTTCTTCATCGCCGCCCAGCTGTATCTGGTCTACGCGTTCGCGACCACCGCCCGGTGGACCGCCCGCTATGCACGGATGTCGCAGCGACCCGCCACCATCGGCCTGTGGATGACCGCCGGCTCCCTGGCCAGCATGGCCATGGCGAATGCTCTCCGCGTGGTGACGGACCTGATCGGCTGGCAGGGCGGTTCTGCTCCGGCGGCGCTGTCCCATGGCGCGGCGCTGCTGTTCCTGATCGCGGTGCCGGCTTTCGTCGCTGGGCTGAGTTACCCCGGTGTCGCCATGCGCCTGGCGAATTTCCGGATCTGGCGGCAGCACCGCCGGACGTACCGGAGCCTTCGCCCGCTGTGGGTCCTGCTGCACGACGCGTTTCCGCAGGACGCCCTGAGCCGGACGCCGGGAGGCAAGTGGCGCGAGGCGATACGCGTGCATGGAGTGCACCGCAGCTACTACCGACGCGTCATCGAGTGCCGTGACGGTTTGGTCCGGGTGAGCCCGTACCTGGCACAACTGGGCGTCGAGGACGGAGCCACGCCCCAGGCCGTGGCGGCGCACCTGCGCACAGCCCTGGGCGCGCAAGCAGCGGGCACTCCCGCGACGACCGATGCGCTGGCGGTAGCGCTTCCGGGCGAGGACAGCATCGACGCCGACGCACGGCAGCTGGTTGCCGTGGCCGACGCGTTGGTGAAGACGGCATAGGAGTTCGAAGAGTTCATGAGTGACGTACTGATCACAGCAGCCCGAGTGCTCACCGGCCCCGGTGGACAGCACGTCGAGGACGGCGCCGTCCTGGTGCGGGCGGGCACCATCACGGCCGTCGGCCCGCGCTCTGCGGTCGAGGCCGTGGCACCCGACGGCGTCGCGCGGCAGGACTTCGGGGATGCCACAGTGCTGCCCGGCCTCATCGACTGTCACACCCACCTGGCATTCGACGCGAGTTCGGACCCCGTGACCGCCCTGCAGGACACCGACGACGAGGCCCTCCTGAACGGCATGGCCGAGCGAGCACGGCAGCTGCTCGGCACCGGGGTAACGACGGTGCGCGACCTGGGCGACCGGAACGGCCTGGCCCTGCGCCTGCGCGACACGATTGCCGAGGGCGCCGTACCCGGTCCGCGCATCCTCTCCGCAGCGACGCCGGTGACCTCGCCCGGAGGCCACTGCTGGTTCTTCGGCGGCGAGGTCGAGGGGGCGGACGCCATCCGTGCCCTGGTGCGGCGCAACGTGGAGGCCGGGGCCGACGTCATCAAGGTGATGGCCACCGGCGGCGGGCTCACCCGTGGCGGACCGGCGATCTGGCAGAACCAGTTCAGCCAGGACGAACTCCGGCTCGTCGTCGAGGAAGCCCGCCGGGCCGGGCTGCCGGTCGCCGTCCACGCCCACGGCACCGCGGGGATCGAGGCGGCCGTGGCCGCGGGCGTGAGCACCATCGAGCACTGCACGTGGATGGCCGAGGACGGCGGATTCGACCTCCGCGAAGAACTCGTGGACAAGATCAAGGCCGCCGGGATCCACGTCTGCACGGCCACCAGCCCCAACTGGCGGGCGTTCGCCGACCGGGTCGGCCACGAACGCGCCGAACAACTCTTCACGTCCATGCGCTGGATGGCCAAGCTCGGCGTGCCCATGGTCGCCGGCACGGACGCCGGCGTGACGCGAGCCGTCTTCGACAAGTTCGTCAACAGCCTGGAGTTCTACCAGTACCTGGGCATCCCGCTCGCGAAGATCATCGACATGGCCACCGTCGACGCCGCGCGGGCTCTGGGTATCGGTTCCGAGACCGGCCGGCTGGCCGAGGGGTACCGAGCCGACGTCCTCGTCGTCGACGGCAACCCCCTCGACGATCTGGACGCCCTCCGGCGCGTAAGCCTCGTCATGGCGGGCGGCCGGCCCTTCCGGAGCTGACGCCCCTGGGAGGATTGAGACCCACCGGCCCACCCCCGGACCAATCGGCCCGGGTCGGCCCCGGGTGAGCCGGGCGTCAGGTGCGGCGGGTTTCATGGGGGACCTCGCTCGGGGAGCGGTGTCGCTCAGTCCCGCCGCAGGACCACCGTCGCGTTGTTCCCTCCGAAGCCGAAGCTGTTGACGGCGGCGAACCTCGCCCGGGGGAGGTGGAGCGCGGTGGTCGGCAGGGTCAGGCGGGTGGTTCGTTCGGGGGTACGCAGGCCGGGGGTGGGCGGGGCGGTCGCGGTGCGCAGGGTCATGGCCGCCGCGGCCACGCCGGGGGCGCCGGAGATGTGGAGCAGGTGACCGATCGCGCCCTTGTGGGAGCTGACCGGTACGCCGCTCCAGGAGCGCTCCGCCGCCACGGCCTCCAGGGCGCGGAGTTCGGCGGTGTCGCCCTGGGCGGTGCCGGTGGCGTGGGCGTGGGCGTAGTCGAGGCGGTCGGTGCCGGCGGAGTCCAGCGCCTCACGGAGGCAGTCCGCGACGGAGGTCTCGTCCGAGGCGACGGACTTGCCCGCGGCGACCCGGCTGCCGGTGCCGGCGACCACGAGGTCAGGGTTCAGGCCACGGGCGCGGGCGCGGGCGGCGGTCTCCAGGACGAGCGCGCCGCCGCCCTCGCCGAGCGAGATGCCGCCGCGTTCGATGTCGAAGGGCCGGCAGGCGGCGCGGTCGACGGCCCGGACCACGTCCATGCTGGCGTACTCGTAGTGGTTCAGGGCGGTCGCTCCGGCGACCACGACGGCGGGCACGCTTCCCGTACGCAGCGCCTCGTGGGCGAAGGCGATCGCGAACAGCGCCGAGGCACAGGCGTGCGTCAGGTGCACGGCGTCCGCGCCCGCGAGCACCTCGTCGGCGGCGGGGCCGAGGAACTCCCGCTCCTCCGCGTCGAGAGGCGAGCCGCCGGAGGGCGTCGGGGCCTGGCCCACCAGGATCGCCAGGGTGCCGTCCGGAAGCTTCGGCAACCGCGCTTCGCGCAGCGCGTCCCGGGTGGCCGTCGCGGCATAGGCCCGCTTGCGGGGTGTGCCGTCGGGCGTGAACTCCGCCGCCTCGCCCACCGGTTCGCCCCGGTAGGCGGGGACGGCGAAGCGACGGGCGGGTGCCAGCGCGGTCCGGTTTTCGGTGAGCCCGCGCCAGTAGGCGTCCACGCCCCGCCCGAAGGGGGTCAGCAGACCCATTCCGCTGATGACGACGTCAGACACGGGCCGCACGTCCTTCCTGGAACAGGGTGGTGAGCAGACCGGAAGCGGGCGGCGCCGCGGCGGCCCGCCCGGCCGGCGCGGGAGCGGCCGCCGGTTCTGCGGCACCCCACACGGCGGCGACTGCCAGCAGTCCGGGGGCGTAGGGATCCTCGCCGGGGACGAGGGCCAACTCGCAGACCACGGTGGCCGGCCGGGCCGCCGGGTCGGCGAGACGCAGTGCCCTGGAGGCGGTCGTCCCGGCCAGCAGGTAGCAGCGGCCGGTCCGGCCGGAGGCCGTCAGCCAGGGGCGCACCAGTTCGGAGGTCTCCGCCGCCACCGAGTCCGACGGGCGAAGCCGGCGCGCGGGGTCGGTGCAGCGGGCCGCCAGGCGCCGGGCGGCCAGCACGCTGTAGTCGTCGCACAGGACGTACAGCGGGGCGGTGGCGCGCAGCGACGCCGGCAGGGCGGCGAACGCGGAGCCGAGCGCGGCACTCACGGCATCCACGGGCTTGGTGTGCAGTGACGGTTCGGCGAGCAGGGGCAGCGGGCCGGACCCGGCCGCCTCACAGACCGCGGCAGCCGCAGCCGTGGCCGCGAGCGCCAGTGCGGGGTGGTCGTAGGGCCCTGGCTCCGTGCCGGTACTGCGTTCCGTCATGTTCCTCACCCCGTTCAGTTCATGATCCCGGGGGTATCTTGAGGCGCCTAGTCATGCCAAGTCAATAATGGTTGAATCACATGACTGTTGTTGCAGGCCCCGTCAGGAGCTGGTCTTGCCGCTCCGGCTGCTCGCCGTCCGGTACACGCCGTAGAGGATCTCTATGCCACCGATGAACATCAGAACGACACCAACCTTCGTGAGTGTGAAGACGGGGATGTGGACGTCCTCGGTGAACAGGCGGAGCGCGAGCCCGACGCCGAACGTGGCGGCACCTTCTGCGAAGTGCCTGGCGGGGGATGCCATGGGGTGGAACCTCCTGGAGTTTCAGGGGCCTTTGAGCAAGCCATTTCAGGAATTACTGGCCAGGCTAGGCCAGTTCACGGCAACTGATGTCCTCCCACAGGAGGAGATGGGACGCCACACTTCGGCGTACTCGGAGGTCCGAAGCCTCCTCCCCGGCGGGAGCCGATCGTTTGCTCCCGCACATCAGTTGGCGGAATTTCGACCCTCATCCCGGACCGGCGAGGAAGGCGGGAGGCGATGACGCGCGTCGCGCTGGTCGTCGGTGGCAACCGAGGGATAGGGCTGGCTGTCGCTCGACGGTTCATCGCGGACGGGTACCGTGTCGCCGTCACATACCGTCAGGCACCACCGCCCGATGGGGTGTTCGGTGTGCCCTGCGATGTCACGAACCTTGACAGTGTGCGTGAAGCATTCGACCGGGTCGAGGAGGAGCTGGGTCCGGTGGAGGTGCTGGTGGTGAACGCGGGGATCACCCGGGACGGACTGCTCCTCTCCATGTCCGAGCAGGACTTCGCCGCGCCCGTCCTGACCAACCTCACCGGCGCCTACCGCGTGACCAAGCGGGCCGTGCGCGGCATGCTGCGCGCCCGCCGCGGGCGGATCGTGCTGCTGTCGTCGCAGGTCGCGCTGTCGGGCGAGGCCGGGCAGGCCAACTACGCGGCGGCCAAGGCGGGCCTCATCGGCTTCGCCCGCTCGCTCGCCCGGGAACTGGGCGGCCGCGGCATCACGGTGAACGTGGTCGCGCCCGGTCTGACCGACACCGACATGGCGGCCGCGCTCCCCGAGGCCCGCCGCCAGGCGATCCTGGCGGGCGTGCCGATGGGCCGCATGGTCCGGCCGGAGGAGGTCGCCGCCACGGTCGCCTTCCTCGCCGGCTCCGACGCGGGTGCCATCACCGGTGCCGTCGTCCCCGTGGACGGAGGTGCCGGCATGGGCCACTGACGCTCGGCCGCCCCGCCACCGGTGGCAACGCGGGACGTGCGGCAGCCGCGCCCGGACACCCGGTGGTCGCAGCCGGACCCCGGGCAACGGCACGGCACCCGGACACCGGGCGGCAAGCACACACGGAACAGACGAACAACGGGGGAAAGACCATGAACAACGCCGGAGCTCCGGCCCCTGGCGGGCTCAAACGCCCGTCGTCCCACGCCGTGGACGGAAGCCGATCGCCGAACGCGGCCCGCCCATCGGGAGGGGACCGGTTACTGGCCGGCCGGTCGCGGGACGTGCCGCCCGCACCGATACCGGACGCGTCCCTCATACCCGGGGCGTCCGGCGCACCCGATGCCTCGGACGCGTCCAAGCCGAAGGCCGTCCCCGAGACGACCCCCTCCGTCCCCGAGGCATCGACCGCCTCCGTGGCTGTCCCGGCCCCGTCCGACCCGTCCCGCGTCCGCCGGATCTGCGTCATCGGCTGCGGGCCGCGCGGTGCCTCGATCGTCGAGCGGGTGCTCGCCAACGCCCCGGACGTCCTGCGCGGCGGGCGCCTCGATCTGCACGTGGTCGAGCCGTTCCCGCCGGGGGCCGGACGCGTCTGGCGGACCGACCAGCCGCGGCTGCTGTGGATGAACTCCGCGGCCGATGACGTCACCCTGTTCCCGGACGCCTCGGTCGGCTGCGCGGGCCCGGTCCGCCCGGGGCCCACCACCGGGGCGTGGCTCGGGGGGCCGCTCCACGACGGCGCCTACGCCTCCCGTGCCGACCAGGGCCGCTATTTGCGCTGGTTCTTCGATCGGGCTACCGCCCAACTGCCGCCCGGGGTAAGGCTCTTGGTGCACCGGGCCCGAGCCGTCGACGTGTTCCGCACCGAGACCGAGGGGCCGGGGGGCACGCGGCGAGAGGGGCAGCGGGTGGTCCTTGACGACGGATCGGCGCCCTTCGACGCCGATCACGTCGTGTTCGCCACCGGTCACCACGGGGCGCTGCGCGAGCCCGGCCCCGAGGGCGTCACCCGTATCGGTCCCGGCCCGGCCGACCCGGAGCGGCTGGCCGCGATCCCGCCCGGCGCACGGGTGGTCACCCGGGGTCTTGGACTGGTCTTCGTGGACTGCGCGATGCTGCTGACCGAGGGGCGCGGCGGGCGGTTCGTCCGCGAGGACGGACGGCTGCGGTACCTGGCGTCGGGGCGCGAGCCGCACCTGATCGCCGGCTCCCGGCGCGGCGTACCCCTGCCACCCCGCCCCGCGCCGACCTCGGCGGTACCGGTGGAACCGCCCCGGATCGCCACGCTCGACGCCTGCCGCGAGGCGCTCGCCCGGCCCGGCGCGGGCTTCCGCCGCGACGTGTGGCCGCTGGTGGTGGCCGAGTTGACCTGGCGTCACTACCGGCAGCTCCGCACGGCCCGGCCCGGGAGCGCGGTGATGGACTGGGCGGAGTTCGACCGCGGGTTCCGCTCCTTCCCGGCGGGGGACGAGCGGCAGGTGAAGCTGGTCCACACCGCCGTGCCCGACCCCTCCGACCGGCTGGACCTCGACCGCCTCGAAGCGCCCCTCGCGGGGCTGCGGTTCGAGGGGCCCGAGGACCTTCAGAGCCACGTACGCGCCCAGATGGCGGCGGCCCTACGCCGGCGCAGGGACCCGCTGGCCAGCGGGGATTCCGCCGTCGTGGACGGCCTCACGGCGACGGGGGCGGTGCTGGAGGAGCTCTGGCGGGGCGGCGAGTTGCCGCCGCACGACGTGGTGGAGGCCCTGGACCGCTTCGCCTTCGGCGCGTTCCTCAGCTCCGGGCCGCCGATGGCGCGCGCGGAGCGGCTGCTTGCGCTGGCCGAGGCGGGCGTCGTCACCTTCGTCGGACCCGGCACCACGGTGAGGCCCGCGATCACGGACGACGGACGCCGGGTCGTCCGCGCGTACAGCCCGGCGGTGCCCGGGGCGTACGAGGGCTCGGTGCTGCTCGACGCCCGACTCGACCAGGCCGGGCCCGAGCGCGCCGAAGACCCGATGATCCGAGCCCTTTGGGCCCGCGGCGAACTTGCCGAGGAACTGACCGGGGAGACGGGCACGGGCGGGATCCGCCTGTCCGGGCCCGCGCTGCATCCCGTCGGGACGGACGGGCGGATCCATCGCGACCGCAGCGTGGCGGGCCCCGCGCAGTTCCCGAGACCGGGGACCGATGCCGTGTTCTTCCGCCAGAACGACATCGTTGCCCGCCATGCCCTCGGCGCCCGCTGAACCCGTGAACTCGCACCGAAGATCTGCCAATTCATGAAAAAACTTCCATTATCGGAAGAATCGGCAGAAGCTAGCCTGGGATCGCCCATGAAAGTCCGCCCAAGTGCCTGGGATACAAAGGGGCATTGCCCGTGCCTGGCACCGGGCGAAGAGGTGGCTCGAATGCGATCGTGCGCGCATGACCGGCGTGCCGACCGTGTTCTCACAAAGAACAACGGAGGAAAGCGGCCCTTGACCAGGGCCGCAGAGGGGGAAGTCTTGCAGACCGCAGTTGAGGGGCCGGCACCCTGGGAGCCCGGAACAGTCCGCTCTGCCGAGGACGGCGAGTTGCACGTGTTCTCCTTCGACACCGAGGAGGACGGGCCGCATTCCGAGCCGGGCGGCAGACCGTTCCGTGACCGGAACGAGAGACGGCTGCGCGGCCTGCTGGCCGACCTGCTGGGTCGCCGGGAGCACGAGGTCCCGCTGAGCCGGGACGGGTACGGACGACTGCGCGTCGACGGCCTGCCGATCGGGCTGACCATCTGTGACGACGGCGGACGGCTCGGGGTCGCCCTGGCCTCCGGCACGCAGGTGGCGCTCAGCGCGCACCCGGTGCCGCGGGCGTTCGCGGCACCGGCGTACCTGCCGTTCACCGAACACGAACGGCGCACGGCGGACCTCGCGCCGGACCACCAACGTCCCCGGTTCCTGGCCCGGTTGTGGGCCCGCAAGGAAGCGGCCCTCCGGCTGGCGGGCCCCGGCAGGCTGTCCCTGGCGGACCAGGTGGACGCGCTGCCCGGCGGCTGGGGTGGCAAGGTGCTCGTACCCGAGCCGCTGCCCGGCGGCGGACAGCGGCTCCGGGGTGCCTACGTCGTCGACCTGCCGGAGACGCAGGGTGGCTGGGTGGCCGCGGCCGCGACGTCCGCACCGCTGCGCGCCGTGCGCGTGTGGCGGTTGGGAGCGCCGCGGGAGTGCCTCACGGGGTGACGATCGCCGGATGGTCGGCCGAGGTGGCGGGGGCACCGTCGGGGACACTGAGTTCCCGCCACACGGCCGAAGCGGACCGGTAGGCGCCAGCCGCCTCGTAGAGCGCGGCGGCGGTGCGGTACTCGGCCTCGGCGTCGGCCGTGCGCCCGGCCGTGCGCTGGGCGCGGGCCGCGGCCACGGCACCGCCCGCCCGGTCGAGCGGCGGCAGCTCGGCCCGCCCCCGGACGACTTCTCCGGCGTGCTCCAGGGCTCGGTCGACCGCGCCGGCGCGCAGGGCGGCGAGCGTACGGAGCGTCGCGACCCGGACCGCGTCCGCCGGCGTGCCCAGGAGGACGACCGTCTGGCCGAGCCGCTCGGCCAGGTCCCCGGCGGTCTTCTCGTCGCCGACGGACAGATGGAGCAGTGCGGCCGCCCACAGCATCCGCAGCCGTGTCGCCATGTCCGCCGCGGGATCGGCGCGGGACAGGGCGCGGTTCATCACGGCGAGGGCCTGCTCCGGCTCGCCCGCCGCATAGTGGTGTTCGGCCGCCACCCACAGGGCGGTGGCCTGCAACTGGCCCGCGGGCAGGGCGTCGGCGGAGCTCAGCAGCTCCTCGCGGAGCCCGGCCCCGCGCTCCCACTCGCCGCTCGCCAGCCACCCGGAGAGCAGGCTCACCTGGGCCTGGACGCGCTCCGGTACGGCCGTCCCGTCGTCCGGTACGGAACGCAGGGCCTCCTCCGAGAGCAGGACGCTCTCGGAGAGCCGGCCCGCGTGCCGCAGCACGTCGGCGGTCTCCACGGCGACCCGGGCGCGCAGCAGCGGGGAGGAATCGGTGAGCGGGTCGGAGAGGAGCTGTCGCAGCGTCTCCTCGCGGGCGTCGGCCTCGCCCAGGCGACCCAGCGTGACGGCCAGCTCCCAGCGGGCCTCCCACCGGATCTCGTCCATCCGGGCGGCCGCGGCCGCCCGGGCGACGTCGAGGAGCTCGTCCCGGGCGAAGGCGAGGTCACCGGTGCTCTGGCGGGACCGGGCGGAAATCAGCCGGCCCACCAGCTCCACACGGTGCAGACGCTGGAGTTCCTGGGGGGCCGGGGAAGACAGCTCGTCGACCGAGACGCCCAGACGTTCCGCGAAGGCCCGCACCACCTTGGGGCTGGGGGTGCGGTTGCCGCTCTCGACGAGGGAGACGTAGCTGGGGGACGTTCCGTTGCCCGCGATGTCCGACTGGGAGAGCCCGCGTGCGACACGGATCTCGCGCACTCGTCTCCCGAACTCCGGTTGCTCGACCATCAAGACCGCTCGCTGAAGTGAAG
This sequence comes from Streptomyces sp. NPDC001415, assembly GCF_053597395.1. Classification (NCBI taxonomy): domain Bacteria; kingdom Bacillati; phylum Actinomycetota; class Actinomycetes; order Kitasatosporales; family Streptomycetaceae; genus Streptomyces; species Streptomyces sp. NPDC001415. Next base: position 208,916 of record NZ_JBSFIE010000002.1, read on the forward strand.
TGTGCCGGGCCGCCCAACACTGGCCATGACTGCGCAGTCTACCCGCCGATCACGGAGTGTCATGCCCGCATTCGTTGCATGCACGGTCCCTTCCGCCTCCCTGTAACTAGGTTCCGGCGGCATCATCCCCCATGAAGGTCATACTAGAGTCATGTATGAGTCAATAATCGTCATGGGGAAGGGGGGCGGGCGGCGGAGGGGTTGGGGAATGCGGGCGCTGCTCGCCGCCGTGGGTGTCGGGGCACTCGGGGAGGCGATGATGCTGGTCGCCGTGCCCTGGTTCGTCCTGCGGACGACCGGGAGCGTGGCGCGCACCGGACTGATCGTCGCGGTGGTCGCCGTGGGCACGGTGGTCGCCGGTCTCGTGGCGGGTCCCCTGGTCGACCGCTGGGGGTTCAAGGCGATGGCCGTGGCCTCCTACGGGGTGGGGGGCGCGGCGGCCGCGTGCATTCCGCTGCTGCACCACCTCGGGGCCCTCGGATTCCCGGCCCTCACCGCCCTGGTGCTCGCCGCGAGCCTGCTCGACGTGCCGGGGGCCGCGGCCGTCACGGGCCTGGTGTCCGGGCTCGCGGACGAGGCTGGAACCCCCCTGGAGCGGGCCAACGCGCTGCTGGGCGGGGTGCACCAGACCGCGCACCTGCTCGGCGCGCCGCTGGGCGGTGCCGCGGCCGCGTTCCTGGGCGCGGGCAGCGTTCTGCTGGTCGACGCCGCGGCCTGCGGCCTGGCCGCCCTGGTCATCGCCTGCTGCGTGGCCCGACCGGAACCCGCCGGTGCGGACGAGCCGGCCGAGCGTTACCTCGCCGGACTGCGGGCCGGGCTGCGGACGCTGCGCCGCCATCGGCTGCTGCGTACCGTGACCGTCTCGTCGGCCGCCTTCAACGCGCTCGACAGCGGGCTCTCCGGCGTGATCCTCGTGACGTACGCCTACCAGCACCTGGACAGCGCGGCCGCGCTCGGCGTGCTGCTGATGGCGTTCGGCCTCGGGACGGTGGCCGGCACGCTCGGCTTCGCCTCGATCGGCCACCGGTTCGGCGGCCGGGCCGTCTACCTCCGCTCCAGCCTGCTCGCCGGACTGCTGCTCCTGCCGCTCGCCACGCTGCCGCCGCTCCCGGTCGGCGCCGCGCTGCTCGCCGTGCTCGGCGCCGCGGCCGCGCCGGTGGGGCCGGTCCGCACGGCCGCGCTGCAACGGCACGTGCCGCGCGGCCAGTACGGCCGCGTCACGGCCGCGGTCGACACTCTGGCGCAAGTGGCCGTGCCGCTGGGGGCCTCGGCCACCGTGGCGTCGGTGGGCCTGCTGGGCCTGTCGTGGACGCTCCTCGCCGTCGCCGCCGCCTACCTGCTCGTGGTCGCCTGCTGCTGGGCCGCGCCGGGGCTGCGGGAGATGTAGCCCGGGCGCGGAGGGAACCGGCACCTCCGCACGCGTGCGGAGCCGGTCGCCCGCGACCTTGACTCTGCTTGACAAGCGATGACTATATGTTGACTCTACCTCTGTATACGTATCCAGACTGAGGGGGAGAAATGACACCTGTTCTCGACCGGTCAGCGACGTCGGCCGAGGTGGAGGGCATCCCCTTCGCCGACCGTCTGCAGGCGCTGCGAAGGGTCCGGCGACACCTGACCGAGAACCCCGGGCCGGTCCACGAACTGCTCTGCGAGATCTCCACCCACCGCGCGGCGGGCTACGAGATCGAGGCGGCGGTCAAGACGCTGGACGGGGCGCTCGCCGAGGTGGCGAAGTACCGCCCCGCGCGGGTGCCGAAACTCGCCGTCTTCATGCCGTCCAACGTCCTGCTCTACTCCTATGTCCTCTACCTGCTGGTGCCCGCGCTCTACGCGGAGCGGCTGGTGTTCCGGCCGTCCAGCCAGGTCAAGAAGCAGATGATCGAGCTCCACGCACTCCTCGCCGATCAGCACGGCCTGCCCGTCGAGATCTCCACCACCAGCCAGCGCGACTTCCTGCAGGACCGCGTGGAGCCCGCGGACGTCGTCGTGTTCACCGGCGCCTACGCCAACGCCGAGCAGATCCGCGCCCGGCTCCGCCCCGAGCAGCTCTTCCTCTTCCTCGGCTCCGGGGTCAACCCCTTCGTCGTGGCCCCGGGCGCCGACCTCGCCCGGGCCGTGCGCGACGCCGTGGAGATCCGCACGCTCAACTCCGGCCAGGACTGCCTCGGCCCCGATCTGTTCTGCGTTCACGAAGACCTCCTGGACGAGTTCGTCGACACTCTGGTGACCGAGGTCAAAGCCCTGCGCTACGGCCCGTACACCGACCCCGACGCCGACTACGGGCCGATCTTCTACGAGGGCGCCCTTGAGGAGGCCGCGCTCTACCTGGCGCGCAACCGGAGCCGGATCGTGCACGGCGGAGCCGTCGACTTCCGCAGCCGGCACGTCGAGCCCGCCGTCGCCGTGGGCGGGGAGGTCACCCCGCGCTTCCAGCTCCCGGAGTTCTTCGCGCCGGTGTTCAACGTCGTCGGCTACCGCGACGAGGACACCTTGGCCGCGACCCTCACCACCGGCGTGTTCACCGAACGGGCCCTCGGCGCCAGCGTGTACGGGGCGGCCCCGCGCCTGACCGAGGCGCTGCGCCGGCGCGCCACCGTCACCGAGGACGCCACCCTGCTGTCCATCGACGACGGCAACGCTCCCTTCGGGGGCTTCGGCCGCCAGGCCAACTACATCAGCGTGGGCGGGGAGTTGACGGCCGAGCCGGTCCTGATCTCCAAGGCCGTCGCCGAACACCTCCCGAAGGCGGACCGATGAGCACCGTTTCCTTCCCCACCGCCTGGGCGGCCGTCGCCGACTGGCTCGGCCACCTCGGGCTCGCCACCGTGTACGGCCTGCCCGGCGACGACATGGACCTGCTGGGGGCGCTGGAGAACACGACCGTCGACATGGTCCTGTGCCGCGACCAGCGCAACGCCGTCCACATGGCCTGCGGCCACGCGCTGGCCTCCGGCCGGCTCGCCGTCTGCACCATCGGCAAGGGGCCCGCCGTCACCAATGCGCTCACCGGCCTGCTGGAGGCCTCGTCGGCCGCCGCTCCGCTGCTGCTCGTCGCCGGGGGCACGGACCTCGACCGGGTCGGCACCGGCGCGTTCCAGGAACTCGACCAGCTCGCCGCGGTCCGCCCGTTCACCAAGTGGGCGGTCCGCGTGGACCGCCCCGAGCGGCTGCCCGCCGTCCTGGAGAAGGCCGCCGCCGTGGCCGTCAACGGCACCCCCGGCCCGGTCTACGTCGAGATACCTGACGGCACCGCCCAGCAGCCGGTCACCCGCACCGCCCCCTGGCGCCCGGTGGCGCCGCACCGGCTCGCCCCCGACCCGGACGTACTGGCCCGGGCAGCCGAGCTGATCGCCGCCGCCCGACGGCCGCTGCTGCTGGTCGGCGGCGGGGCGCGGCACCGCAACGCGGACCGGGCGCTGGAAGGGTTCGCGGATCTGCTGGGCGCCGGCGTGTTCACCACGGCGTCGGGCCGCGGCACGGTCGACGAGGACCATCCCCTCTTCTGCGGCGTCTCCGGTCTCTACACGGTGGCCCCGGCGACCGCCCTGTGGGAGGAGACGGACCTCGTCGTCGCGTTCGGCAGCCGTCTGGAGGAGACCGCCACGTTCGGCTGGCCCGACCGCGCGGGTCTGCCCGTCGTCCAGGTCGTCGCGGCGGAGGACTCCGTGGTCACGGCCGGGCCCGGCATCCACGTCCTCGGGGACGCCGGGCGGACCGTGAGCGGGCTCGCCGAACTCCTCGCCGGGCACGTCCCCGACGCGGCGTGGGCGGAGCGGGTGACCGCCGTCCGCTCCGGTCTGCGGGACCGGGCGGCCGAGCGGGCGAGCGCCGCCGCGGCGGCCGCGGCCGGCCACGGGGTCGCGGTCTCCCAGGTGCTGGCCGCGCTCGACCGGGCCGTGCCCGCCGACCGCGTCCTCGTCCAGGAGAACGGACTGCAGGACATGTGGTCGTACTTCCACCCCCACTGGACGTGCGGTGCCGACGGGGGTTCGGTGGTGCCCAGCGAGCAGACGCCGCTCGGCTTCGGCGCGGCCGCGGCCGTCGGCGTCAAACTCGCCTCCGGCGACCGCCCGGTGGTGGCGGTGTGCGGCGACGGGGCGTTCAACCTCTTCCGCACCGAACTGCCGACCCTGGCCGACTCCGGTGCGGCTGTTCTCTACGTCGTCCTCGACAACGGCGGCTACGGCTGGCTCCAGACCAACCTGGACCGGGTCAGCGGCCCCGGCTCCCGATTCGCGTTCACCGATGAACGGCCCACCGGGACAAGGGAGTTGGCCCGCGCCCATGGCCTCGGCCATTGGTCCGTGGCCGGCCCCGACGACCTCGACGACGCCGTCGCGCAGGCCTGGGAGAGCTGCGCCAAGGGCGTCTCCGCCGTGATCGAGGTGCGCGTCGCGCTCACCGACCAGCCGCCCGGGATGGACGGGGCGGCGGGCGACTTCCCACACCGCGAGGACGCGTGACGCGCGCGTACCCGATTCGACGACCAGAGAGCCCAGCGCCATGTCCGTAGTGATGTTCTTTCCCGGCCTCGTTCCCAGCGGCTACGACGCCATCCGGGACTTCGTGACCGGCGACCCGCACGCCAGACGGCGGTTCGCGGCCGCCGACGAGGTCCTCGGCTACCGCCTCCAGGACGCCTACCGCGAGGCGTCGATCTACGACTGGGAGGTGTACGAGGCCGGCTACATGGCCCTCACCCTCGCCCTCGCCGACTGGGCCGAGGAGAAGTACGGCGCGGCGCCCTCGCTGTGCGGCGGCCAGAGCTTCGGCTCGTTCATGGCCGCCGTCCGCTCGGGCGCCCTCGCCTACCAGGAGGCGCTGGAACTCGTCCGGCGCAGCGTCGTGGTCGAGACCGACTACTTCGACTCGCTGGAGCGGCCGCTGGGCTGCCACTTCTTCTACCGGCTCGCCCACGAACAGGTGGACGCCCTGCTGGCGGAGGTCCGCGCGCGCGGCGAATGGGCCGAACTGTCCGTCATCCTGGACGAGCGGGTGCACGCCGTGTCCGCGGAACTCACCACGCTCGCCTGGTTCGAGCAGCGCGTCCGCGAGGAGGGCGGCTTCCCCTTCTACACGATGAACCGGGCCGAGCACTGCTCCGCCGTCGGCGGGCTCCGCCGGCGGCTGCACGACGAGGTCTACGGCGGCATCGAGTGGCGGGACGCCACGATCCCCTTCCTCTCGGACGTGGACGGGCGGCTGCTCACCGACGCCGAGGAGATCAAGCAGGACCTGCTGGACGGCTGGACCACACCTGTCCACTGGGAGACGGTGCTGCGGGGCATGCACGCGGGCGGCGTGCGGGAGGTGTGGATTCCGGGCCCGCGCAACATGTTCGCGCGGATCACCGGCAACGCCTTCCCCACGAAGGTCATCACGCCGAAGGGCGCCATCCGTTGAGCGAGGCCACGCCGTCCCGCTCCCCCGCCTTCCGGCGGGTGTTGCGCGCGGCGGCCCTGGCGGGTGCGCCCGCGGAGGTGCTCGACTTCCTGCTGCCCCTGTGGGCGGCCGCCGCCCTCGGGGCCGGCCCCGCCGTGACCGGCGCGCTGATCGCCGTCGAGGCGGTCGTCTCGCTGGTGGTGCGCCCGCTGGCGGGTGCGCTCGCCGACCGCTTCGACCGGCGGCTGACGGCCGCGGCGGGCGCCGCCGGATACGCGCTGTCCTGCGCGGGATACGCCCTCGCCGACGGCCTCGCGAGCCCGTTGCCCGCCGCCTTCGCGGCGGCGGCCGTCGGCGGCGCCGGGGGCGCGCTGTTCTGGGTCGCCGTCCGCACCTGGACCGGTGAGCAGGGCGGGGACCGGCTGAGCGCGTACGGCGCGCTGCTGGCCGCCGAGGGCCGCGGGACGCTCGTCGGGTACGTCGCCGCGTTCGTGCTGCTGGGCAACTCCGGTTACGCGGCGGTGTTCTGGGTCGGCGCGGCGGCCTGTGCCCTGGCCGCCGTGCTGCTCGCCACGGCGCCCGCCTCCCCGGGCTCCGCGCCGACGGCCCGCCCGGCCCACGGCGGACCACCCGCGCGGCGCACCCTGCCCTTCATGACCGTCGCGGCCATCACGGCGGCGGGAGAAGCGGGCCTGTGGCTGATCCTGCTGCTGAGGCTGCAAAGTGACGGCCTGTCACCGACGCAGGTGATGGCGGTGTTCTGCCCTGGCTTCCTCGTGTTCATCCTGGTGCCCGAGCACGCCCACCGCGTAACCGGTCCGCTCGGCCGGGAGCGGACCATGGTGGTGGCCTTCGGGGCCGGGACCCTGTTCGCCGCCGGTCTCGCGATCGTGCCCACGCCCACCGGAATCGCCGTGCTGTGGGCCCTCGCGGCGGCCTGCTTCGCCGCGCAGACGCCCGTGGAGCAGGCGACGGTCTCGGCCGCCGCGGGAGACCGCCCCGGACTCGGCATGGGGCTGTACGAAGGTGCGCGCCTGGTCGGCGTCACGGTCGGCGCGGCGGCTCTGGGCGGTCTCTACCAGGCGGCCGGCTGGGTCGCGGCGTGCGCGGTGGCGGCCGGTGCGTCGCTGGTCGGAGCGGTCCTCGTGCCGTACGCGATCCGGGCCCTCGCGCTGCCGAAGGACGGTCCGGCGGGCGGCCCCCTGGACGGTTCGGCGAACGGCCCGGCGGAGGGCGCGGTAGCGGCGGCCAAGGACGACGGGGGGCCGGAGGGCGGGGGCGTCGCGACCCCGTCCGGCGAGCGCGCCCGCCGGGAGCGGCAGGGCTGGTACGTCCACTCGGCGCTGTTCGCGGTGGGCGAGGCCGCGCTGTGGGCCCTCGGCGCCCCGGGGTGGATCGGGCGGACCTGGATCACGGTGTACATCGTGGACACGCTGTGGTCCTGGTCCTACGCGCTCCGCTCCCGCAAGGAGTGACGGCGCCCGGTCTCCGCGGCCCGGTCCCGGCGTCTCCCGCAACGCCGGGACGCGGGCGCTCAGCGGCTCCGGCGGCTCAGAGCTGCTTCTCGATCCGGGTGACCACGTCGGACACCAGGCGCAGTTCCTTCAGCTCCTCCTCCGGCAGGCTGACGCCGAAGCGCTCCTCGGTGGAGACGATGACCTCCACCATGGCGAGCGAGTCGACGTCGAGGTCCTCGATGAAGGACTTGTCCTCGGTGACGTCGGCGGGCTCCACGTCGGCCACCTCGTTGAGGATCTCGGCGAGGCCGGTGATGATCTCTTCGCGGGTCATGGTTTCTCCAGGTTGTGTCAGGTGGATGCGGTGCGGTGCGGACGGAGTGCCGTCCGGTGTCTCACTGGCCCTCGGCGGGGGCGGCGCTCTCGGTGAGGCCCACGACGTGATCGGCGAACGTCTCGTCGATGCCGATGAGCCGCAGCTGGCGGCGCAGGCTGTCGATGCCCAGGCTGCGCATCGTCGTGCCGGTCTCCGAGTCCTCGACGTCGCCGCCCTCCTCGATGGCCAGCGCGAGCGGCGCGGCCTGCTCGATGACGTCACGGATGGCGTCGGCGTGCCCCTCGCGCACGCCCTGGCGCAGGGCGTGCAGACCGAAGCTGACGTGCCGTGACTCGTCCCGGCACATCGCGGTGAAGCCGGCCTTGACGCCGGGCAGCAGCGGGACCTCGTGCAGCGACTGCACGATGGCGCGCTGTCCGACGAGGGCCAGGACGCCCTCCGAGATGAGGTGGAACAGGGTGACGGTGCGCAGCCAGGTCTCGTAGTCGGCGGGCCGCTCCTGGACCTCGCGGATTATCTCCGTCTCCAGCCGGCTCAGCGCGCGGTGCGGGGGCGTGCACAGGTTCCACGCCTGGACCAGCATCCGCTTGGGGTCCGGGTCCAGACCGAGGACCTCCTCGCCGAGGCGCAGCATGAGCTGGGTGTGGCGGGTCTCGTCGGCGATCTGGGTGCCGAGATAGAGGTGGTCGATCTCCTCCGGGGCACCGGTGAGGATCGGCGCGAGCAGGTCGAGGCCGGTGTACTCGCCGATGATGAAGGTGGCGATGGACTCCTCCAGCGCCTTCCGCGCGGACCGGGGGAGGCGCTTCTCGTAGTCGACGCGGTCCTGTTCCAGGTCGATCGCCTGGGCGGACCACTGCTGCTTCTCCCAGCGTTCGTACAGCGCCTGGGGCTTCATCCGTTGAGCCGTGACCACATCCGCGTGGCGCAGGACGTCATCGACCGGCAGTTCCGGCATCTGCGCCAGGGACGCGTCGTCGAGCAGCAGGGTGCTCCAACGGGTCATGTCATTCCTCCATGACTCGTGAGTGAAGAGTTTGACTATCCATGATGTAGCAGTGAACCCCATTCTGAACTGGGTGGTCAATGAGCGATGAGCGAGCGCCAGCCCTTACGCGGGTGACAGTGGGCGGCTCCATCATGACATTCAGAAAAGCCTGAGTCACGATTCTTGACAACGACCTCGGCTTTGAGTCAAGGTTCCGTTGCCGGTCAGAACCGGCCGCTGCGGGGAGCGGAACCGCCCGGAGCAGAGAGGAGGGGCCGACGGATGCCCAGGCAGACACAGCGCGACGACCGGCGAGTGGTCGTCACCGGACTCGGAGTGATCTCTCCGGTCGGGAACACCACGCACGACTTCTGGACCGCCCTCACCGAAGGGCGTAGCGGCATCAAGCGCATCACGCGCTACGACGCCGACTCCCTGCCCACGCCGCTTGCCGGCGAGGTCACCGGATTCGACCCCCGCGCCTACATGCCCAACCGGACCGCCCGCCGCCTCGACCGCTTCGCCCAGTTCGGCCTCGCGGCCGCCCTGGAGGCGATGGACGGAGCGAAGCTGGAGATCGGCGAGGAGGCCGCCCCGCGCACCGCGGTTCTGGTGGGATCGGGTTACGGTCCCGGCCAGATGACCCTGGCCGGGGTGCGCGCCCTGGACCGCGGCGGCCGCCGGACCATGACCCCCTACCTGGCCGCGGGCGGCTCCGTGGACAGCGCCTCCACCGAGATAGCCGGGCACATCGGCGCCCGGGGCCCGTCCGGGGCGATGGTCGCGGCGTGCGCCACCGGCGCCACCGCGATCGGCGACGCGCTGCGGCTGATCCGGCACGGATACGCCGACGTGGTTGTCGCGGGCGGCTCCGACGACGCCGTCAACCCCCTGGACCTGGCCGCCGCCGCCAACGTCGGCGCGCTCTCCCGCAGCACCGACCCGGCGCGCGCCAGCCGCCCCTTCGACCGGGCCCGCGACGGGTTCGTCATGGGCGCCGGCGCCGGGGTGGTCGTCCTGGAGTCCGCCGAGCACGCCGAGCGGCGCGGGGCCGAGATCCTCGCCGAGGTCGCGGGATACGGCGTCACCACCGACGCCTACCACTCCACCCACCCGCACCCCGAGGGCATCGCCGTGAAGCGGGCGATGGTCGACGCGCTCGCCGACGCGGGCGCACGGCCCGAGGACATCGACTACATCAGCGCCCACGGCACCAGCACCGAACTCAACGACCGCATCGAGAGCGCCGCCATCCGCGATGTGTTCGGCGACCACGCCCCGCGGGTGCCGATCAGCTCGCTGAAGTCGATGACGGGCCACATGATCGGCGCAGCCGGTGCCGTCGAGCTGATCGCCACCGTGCAGGCCGTCCGCACCGGAGTGCTGCCGCCCACCGTCAATTGCGACGACCCGGAGGACTCGGGCCTCGACTATGTGCCGCACCGGGCCCGACGGCACCCCGTCCGCACCGCGTTGAGCAACTCGTTCGGCTTCGGCGGTCACAACGCCGTCCTCGTCGTCCGCGCCTGGGCGCCCGCCACCACGTCCGCAGACCAGCAGGAAGGGCAGCGATGAAGGGCAGACTGGTCAGCCTCGTGCGTCCCACCGACGCCGACTACGAGCTGATGACCGAATGGCTCGGCCCCAACTCACCGGCGGCCGTCCTCACCGCCGACACCAACGAGTTCGCCACCCCGCAGGCCCTGCGTCAGCTCGACGAGAGCGGCAGCATCCGCCAGTTCGCGGTCCGCGACCACGACGGCCGCACCGTCGGCACCGTCAACCACCGCAGGTCCGGCCCTGCGGGCAACTTCATCATCGGCGGCGCCATCGGAGACCCGGAGCTGTGGCGGCGGGGGCTGGGCGCGGAGGCGTTCGACCTCCTCCTGGACCACCTCTTCCACTCCCTGAACGCGCACCGGGTGCAGTTCACCACGGCCCTTTACAACAAGTCCGTGCTGCGGCTCGTCACCCGGGCCGGCTTCGTCCTGGAAGGCGTTCTGCGCGACTTCTTCTTCCTCGACGGCGCGTACCACCACGCCGCGGTGTGGTCGTTGCTGCGCCACGAGTACTACGAGGCGGTCGACATCCTCACCCGCACGTCCCCCTCCTTCGTCGGGCCCGACCGCATCCCCGAGGAGGACAAGGCCGCCGCCCGCGAGCTGATCCGCGCCCATCTGCGGAAGCCGGACACCGAGACCTCCTTCCGGCTGCTGCTCGGCGAAGCCTCCGAGCCGGCGGCCTCCGCACCGAACGGGGACGGGCGATGAACTCCAGGCCGCCCGCCGAGGCGTACTGCCAGGCCGACCCGGTCTTCTACGACACCGGCAGCCGGAACATGGCCGACGACACCGCCTTCACCCAGACCGACGGACCCGTGCCGGACGGCTGGCAGCGCCGGGACCGCGAGATGTGGGTGGTGTACGAGCCGGCCGGGCACACCATGCCCGGGCAGGGCTGGAAGATCCACGTCTCCGGGCTGCCCGACAACTCCCAGCGCGTCATCGACATCACGTACGCCCACTGCGTCCGGCTCGGCGTGCCCTTCAAGTTCCTGCGCGCCCGCTCCGTGGTCGCCGCCCACGGCCTCAAGTACGCGCCCCGCTCCGCCAGCGGCAAGCTCGTGACGATCTACCCCCGGGACGAATCCGAACTGCGCACGGTTCTTGAGGAGTTGGCGCCCGCGCTCGACGGCGAGCCCGGCCCGTACATCCTCACCGACCTGCGCTGGGGCAACGGCCCGCTGTACGTGCGCTACGGCGGATTCGTCACCCGGTACTGTCCGGACGAGAACGGCACCCCGGTCCACGCCGTCGAGCGGCCCGACGGCGTGCTCGTCCCCGACCGCCGCCGCCCGGTGTTCGAGGTGCCCGACTGGGTCGAGCTCCCCGACTTCCTCGCACCACATCTGGCGACCCGTCAGACCGCCGGCCGGGAGGCCGACTTCCCCTACACGGTCGAACGCGCCCTGCACTTCTCCAACGGCGGCGGCGTCTACGAGGCCCGGCACACCGACGGGCGGCGCGTGGTGCTCAAGGAGGCCCGCCCGCACGCCGGCCTCGACGGCCGCGGCGTGGACGCGGTCGCCCGGCTGCACCGCGAACGGCGGGCGATGGAACGGCTCGCCGGCATCCCCGGCGTTCCCGCCCTGCACGGCCACCACCAGGTGTGGGAACACCACTTCCTCGCCGTCGAGCACATGCCTGGCGACACCCTCCAGGCGTGGCTGGCCCGCAACTACCCCCTGATCAAGGCCGATCCGGACGAGGCGGCGCTGGCCGCCTACGCCGACCGGGCGCTGGCGGTGGTCGACCGCGTCGAGCGCCTGATCGACGCCGTGCACGCCCGTGGATTCGTCTTCGGCGACCTGCACCCCGCCAACATCCTGGTGGACGAGGACGACCGCGTCGCCCTCGTCGACTTCGAACTGGCCGTCCCCGCGGCCGAGGCCGAACGGCTCGGCCTCGGGCACCCCGGCTTCATGGCCCCGGGCAAGTCCGGCTTCGCCATCGACCGGCACGCGCTGGCCGCGCTGCGGCTGTGGGTGCTCTTCCCGCTCACCCACCTGTCCGAGCTGGACCCCGGCCGCCCGGTGCGCCAGACCGACGAGGCCGAGCACGCCTTCCGACTCCGGCCCGGCACGCTCGACGCGGTGCGCCGTGAACTGGCGCCCACCGAGGCGGCGTTGGCGAAGGTCCCGGCCGCGCTGCGCGCACCGGCCCGGCCGGACGCCGACTGGGACGCGGTCCGCGACTCCATGGCCCGGGCCGTGCTGCTGAGTGCGACGCCCGAACGCAGTGACCGGCTCTTCCCCGGCGACGTACGGCAGTTCCACACGGACGGCCTCAACTTCGCCTACGGAGCGTCCGGAGTGCTGTGGGCGCTGCACACCAGCGGCGCCGGACGCCACCCGGACCTGGAGCGGTGGCTGCTCGACGCGGCCGCGCGGCCGGGCGACCCCAGGCCCGGCTTCTACGACGGTCGCCACGGAATCGCCCACGTCCTGGAGGAGTTCGGCCACCGCGAGGCGGCGCTGCGCACCCTCGAATCCTGTCGCGGCACCCTCGCCGACACCCGGGACACCAGCCTCTTCCACGGCACCTCCGGCATCGGCCTGAACCTGCTGCACTTCCACCGGCGCACCGGCGACGGGGAGTACCGCGCCGACGCCCTGGAACTCGCTGCCCGCACCGCGGACGCGGTCCGCGCGGGCGTCGCCCCGGGCATCGTGCGCGGCGGCGACCAGGGCACCAGGGCCGGACTCCTACGGGGCTGGAGCGGCCCCGCGCTGTTCTTCCTGCGGCTGTACGAGGACACCGGCGACAGCGCCCACCTCGACCTCGCGGTCGAGGCACTGCACCGCGACCTCGACCTGTGCAAGGCGGCCGGCGACGGTTCGCTCCAGGTCGACGCCGGCTACCGGCTGCTGCCGTACCTGGAGGTGGGTGGTGCGGGCATCGCGCTCGTCGCCGCCCAGGTCCTCGCGCACCGGCCCGACGACCGGCTCGCGGAGCTGCTCCCGGCGCTCGCCCGCGGCGCCGAACCGGAGTTCGTCATCGAACCGCACCTGTTCGCCGGGCGGGCCGGTCTGCTGGCCGCGCTCGCGGTGCTCCGCGACCGGGGCGCCGGCGGTCCCGGTGTCGAACCCGCGGTCGAGCGGCACCTGGCCCGGCTGCGCTGGCACGCCCTGTCCTACCAGGGGCACGTCGCCTTCCCCGGCGAACAGCTGCGCAGGCTCTCCATGGACCTCGCCACCGGCTCCGCGGGCATCCTGCTCGCGCTGTCCGCGGCACTCGACGGCCGTCAGGGCTTCCTGCCCTTCCTGGCCCCCGGACCCGCCCGCCCGGCGGTCCCCGCGCCCCGTCACGGGGCGCCCCAGAGCTCCGGCCGGCCTTCGCCGGACCGGTCGATCCGGCCCGTCCCCGTACCCGCGGGACGGCCCCGAGCACAGGGAGAGGAGGCACTCCATCATGGCGATCGTTCTTGACCTTCAGGGTCTTGAGGTCCCGGCCGCAGAGGCCGAGCTGCTCGGCAGCACCATCAGCAACGGCTGCTGACACCCGCGCGGCACGGTCGGCCCGCGCCCCGAGTGCGGGCCCGCCGTCCCACCGACACCCGGAGAGGAGGCAATCCATCATGGCGATCGTTCTTGACCTTCAGGGTCTTGAGGTCCCGGCCGCAGAGGCCGAGCGTCTGTCCAGCACCGTCAGCAACGGCTGCTGACACCGCCGTGCGGGGGCCGGGCCCACACACCCGTGTGGGCCCGGCCCCGGCCGGTCGCAGCCACCCCCACACCAAGGAGACCGATGAGCGGGCTGCTCGACGGCAGAAGACTGCTGATCACCGGGGTGATCAGTGAGAGCTCCATCGCGTACGCGGTGGCCCGGCTCGCGCAGGAACAAGGCGCCCGGGTCGTACTCACCGCCTACGGCCGTCCTTCGCTGGTGCGGCGCGTCGCCCGGCGCCTGCCGCACGAGGCCCCCGTCGTCGACCTCGACGTCACCGACGAGGAACAGCTCGCCTCGCTCGCCGAGCGGGTCGGCTCACACCTCGACGGCCTCGACGGCGTCCTGCACGCCGTCGCCCACGCACCGGCGAGCTGTCTGGACGGCGGTTTCCTCGACGCGCCCTGGCCCGATGTGGCCGGCACGTTCCACACCTCCGCCTACTCCCTCAAGGCGCTCGCCGTGGCCTGCCGCCCTCTGCTGCGTCCGGGATCGGCTGTCGTCGGCCTCGACTTCGACGCCTCGCGCGCCTGGCCCGGCTACGACTGGATGGGCGTGGCCAAGGCCGGCCTGGAGGCGTGCGCCCGCTATCTGGCGCGTGACCTGGGCCCGGAAGGCGTCCGGGTCAACCTCGTCGCGGCCGGACCGCTGCGCACCCTCGCGGCCCGCGCCATCGGCGGCGACGGAGCCGGCTTCGAAAAGGACTGGGCCGCCCTCGCCCCGCTGGGCTGGGACCCCGCCGACACCGAACCAGCCGCGCGGGCCTGCCTCGCCCTGCTGTCCGACTGGTTTCCCGCCACCACCGGCGAGATCGTCCACGTGGACGGCGGACACCACGTCATGGGGGCCTGAGATGCGGCACCTGGGCTCGATGTTCGGCCCCGACATCACCTTCCTCGGAGTCGAGCGGCTGGACTTGCGCAACCCGCCGGACCACCCCGACGTGGTCATCCTCGGCGCCCCGCTCGACGGCGGCACCACCCACCGTCCCGGCGCGCGGTTCGGCCCGGCCGCCATCCGACAGGCGTGCTACCTGCCCCAGAACGGGATCCGCCGCAGTCTCGCGCTGGGCGTCGACCCGCTGACCGAACTGAGCGTGTACGACGCCGGCGACGTGCCCTGCTACTCGGGTGAACTCGGCCGCAGCGTACGGCAGATCGAGGCCGCCGTACGCAGGGTGGCGGCCCTCGGCGCGATCCCCGTGGTGCTCGGCGGCGACCACACCATCGCACTGCCCGACATGAGCGCGGTGGCCCGCCACCACGGCCGGGGCCGCATCGCCATGCTGCACTTCGACGCGCACGCCGACACCGGCGACATCGAGTCGGGCCCGCTGTACGGCCACGGCAAGCCCATGCGCCAGCTCATCGAGTCCGGCGCGGTGCGGGGCGACCGGTTCTTCCAGATCGGCCTGCGCGGCTACTACCCCGAGCCCGAGACCCTGCGCTGGATGGCGGACCAGGGCATGCGCTCGTACGACATGAGCGAGATCACCGCCCGCGGCCTGGACGACTGCCTCACCGAGGTGTTCCGCTCGGCCATGGAGGACTGCGTCGGCGTGTACCTCTCGGTCGACGTCGACGTCGTCGACCCCGGGCACGCGCCGGGCACCGGCACCCCCGAACCCGGTGGCCTGACGTCCCGTCAACTCCTGGACGCGGTACGGCGGATCGCCTACGAACTGCCGGTCGTCGGCGCCGAGGTCGTCGAGGTCTCGCCGCCGTACGACCACGCCGAGATCACCGCCTACCTCGGCAACCGCATCGTCCTGGAGACGCTCTCGGGCATCGCCCGCCGCCGCCGCGACGCGATCGACGGCCCCTGGGACCCGCGCACGCCCCTGCTGGAACGGCCCGTCCGGCTCGCGGAACGGGCGGGAGGAACACATGACTGAGCGGACGGTCCTCGCCACCGCCCCCCGGCTGACGGCCGGCCCCGGCGACCCCGGCGGCGCGACCTTGAACCAGCGGATCGCCGCGGCCGCGCGGGAATTCCGCCGCCGGGGCGTGCGCGCGGGCGACCGGGTCCTGGTCCGGGGCGACAACTCCGTCGACTACGTCGTGGCGTTGCTGGCCCTGATGCACCTGGACACCTCGCTCGTCCCGGTCGACCACCGGGGCACCGCCGCGGAGGCCCGCGCCACCGCAACCCAGGCGGACGCGCGGTGGCTGCTGTGCGAGGGCGACGGCGCCGACCATCTCCCGGCCGGCCGGGTACTGCGCTTCTCCGGCCTCGGCACCGGGGCCGAGGGGGAATCCGCGGACGAGCCCTGCCTCGACGCCTGGTTCGCGCGCCGCGACGCGCTCGTCCTGTGGTCCTCCGGCACCACCGGGCGGCCCAAGGGCATCGTGAAGTCCGGCCGCGCCGTGCGGGGCAACACCCTGCGCACCATCCGGGCCATGGGCTACCGCGAGGACGACGTCCTCGCCCCGCTGCTGCCCTTCTCCCACCAGTACGGGCTCTCCGTGATCCTCATCTGGTGGCTGACCCGCTGCACCCTGCTCGTCACGCCCTACCAGCGGCTCGACCACGCGGTCGCGCAGGCCGCCGCCGTCGGGGCCACCGCCGTCGACGCCGCGCCCTCCACCTACCACGCCCTGCTCGGCCTGTGCCGGCGGCGGCCCGAACTCCGGGCCGGTCTCGCGGGCGTACGGGTGTGGGGCGTGGGCGGCGCGCCGCTGCCCGACGCGCTCGCGACGTCCTTCGCCGACGAACTGGGCCTGCCCCTGCTCGACGGCTACGGGCTCACCGAACTCGGCAACGTCGCCCTGGCCACCCCCACCGCCCCGGTCGGCTGCGGCCGCCCCCTGCCCGGCATCTCCCTGCGGGTCGTCGGCCCGGACGGCGTCCCGCTCGGCCCCGGCGACGCGGGCGAGATCGAGGTCCGCTCGCCCGACCTGATGGAGGGCCGCCTCGACCCGGACGGCACGCTGCGCCCGGCCGACCGAGACGGTTGGTACGCCACCGCCGACCTCGGGTTCCTCGACGCGGACGGCAACGTTCACGTCCTCGGCCGCAACCGGGCCGTCCACCGCCTCGGCTTCACCCTCTACCCGGAGGGCCTGGCCCGGAAGGCGGAGGCGTGCGGGCGGCCGGTCGAGGTCCTGCCCGTCGACGACGCCCGCCGCGGCTGCGCCCTGCACTTCGTGGTCGCCGACCCGGACGGCCTGCCGTCCCGGCACTGGCGAGTCCTGCTCGCGCCCCACCTGGCGGACTACGAACAGCCCAACGCCGTCCACGTCGTACGGGACTTCCCGCTGCGCACCAACGGCAAGGTCGACACCGGCGCCCTGCGCACCGCCCTCGGCCTCGCCGCGCCCGGGCAGCCCGGTTGATCCAGGCCCTGCGGGGCCGTCACGCCTCCGGTGGCTCGCCGCCCAGCTCGCGGTGCACCAGGTTCGTTTCCTCCGCCGTCAACGGCCGCTCCGGCAGCGGACGTTGGGCCGGGGCCCGGAAGCCGTCCAGCAGGAGGGCCAGGGGGCGGCGCCAGGAGCCCGGGCGGATCTTTTCGATCGCGGGGAGCGAGGTGCCCAGGGCGCTCAGGGCGAAGAGGAGGTCTTCGGTGACCACGTCCGTGCGCAGTTCGCCGTCCGCCGCGGCCCGGCGCATCAGTTCGCTCAGGGTCTCGTGGTTGTGGACGTGGATCGCGTCCAGGGTCGGGACGCCCTCGATGCCCGTCGTCATCAGGTCCCCGACGCCCCGGTCCCGGGCCAGCAGCGCGCACACGCCTTCCAGGTACGTGGCCAGCGCGCCCCACGCGTCGTCCTCCAGGCGCGCCCTCTCGCCCGAGGCCATCACCGCCGCCAGGTCCTCGTGGAAGACGGCCTCCACCAGGTCGCCCCGGGTCGGAAAGCGGCGGTAGAGGGTCGCGTTGCCGACCCCCGCGCGCTTCGCGATCTCGTCCAGCGGGACGTTGATCCCCTGCTCGGCGAAGAGCTCCTGCGCGGCCGCCACCAGCAGATCCCGATTGCGCTGAGCGTCCCGCCTGAGGGGGGCGGCCTTTTTCGGGCTCTGCTTCTGCATTCGGTTCTGGCTCTGCTTCTGGCTCTCGTTCTGGTGCTGATTCTGCTTCTGGTGCGGGTGCTGGTTCTGCTTCTGGTTCTGGTTCTGGTTCTGGTTCTCCGGCCGGGCCATGGGGTCAGACCCTATATCGGCAATCGGGGGCCCCTCCCCGGTTGCCCGAGCCGGCCGGTGGCCGGGCCGCCCTCGCCCCGTATGCCCACCTCAGTTGACGCTGTACTCCCACTCCGGCTCCCACGCCCGACCGATCAGCCCGGCCCCGCCCGCACCCATCACCAGGCGGACCCCCACCGTCCCGGCCAGGCCGTGACGCAGCCGGCTGCGGGCGAGCAGCACCACCGCCGCCAGGCCGTACTTGTCGATCAGGGCGGTCCGGTAGCGCACCGTGGACTCCTCGTCCAGGAACGCCGCCCTCCCCCGCAGCGCGGCAGCCCCGATCAGGACCCGGGATCCCGCGCGCAGCCGGCACGCGAGGGGCGAGGCCGTCGGGATGAGGATGCCCAGGGCCGAGCCACCGTCCCGGATCACCCACGTACGGTCGGTCACCTCGGCGCCGTCCGGACCGTACGTGGTCACCAACAGGCGCCTGGAGCTTGCCAGTTGGGCGACCCTCGTGCGCATTGGCGTCCGTACGCCGTTCAATGTCCGCCACCCCCGTGCCCGGCGGGAAGGCTCTCGCGCTCCTCCGCCGTCGCCTTCGCGACCTGCCCGCCCTCGCCGAAGTAGGCCCGCGAGAGCCGGGCCCTCAGCGACTTCCCCTCAGCGAGCGGTTCGGGCTGTTCGTGGGCGGTCAGGGTGTGCAGGCGCTCGGCCGGAAGCGGCTCGTGGACCTCGACGTACTCGCCGTGCGGCAGCTTCTTGATGATGCCGGTCTCCCTGCCGTGCAGCACCAGATCGCGGTCGCGCCGCTGGAGGCCGAGGCACCAGCGCCGGGTGATCTCGAAGACGAGTACCGGCACCACGAAGAAGCCGATCCGCACCGTCCAGGTCATGGCGTTCAGCGAGAGGTGGAAGTGGGTGGCGAACAGGTCGTTGCCGCCGCCGACCAGGGTCACCAGGTACAGGCTGATCCAGGCCGCGCCGAGCGCCGTGCGTACGGGCGCGTTGCGCGGCCGGTCGAGGAGGTGGTGCTCGCGCCGGTCCTTGGTGATCCACGCCTCCACGAAGGGATAGACCGCGATCAGGCCGAGGATCGTCGGGAAGAGGAGGAACGGGATCAGAACGCCGAGGGCCAGGGTGTGGCCCCACGCGTTGATCTCCCAGCCCGGCATCACCCGGATCAGGCCCTCCGCGAAGCCCATGTACCAGTCGGGCTGGGCGCCGGTGGAGACCTGGTCGGGGCGGTACGGGCCGAACGCCCAGATCGGGTTGATCGAGGCGACCGCGGCGACGACCGCCGTCACCCCGAAGACCAGGAAGAAGAAGCCGCCCGCCTTCGCCGCGTACACCGGCAGGAGCGGCATGCCGACCACGTTCTTCTCCGTGCGGCCGGGCCCGGCGAACTGCGTGTGCTTGTGGAAGAAGACCAGAATCAGGTGAGCCACGAGCAGGCCCAGCATGATGCCCGGGATGAGCAGGACGTGCAGGCTGTAGAAGCGCGGAATGATGTCCGTACCCGGGAACTCCCCGCCGAACAGGAACATTTGGATGTACGTTCCGACCACCGGCACCGACAGGATCACGCCCTCGATGAAGCGGATGCCCGTACCGGAGAGCAGGTCGTCGGGGAGCGAGTAGCCGAAGAAGCCGTCCAGCATGCCGAGGAACAACAGGCCGAAGCCGAACAGCCAGTTGACCTCGCGGGGCTTGCGGAAGGCGCCGGTGAAGAACACCCGCATCATGTGCACGAACATCGCCGCGATGAAGATCAGCGCCGCCCAGTGGTGGATCTGCCGGATCAGCAGCCCGCCGCGCACCTCGAAGCTGATGTGCATCGTGGAGTCGAAGGCCTCGGAGACCTTCTGGCCGTTGAGCGGGACGTACGAGCCGTCGTAGACGACCTCCACCATGCTCGGCTTGAAGAACAGCGTCAGGTAGACGCCGGTCAGGATGATGATGACGAAGCTGTACAGGCAGATCTCGCCCAGCATGAACGACCAGTGGTCCGGAAAGATCTTCCGCATGTTGGTCTTGGCGAGCCGGTAGAGGCCCACCCGCCCGTCCGCCCAGTCGGCGACCCGCTCTCCGCGCCCTGCCATCCCGAACCCCCTCGCTCCAGCGCGCCTTCACTGCGGACGCGCACGTCGGACGTCGGCAGGTACTGGCACTCCCCTGCCGACGCCCGAATACTAACCGGGGATAGTTCCCCATTTACCTGCGGGGCCCGCCCGCCCGGCTGCCCTTATCCTTATTGCGAACTACTTGCAATAACGGCGGGGCGGGCGGAAGGGGTGTTCGGGGTGGGTGGTCCGGTGGTGCTCGGGATCGAGTCGTCCTGCGACGAGACCGGGGCCGGTCTCGTGCGGAACGGGCGGCTGCTCGGCCACGCGGTGGCGTCGAGCATGGACGAGCACGCCCGGTACGGCGGGGTGGTGCCGGAGATCGCCGCCCGCGCCCATGTCCACTCCTTCACCCCGGTAGTCCAACGGGCCCTGGAACAGGCCGGGTTGGGGATGTCCGACATCGGCGCGGTCGCCGTGACGACCGGGCCCGGCCTTTCCGGCGCCCTCCAGGTCGGTCTCGCGGGCGCGAAGGGACTGGCGTACGCCCTGGACGTGCCGCTGTACGGCGTCCATCACCTGGCCGGGCACGTCGCGGCCGACACCCTGGAACACGGCCCGCTGCCCGACCCGTGCATGGTGCTGATCGTGTCCGGCGGACACACCTCGCTTCTCCTCGTACGAGACCTGGCCCGCGACCCGATCACGCACCTCGGCGACACCCTGGACGACGCGGCGGGCGAGTGCTTCGACAAGGTGGCCCGCGTCTTCGGGCTGCCCTACCCCGGCGGGCCCGCCATCGACCGGGCGGCCAGGGGCGGCGACGCGGGCGCGGTCACGTTCCCCCGGCCGCTGACCGGGCCGCGCGACGACCCGTACGCCTTCTCCTTCTCCGGGCTCAAGACGGCCGCCGCCCGCTGGGCCGAGCGCCACGCGGGCACCCGACTCCCGGTAGCTGACGGGTCGTTGGCGCTCCAGGAGGCGATCGCCGACGTACTGACCCGGAAGGCGGTGGACGCCTGCCGTACGCACGGCGTCGACACTCTGGTCGTGGTGGGCGGGGTCGCCGCGAACTCCCGCGTACGGTCCCTGGCCGAGCAGCGCTGCGCGGAGGCCGGGATCACCCTGCGCGTACCGCCCCTTGGCCTCTGCACCGACAACGGCGCGATGATCGCCGCGGTGGGCGACCTGCTGGTCCGCGCGGGCGCCGAGCCGGCCCCGCTGAACGTCTCCGTCGACCCGTCCGCACCGCTGGAGTACGCGGCCCTGCACCCGGTCGCGCGGAGCGTGCGGGCCGCCTGACGAAGGCGGGCCTTCGCCGGTCCGCGCCGGGCGGCAGGTGTCTCGCGGAACGGTATGCGCCGGGCCTACCGCGCCTCGGCGGAGGGATGCCCCCCTCAGTGCCCCAGCCTCGCCAGCGCCGCGTCCGGGTAGCGCCCCCCGGCGACCGCGTCCTGGGGGACGGCACGGGTCAGCAGGGCCACCTGATCCGGGGTCGGGGTCAGCTCGGTCGCCGCCGCGTTCTCCTCGACGTAGCGGCGCTTCTTCGTGCCGGGGATCGGGACGATGTCCTCGCCCTGCGCGAGCAGCCAGGCCAGGGCGGCCTGGCCGGGCGTGCAGCCGAGGTCGACGGCGACGGCGCGCACCGCGTCCACGAGGGCCAGGTTGTGCTGGATGTTCCCCTCGGCGAAGCGCGGCCAGCGCCTGCGGTTGTCCGCGCCGTCCAGGTCGGACATGGCGGTGATGCTGCCGGTGAGCATGCCGCGGCCCAGCGGGCTGTACGCGACCACGGCGATCCCCAGCTCGCGGCACGCGTCCAGCATCGCGCCCTCGACGACGTCCCGGGTGAACAGCGAGTACTCCAACTGCACGGCGGCGATGGGGTGTTCGGCATGCGCTCTGCGCAAGGTGTCGACGCTGATCTCGCTCAGCGCGAGGTGTCCGATCTTGCCCTCGGCGACCAGTTCGGCCATGGCGCCCACCGTCTCCTCGACCGGGACCGAGGGGTCGCGGCGGTGCACGTGGTAGAGGTCGATGTGCTCGACGCCCAGGCGCCGCAGCGAGGCGTCGCAGGCGTTGCGGACATGGGCCGCCGAGGTGTCCACCCGGTCCACCCGGCCGGTCTCCGGGTCGTGTCGCAGCCCGAACTTCGTCGCGATCACCAGGCGCTCCCGGTCGGCCGCGCGCCGCCGCAGCCAGCGGCCGAGGAACTCCTCGTTGGCGCCGCGACCGTACGCATCCGCCGTGTCAAGGAGGGTGACGCCCAGGTCGAGCGCCCGGTCCAGGGCCCGCTCGGACTCCGCGTCGTCCGGCACCCCGTACGCCGTCGACATGCCCATGCACCCCAGACCCACGGCCGAGACGGTCGGACCCCCGGTGCCGAGTTTGCGATACCTCATGTCGCGTTCAGCTCCCCTTCTGTCACTCCCCGAAGTTCCAGCCCCTCGATTCTCCCGTATTCCGCTTCCGTACGGGCGGAAGGAAGGCGGTCGTCCGGCCCTCAGGTCTCCCGTATTCCGCTTCCGTACGGGCGGAAGGAAGGCGGTCGTCCGGCCCTCAGGGGGCTCTTTGTAAGCTCGACAGGGCGCACCCATCCCATGCCGTTCCACGCACGCGCGGCACCGCGAGAGGAAACACCATGACCACCGAGCTGAGCTCCGACGCACTGGCCGGGCTCCTCGACCAGGCCCGGCAGGACTACGCGGCGCTTGCGGCCCGCGGCCTCAAGCTCGACCTCACCCGGGGCAAGCCCGCGCCCGAGCAGCTCGACCTCTCCGAGGAACTGCTCAGCCTCCCCGGGGGCCGCTACACCTCCGCCGACGGCACGGACGTACGCAACTACGGCGGGCTCCAGGGTCTCGTCGAGCTCCGGGAGATCTTCGCCGAGGTGCTCCAGGTGCCGGCCGGGCAGCTGCTCGCCGCGGGCAACTCCAGCCTGGAGCTCATGCACGACTGCCTCGTGCACGCGATGCTGAGCGTCGTCCCCGGCGCCGAGTCCCACTGGGTGGACCAGGAGCGCCTCGCGTTCCTGTGCCCGGTGCCCGGCTACGACCGGCACTTCTCGCTGTGCGAGCGGTTCGGCATCGAGATGATCCCGGTGCCGATGACCGACGCGGGCCCGGACATGGACGTCGTGGAGCGCCTGGTCGCCGAGGACGCGGGCATCAAGGGCATCTGGTGCGTGCCGAAGTACAGCAACCCGAGCGGCGTCAGCTACAGCGACGAGACCGTGGCGCGCCTGGCCCGCATGGAGACCGCGGCCCCCGACTTCCGGATCTTCTGGGACAACGCGTACGCCGCCCACCACCTGAGCGACGAGCCCACGGAGATCGCCGACCTGCTGGGTGCCTGCGCGGCGGCCGGTCACGCGGACCGCGCGTTCGTCTTCGGCTCCACCTCGAAGATCACCGCCGCGGGTGCGGGCGTCGCCTTCTTCGGCTCCTCGCCCGCCAACGTGCAGTGGCTGCTCGCCAACAACTCCAAGCGCTCGATCGGCCCCGACAAGATCAACCAGCTGCGCCACGTCCTGTTCCTGCGGGACGCGGACGGCGTGCGGGCCCACATGGAGCGCCAGCGCGCCGTGCTGCAGCCGAAGTTCGAGACCGTCCAGCGGATCCTGGAGAGCGAGCTCGGCGGCACGGGCCTCGCGAGCTGGACGGTCCCCAAGGGCGGCTACTTCGTCACCCTTGAGGTCCCCGAGGGCTGCGCCAAGGAGGTCGTGAAGCGGGCCGGCGAGGCGGGTGTCGTGCTGACCCCGGCCGGTGCGACGCACCCGTACGGCGACGACCCGAAGGACGCCACCATCCGCATCGCGCCCAGCTACCCGGGCCTCGCGGAGCTGGAGCAGGCGATCCTGGGCCTGACGGCCTGCGTGCGGCTCGTCGGCTACGAGAAGCTCCTCGCTGCCTGAGCCTGACGGACCGAGCAGGGAGGCCGTCTTCGCACTCCCGGGTGCGAAGACGGCCTTCTCGCATGTCGGCCCTACGACACGATGTCCTTGCGGGCGAACCCGCGGAAGGCAAGCGCGAACAGCACGAGCGCGTACGCCACCGACACCGCCGAGCCCTTCAGCATGCCGCCCCACTCCAGGTGCGGCTGGAGCGCGTCGGCCCAGGCGAACTGCCAGTGCGCGGGCAGGAAGTCCCGCCAGTCGCCGAGCGCCGTCACCGCGTCCAGGACGTTGCCGACGATGGTCAGGCCCACCGCGCCGCCGACCGCGCCGAGCGGCGCGTCCGTCCGCGTGGAGAGCCAGAACGCGAGGGCCGCCGTGACCAGTTGGGACACGAAGACGAAGGCCACCGCGATGGCGAGCCGGGGTATGGCCTGGCCCGAGCCGAGCGAGCCGCCGGTCGGGATCTGGAGTGGCCCCCAGCCGTAGACCGCCGTACCCGCCGCGAGCGCCACCACCGGCAGCAGCACGATCGCCGCCGCGCTGAACCCGAGCGCCACCGCCAGCTTCGACCACAGCAACCGGGCCCGGGGCACGGGCGCGGCCAGCAGGTACCGCAGCGAGGACCAGCTCGCCTCCGAGGCCACCGTGTCCCCGCAGAACAGCGCGACGGGCACCACGAGCAGGAAGCCCGCCGACACGAACAGGCAGGTCGCGGCGAAGTTGGCGCCGGACGCGGTCGCCGTGTCCATCAGCGTGATGCGGCCGTTGCGGCTGCTCGGGCTGCCGCCGATGGCGAAGGCGACGATCAGGACGAACGGCAGTGCGCCGAGCACCGCGCCCATGACCAGGGTGCGTCGGCGCTTGAGCTGCCGTACGGCCTCGACGCGCAGGGGCAGGGTGCGCCGGGCCCGATAGCCGGGGGCCGTCTCGCCCGACGGGGACTCCATCAGCGTGGTCATGCGGAACCTCCGATCAGGGTGAGGAACGCGTCCTCCAGGCGGCGGTGCGGGCCGATGCCGGTCAACCGCACGTCCAGGCGCAGGAGTTCGGCGATGAGCTCGGTGGTGGTCGCCCCTTCGAGGCGGATCAGGAGGCCGTCGTCGGTGCGCAGCGCCGAGCCGATGCCGGGCAGCGCCGCCACCTTGTCCACGACGGCCTCGGCGACCGGTTCGGCGGTCGTGACGAGCAGGGTGTCACTCGCCCCGGTGATCTCGGCGACGGGCCCCGCCTGGACGAGGCGGCCCCGGTCCATCACCACCAGATGCGTGCAGGACTGCTCGACCTCCGACAGGAGGTGGCTGGAGACGATCACGGTGCGGCCGCCTTCCGCGTACCGGATCATCACGTCCCGCATCTCGCGGATCTGCGGCGGGTCGAGCCCGTTGGTCGGCTCGTCGAGGATCAGGAGGTCCGGCATGCCGAGCATGGCCTGCGCGATGGCGAGCCGCTGCCGCATGCCCTGCGAGTAGGTGCGCACCGCGCGCTGGAGGGCATCGCCCAGGCCCGCGATCTCCAGGGCCTCCTCGATGCGGGAGTCCTCTGCGGGGCGGCCGGTCGCCGCCCAGTACAGCTCCAGGTTCTCGCGGCCCGACAGGTGCGGCAGGAAGCCCGCGCCCTCGACGAACGCGCCGACCCGGGACAGGACGGGCGAACCCGGCCGGATGGCGTGGCCGAACACCCGGATCTCGCCGCCGTCGGGCCGGATCAGCCCCATGAGCATGCGCAGGGTGGTGGTCTTGCCCGCGCCGTTGGGCCCGAGCAGGCCGAGCACCTGGCCCTTCTCGACGCGGAAGGACAGCTCCCGCACCGCGTACCGGTCGCTGGACTTGGCGTATTTCTTCGTCAAGTCCGTCATATGGAGCGGCACTTGGGCCAGCTCCGGGTCGGGCGCGGGGGTGTGGGTGCGCCGGGTGACCAGGAGCGCGCCGCCGATGAGAGCCCCGGCGAGCGGCAGCCCCCACACCCACCAGGAAAGACCGGCGGAGGCGGTGCGCGCGGCGGGCACGGTGGGCACGCTCAGGCCGCCGCCGTCCAGCGACACGGTGTACGTGGCGGGTGCGGCCGGGGAGGCGAAGCCGAGGTCGGTGGCGGCCACGACGAGGCGCAGCCGGTGGCCGGCCTCGATGTTGTGGTCGACGGCGGGCAGGGTCAGCTCGACGGTCTTTCCGTCCTTGGCGCCGTCGACCCGTATCGGGGCGACGAGCTGGGAGGGCAGCACCTGCTGCTTGCCGTCGGGGCCGACGTCGTACACCTTCCCGAAGAGCACGGCGCTGTCGCCGCTCGACTTCACCTTCAGCTTGACGGTGGGCGAGCCGGTGACGTGGACGCCGGTCTTCAGGGGCGCCGAGTCGAACTTGGCGTACTGGCCGGGGAAGTCGAGGGAGAGGCCGACGCCGAGGGAGGACAGGCCCGACAGGCCCGCGCCGAGGCCGGGCACCGCCGAGATCGCGGGCGGCGCGCCGCCCGGCGGGTTGTCGAAGCTCTGCTCGCGGCCGGTCAGCGCGATCGTCTGCCGGCCGCTGCCCAAGCCGGGGTAGTTGCCACTGCTCGCGCCCCTCAACTGGGCGGCGCCATCGGTGGAGTTGATGCCTCCGGTACGGGTGACGCGGAAGGCAGGACCGGTGTCGGCTCCCTTGTCGTCCTTCAGGTACCGGTCGAACCACCGGGTGACGCGGGCCTGGGTGCGGCCGGTCTCGCGGTCGCCGCCGTCGTGGCCGCCCGCGACCCAGTCGACCGAGACGGGCGCGCCGTTGGCGGCGATCCGCTTCGCCATGGCGTCGGCCTGGCCGAGCGGGAACAGCGAGTCGGTCTGGCCCTGCATGATCAGCGCGGGCGCCTTGATCCGGTCGCCCACGGCCGAGGGGCTCTTCGATTCGAGGAGCTTTTTGGCCTCGTCGTCCGGCTGCCCGGCGGTCGCGACCCGGTTGTACATGTCGCAGATCCGCGGCTCGAACTTCTGGCAGCCGCCCGCCGTGGAGACGAAGATCCCCGCCCAGAGCTTCTTGTAGACCCCGTCGGGGAAGAAGACGTCCGACAGGTTCCAGTACGTCATCTCCGGGGCGATCGCGTCGACCCTCTTGTCGTACCCGGCGGCGAGCAGCGAGATCGCCCCGCCGTACGACACCCCGGTCACGCCGACGCGCGGGTCGCCCGCGCCGTCGAGCCGTACCTCGGGCCTCTCGGCCAGCCAGTCGATCAGCCGCGACACGTCCTTGACCTCGGACTGCGGGTCGTTGAGCCCGATCTGGCCGCTGGACCTGCCGAAGCCGC
Organism: Streptomyces sp. NPDC001415; assembly: GCF_053597395.1. NCBI lineage: Bacteria > Bacillati > Actinomycetota > Actinomycetes > Kitasatosporales > Streptomycetaceae > Streptomyces > Streptomyces sp. NPDC001415. The sequence goes on from NZ_JBSFIE010000002.1 coordinate 235,649, forward strand.
GCGCGGACCACGTCATGACCGCGTACCCGTCGCGCGCGAGCTGCTCGGCCTGGCCCTTCACCTCGTCCTTGCTGCCGCCGAAGCCGTGTCCGATCAGCACGGCGGGCCGCTTGTCCTTGGCGCTGCCCGCCGTGAAGAACGAGGTGTCGATCTTCGCTCCGGGCATGTCGAGCACCCGGTCCTCACGGTGCACGGCGGGGGCACCCGAGGCGCCCGCGGCACTCCAGACACCGGCCCCGGCCAGCGCGGCGAGGGCGGCCGCCCCCGCGCCCACCCGCCATCGGCGTCTGCGCATGCTGATCTCCATGCCCCAACGGTATGCGCCCGCACCGACAACCGAGCCTGCCGCTGGGTGGAAGTGCCTGCTGTACCCGGGGAGTACGGTCGCACCGTCCCGTACCGCAGCGGGAGTAGTGAGCCGGCCGCACGCACACCGCGGGAGAATGCCGAGCCCGCCATGGACACGCCGCACAGGAAGGGCGGGCCGCCCGGCACACGCCCCACGGGCAGCGCGGGGCCGCCATGGACACGCCGTACTCGAAGGGAGCGCCCGCCATGGAGAGTCCGTACGAGATCCGCCGCGCCACCACCACGGCCGAGCTGGCCGCCGCACAGCACCTGTACGACGGCCCCGCCCGCGCAGAGTGGGCGGCCCGGTTCCTCGCCGCGCCGGGGCACCTGATGCTCATCGCGTACGCCGGCGGCGAGCCCGTGGGCTTCGTGTCCGGCATCGAGATGCTGCACCCGGACAAGGGCAGTGAGATGTGCCTGTACGAGCTGGCGGTGGCCGAGCCGCACCGCCGCCGCGGCATCGGGCGTGCCCTGGTCGACGCGCTGGCCGCCGTCGCGCGGGACCGCGGCTGTTACGACATGTGGGTGGGCGTGGACACCGACAACGACCCGGCCCTTGCCACGTACCGCGCGGCGGGCGCGAAGGACGACGGCCCCTTCGCGATGCTGACGTGGCCCTTCACCTGACCGGCCCGGGGCCCCAGGCCGGTTGACGGGTCGGCTCAGCCGAACGTCGCCGTGCTGAGCCAGCGGTCGAGCACGCCCGCGTCGCCGAGTATCTCGACGGTCGGGGTGTCGGTGGGCAGGCGGCGGTAGAAGACGCGCAGTACGTCGGCGAGGGGGCCGCGCACCGCGACCGTCGCCTTGTCGTGGGCGCGGCGCCAGGTGAAGCCCTCCTCGCCGATCTCGATGAGCCATTCGGCGCCCGGAACGTCCGTCGCGTGCAGGTGCAGGGATTGGCCGGGCTCGCCGAGCGGGGTCTCGGAGCTCTCGAACGCCCGGGCGAAGTCGACGATGCCGAGCCATTCGTCGATGGCGTCGGCCGCCACGTCGGCGGGCAGGGTGTACGCCGCGCCCACCGCGCCGGCCGCGTCCGCGCGGTGCACGACGGTCTCGTGGGCCATCCGGCGCGACCAGAACGAGGTGGTCGTCTCCCCCGCCCAGGACCAGATCTTCATATCGGGCCCGGCGTCCCGCAGCGCCGCGGCGCAGAGTTCGGCGCCCTCGGCCAGCCAGGCGTCGAGGGCGGCCGCGTCGTCGCTCCCGGGCCCGCCGCGGCCGGCCACCTCCTCCGGCTTGACCGGCTCCATGGCCTTGGTGCTCACGAGGTGGTGGACCCAGCGGTGTGCTCCGCCCACGTGCACGACGAGCTCGCGCAGGGTCCAGTCGGGGCAGGTCGGCACCTTCGCGGAGAGGTCCGCGCCGGCCAGGTGGGACCTCAACTCGGCGGTCTGACGGACGAGTTCGTCGCAGTACGTCGCATGCTCAAGAGTCATGGCGCCACCCTAGGCGACCCCGGTGACAACCCGCCGGACACCCCCTGGGAGCCGCCTCAGGCCTGCGCGTCCTCGGGGATGCTGACGAGCCAGCGGGTCTCGCGGCGCGGCCGCAGGTAGAGCGCCCAGTACAGGGTGGCGGCGGCGGTGATGCCGCCGGTCCACAGCAGGTACTGGGTGTCCTGCTGGGTCAGGATGTAGGCGAGTACGGCGATGAGGAGGACCGGCACCGCGGGCCACAGCGGCATCCGCCAGGCCGGGACGTCCTTGTGCGAGCCGCGCCGGCAGAGCAGGGCGGCGACGGCGACCAGGAGGTACATGGCGGTGACGGAGACGCCGGTGACGCCGTAGAGGGTGTCGAGCTTGACGAAGCACAGGCCTGCGCCGGGAACGCCGACGAGGAGGGTGGCCACCCACGGGGAGCCGAACCGGCCGAGCCGCGACAGGCCCCGGTTGACGGGCTCGGGCCAGGCCTTGTCGCGGGCGGAGGCGAACAGGACGCGGGAGTTCTGGATGACCATGACGATGCCCGCGTTGATGATGGCGAGGGCGACGCAGAGGCTGACGAAGGTGCCGACCGCGGAGTTCGACCAGGCGCTGACCATGTCGCTGAGGTTGCCGCTGGTGAGGGCGGCGAGGTCGGGGGCGCCCAGCGTGATGGCCACAACGGGCACCAGGATCACGGCGGTTGAGATGGCGAGGGTGGCGAGCACGGTGCGGGCGACGTTGCGCCGCGGGTGCTCCAGTTCCTCCGACAGGTACACGGCGGTCGAGAAGCCCTGGGTGATGAAGAGGGCGATGGCGAGTCCGGAGATCACCATCATGGCGGTGACCGTAGAAGGCGCACCGCTGTCGGTCGCGACCGAGCCGTGCACGAGAGCCGAGGCGCCGCGCTCGCTGTGGGCGAAGCCGAGTACGGCTACGACACCGGCCGCGACGACTTCGAGTACGAGGAAGATTCCGGTGATCCAGGCGTTGGCGCGCAGGTCGAGCAGGCCGGCCAGGGTGGCGAGCAGCATGACGCCGGCGCCGGCGAGCGGCGCCGGTATGTGCACGACCGGCGCGAGGTAGTCGGCGGTGCCCATCGCGATGACGGGCGGCACGATCATCACGACGAGCAGCGAGAGGACGAACACCAGCCAGCCCGCGAGCCGCCCCGCCATCGTCGACACCATGGCGTACTCGCCGCCCGCGCTGGGGATGAGGGTGCCCAGCTCCGAGTAGCAGAAGGCGACGCCGATGCAGAGCAGCGAGCCGATCGCGATGGTGAGGGCGGTGTACGTGCCGAGCGTGGCGAAGAGGTCGGGCACGACGACGAACAGGGTGGAGGCGGGCGTCACGCAGGACAGCGTGAGGAGGGTGCCGCCCACGACGCCGATGGAACGCTTGAGCTTCTGCGGGGTGGGGCCGGTCGCGGGGGCGAGCGCCTGGGGGGCGCTGAGCGTTTCCGTCATCGTGCGGTTCCGATCGACTGGTGCGGTTCCGAAGCGCGGGAGCGGTATCGCCTCCAGAGGCGGGGTGGTGAAGTGGTTCGCTCGGCTCCCGGGTGGACGTCATGGAATCCTTCGGAGAACCGCAGGTCAATAGCGGGTTACCTGCGGAATCCGAAGATCTGGCCCGGTTGTACGCCGGTTTTCGGCGTTAAGGACGTGTCAAGACATGAAGTTCGCCCGGTACGGGAACCGCAGCGCACCCGCCGAAGTTCGTCGGCAACTTTCCGCGGTACGGACGCGTACGACGCGTACGTACGCTCTGAGCCGCTCGATCGGCCGGCACGGCGACGGCCGCCGCCCGCACCCCTCTCAGGGGGCGGACGGCGGCCGTGGAGCGGATCAGGCGATCAGTGGTTCCGCGGGAACCCCAGGTCCACGCCCGACGGGCCGTCGGCCGGGTCCGGCCAGCGGGTCGTGACTACCTTGCCCCGGGTGTAGAAGTGCGTGCCGTCGTTGCCGTAGATGTGGTGGTCGCCGAAGAGGGAGTCCTTCCAGCCGCCGAAGGAGTGGTAGCCCACCGGCACCGGGATCGGCACGTTCACGCCGACCATGCCGGCCTCGACCTCCAGCTGGAAGCGGCGGGCCGCGCCGCCGTCCCGGGTGAAGATCGCGGTGCCGTTGCCGAAGGGGGAGGCGTTGATCAGCGCCAGGCCCTCCTCGTACGTCTCGGCGCGCAGCACGCACAAGACCGGGCCGAAGATCTCGTCGCGGTAGGCGTCCGCCGAGGTCGGGACGTGGTCCAGGAGGGACAGGCCGATCCAGTGGCCGTCCTCGAAGCCCTCGACCGTGTAGCCCGTGCCGTCGAGGACGACCTCGCAGCCCTGGGCGGCCGCGCCCGCGACGTACGAGGCGACCTTGTCGCGGTGGGCCGCGGTGATCAGCGGGCCCATCTCGGAGGACGGGTCGTCGCCGGGGCCGATCTTGATCTTCTCGGCGCGCTCGCGGATCTTCTCCACCAGCTCGTCGCCGATCGCGCCGACGGCGACGACCGCGGAGATCGCCATGCAGCGCTCGCCCGCCGAGCCGTACGCGGCCGAGACGGCGGCGTCGGCCGCCGCGTCCAGGTCGGCGTCCGGCAGGACCAGCATGTGGTTCTTGGCGCCGCCGAGCGCCTGCACCCGCTTGCCGTTCGCGGAGGCGGTGGTGTGGATGTAGCGGGCGATCGGCGTCGAGCCGACGAAGGAGACGGCGGCCACGTCCGGGTGGGCGAGCAGTGCGTCGACGGCCACCTTGTCGCCGTGCAGGACGTTGAAGACGCCGTCGGGCAGGCCCGCCTCGGCGAGCAGTTCAGCGATCTTCATCGACGCCGACGGGTCCTTCTCCGAGGGCTTCAGGACGAAGGTGTTGCCGCACGCGATGGCGAGCGGGAACATCCACATCGGCACCATCGCCGGGAAGTTGAACGGCGTGATGCCCGCGACGACGCCGAGCGGCTGGCGGATGGAGGCCACGTCCACCCGGCTGGAGACCTGGGTGGACAGTTCGCCCTTGAGCTGGGTGGTGATCCCGCAGGCCAGGTCCACGATCTCCAGGCCGCGGGCGACCTCGCCGAGTGCGTCCGAGTGCACCTTGCCGTGCTCGGCGGTGATCAGCTCGGCGATCGCGTCCCGGTTCGCGTCGAGCAGCGCCCGGAACTTGAACAGGACGGTGGTGCGCTGGGCCAGCGAGGAAGTACCCCAGGTCGCGTACGCCGCCTTGGCGGTGGCGACGGCCCGGTCCACCTCCTCCACCGACGCGAAGGCGACCTGCGTGGTGACCGCGCCGGTCGCCGGGTCGGTCACCGGGCCGAAGCTGCCCGAGGTGCCCTCGACAGTCTTGCCACCGATCCAGTGGTGGACGGTCTTCGTCATGTCCAAGTGCTCCTTCACAGATGGCGGCGTCGGGCGGTGACGTGCCGTTCGTACTCCTCGCGGGCCGTGACCGCCGACGTACGGGTCGCGGTCTCGGCCACGGGCACATCCCACCACGCCTGGGCCGGGGGCGGGCCCGACACTGTGTCGGGCGTTTCGGTCTCCACGTAGACACATGTGGGAACGTCGGTCCTACGCGCTTCGGCGAGGGTTTCTCGCAGGTCACGCACGGTTTTGGCGCGAAGTACGCGCATCCCGAGCGAGGCCGCGTTGGCCGCCAGGTCGACCGGCAGCGGATCGCCGCCGTACGTCCCGTCCGGCGCGCGGAACCGGTACTCCGTGCCGAACCGCTCACCTCCCACCGCGTCCGAGAGCCCGCCGATCGAGGCGTACCCATGGTTCTGGAGGATCACCACCTTGATGGGGATGTTCTCCTGCACGGCGGTGACGATTTCGGTCGGATTCATCAGATACGTACCGTCGCCGACCAGCGCCCAGACCGGCCGCCCGGGTGCCGCGAGGGCGACTCCGACGGCCGCGGGGATCTCGTAGCCCATGCAGGAGTAGCCGTATTCGACGTGGTACTGGTCGCGCGAGCGGGTCCGCCACAGCTTGTGCAGGTCGCCGGGGAGCGAGCCGGCCGCGTTGATCAGGATGTCGTCCCCGTCGACCAACGTGTCGAGTACGCCGAGGACTTGGGCCTGGGTGGGGCGGGCCTCGTCGGACGCTGGCGTGTAGGCGGCGCTCACCCGCTCCTCCCACTCCGCCTTCAGCCGCGTGCACTCGGCCTCGTACGCGGCCGGTACGCGGTGGCCCTTGAGCGCCTCGTGCAGCGCGGCGAGGCCCGTGCGGGCGTCGCCGACCAGTTGGCGGCCGCCCATCTTGAGCGCGTCGGCGGGGCGGACGTTGAGGTTGATGAAGCGGACGTCCGGGTTCTGGAAAAGCGTGGCGGAGGCGGTCGTGAAGTCGCTCCAGCGGGTGCCGACGCCGAGCACCACATCGGCGGTGCGGGCCAGTTCGTCGGCGGCGGCCGTACCGGTGTGGCCGATGCCGCCGACATCGCGGGGGTGGTCGTGGGGCAGCGCGCCCTTCCCGGCCTGGGTGCTCGCAACCGGGATGCCGCTGTCCTCGGCGAACGCGCCGAGCACGTCCTGGGCCCGGGCGTGCCGCACCCCGCCGCCCACGACGATCAGCGGCCGCAGGGCCTGCCTCAACTCCCGTACCGCACCAGCCACTTCATCCGGATCGACGGCGGGAGCCCGGACCGACCACACCCGCTCGCGGAAGAACTCCTCCGGCCAGTCGTACGCCTCCGCCTGGACGTCCTGGGGCAGCGCGAGGGTGACCGCGCCCGTGTTCGCGGGGTCGGTGAGGACGCTCATCGCGTTCAGGGCGGCCGGGATCAGCGCCTCGGGGCGGGCGATGCGGTCGAAGTAGCGGGAGACGGGGCGCAGGCAGTCGTTGACCGACACGTCGCCCGCGTAAGGGACTTCGAGCTGTTGAAGGACCGGGTCGGCGGGGCGCCCGGCGAAGGTGTCGCCGGGCAGGAGCAGCACCGGGAGGTGGTTGATGGTGGCGAGGGCCGCGCCCGTGACCAGGTTGGTGGCGCCGGGCCCGATGGAGGTGGTCACCGCATGGGCGGAGAGCCGGCCGGACTGGCGGGCGTATCCGACGGCGGCGTGCACCATCGCCTGCTCGTTGCGGCCCTGGTGGAAGGGCATGGCGTCCGGCCCGGATTCGAGGAGCGCCTGCCCGATCCCGGCGACGTTGCCGTGTCCGAAGATGCCCCAAGTGGCCGCGATCAGACGGTGGTTGACGCCGTCGCGAGCCGTGTACTGGCGGGCCAGGAAGGCGATCAGCGCCTGGGCGGTGGTGAGGCGGCGCGTCGTACCGGTCACTGGTATCCCTCCACGTGGTCGGGGTGGAAGGAGATCTTCCACTCCCGTTCCTGTCCCGGGCCCGCCATCACGTTCAGGTAGTACATGGCGTTGCCGGGCTGGGCGATGGACGGCCCGTGCCAGCCGTCCGGCACGAGCACCGCGTCGCCGGCGCGCACCTCAGCGAGGAGGTCGGCGCCGCCGGCGCGGGACGGCGAGATCCGCTGGTAGCCGTAGCCGCCGGGGCGCTCGAACTCGAAGTAGTAGATCTCCTCCAACTCGCTCTCCCTGCCCGGCAGATGCTCGTCGTGCTTGTGCGGCGGGTACGAGGACCAGTTCCCGCCGGGCGTGATCACCTCCACGGCGATCAGCCGGTCGCAGGCGAAGGCGTCCGCCGAGGCGAAGTTGCGCACGGTACGGGAACAGTTCCCGGAGCCTCGCGCTTCGACGGGTACCTCCGGCGCGGGGCCGCGGCGAGCGGGGAGTCTTCGCTCGCACCGCGCTCCTGCCAGGGCGAAACGGCCTCCCGCGCCGGAGGTGATCTGGGCGTGCGCGTCACGCGGCACGTAGGCGAAGTCGGTGGCGCCGTCGAACACGCCCTTGCGGCCGTCCAGTTGGAGGGCCTGGTTGTCGGTGCGCACCGCGCAGCCGCCGCTGAGCGGCACCACGAGCCACTCGCTGTCCCCGGCGGCCAGCAGGTGCGAGCCGCCGGGCGGCAAGGTGAGCACGCGCAGGGACGAGTAGCCCCACCCGGCCCGCTCCGGGCCGATATCGAGCGCGTACGCACCCTGCGCGGTCTCCCCCGCTCGTACGAGCAGTCCTTGGTGATCCATGCCTGAACTCCTACCCCCTACAGCAGTCCGACGGCGGTGTCGACGGCCGCCGCCACATCGCCGTCGGCCGGATAGAGCAGCGAGCGCCCGGCGACCAGGCCCTGGACGGTGGGCAGCCGCAGCGCCCCGCGCCACTTCTCGAAGGCGGCGTCCTGGTCGTCCCCTATGTCACCGCCGAGCAGCACCGCGGGCAGCGTGCTGGTGGCCATGACCTCGGCCATGTCGTCCGGGTTCTCCGTGACGGGCACCTTCAGCCAGGTGTAGGCGGAGGTGCCGGCCAGGCCAGAGGCGATGGCGATCGACCGGGTGACGGCCTCGGCGGACAGGTCGTTGCGGATCCGGCCGTCGCTGCGGTGGCAGATGAACGGCTCGACGAATACGGGGAGTTGACGCTCGGCCATCTCGTCGATGGCCCGGGCCGACGCGTTCAGGGTGTCGAGCGAACCGGCGTCGTCGTAGTCGATCCTGAGCAGCAGCTTGCCCGCGTCGAAGCCGAGCCGGTCGAGGTCCTGGGCGCGGTGGCCGGTGAAGCGGTCGTCGAGTTCGAAGGCGGCTCCGGCGAGGCCGCCGCGGTTCATGGAGCCGATGACGACCTTGTCCTCCAGGGCGCCGAGCAGCAGGAGGTCCTCCAGGACGTCGGCGCTGGCGAGCACACCGTCGACGCCGGGCCGCGACAGGGCGAGCCGGAGCCGGTCGAGCAGGTCGCCCCGGTCGGCCATGGCGAGCCGGTTCGTGCCGACGCCGAGGGCACCCCGGGCCGGATGGTCGGCGGCGATCACCATGAGCCGCCCGCGATCGCCGCGGAGCAGGGGTCTGCGCACCCGGCGGGCGGCGGCCTCGGCGACGGCTTCGGGGTGGCGGGCCCGGAGCCGCGCGAGGCCGGCGGGGCCGAGGTCGGCGCTCACACCCGGCCGCCTTCCAGGACGCGGTCGACCTCGGCGGGGTACGGCATGGCGGAGGAGCAGGCGAGCCGGGAGGCGACGATGGCCCCGGCGGCGTTGGCGTACCGCATGACGCGTTCGAGGGGCCACCCGGCGAGCAGCCCGTGGCAGAGCGCCCCGCCGAACGCGTCGCCCGCGCCGAGCCCGTTGACCACGTCGACCGGCACGGGCGGGACCTCGGCGACGGCGCCGTCCCGGTGCACGGCGAGCACGCCCTTGGGGCCCTGCTTGACGACGGCCAACTCGACCCCCGCGGCGAGGAGCGCCTCGGCGGCGGCCCGGGGTTCACGTTCGCCGGTGGCGACCTCGCACTCGTCGATGTTGCCCACGGCGACGGTGGCGAGGGCGAGGGCGGCACGATAGTGGCCCCGGGCCTCCGCGGGATCGGCCCAGAACATGGGCCGCCAGTCGAGATCGAAGACGGTGGCCCGGCGGGACGCCACTTGAGCCCCTCCGGCGGATGACAAACCATCAGCCCCTGGGGGTCCCCCCTGGACGAAGTCCTTGGGGGAGTTTGAGGAGCGGGGGTCCGGGGGCGCCGTGCTCATCAGCGGCTCCGCCGCGGGCCCCGGCGACCACCGGCCCGCACCCGACACACTCCCCCGGAGGGTCTCGGGAAGGGGCGGGGTGGGGAAAGAATCGCCCCGCACCCCCAACGCGGCCAGCGTCGCGCTCCGGCTCGGTTCGGCGCACAAGCCGGTCCCGGTGACCCAGAAGATCCGCGCCGCCCGGATCGCCGCAAGGTCCAACTCCCCCTCCCGCAACTCCAGATCGGGCGCCTTGGGCAGCCGGTAGAAGTACAGCGGGAAGTCGTCCGGCGGGAACACCTCGCAGAACGTGACCGGGGTGGGCAGCCCGTCCACGGGCGTGGCCCAGCGCGCGTCGACCCCGAACTCGCCCAGTTCCGTACGGAGATACTCGCCGAAGGGGTCGCGCCCGGTGCGGGTGACGACGGCGGTACGGCGGCCGAGCCGGGCCGCGGCGACCGCCACGTTGGAGGGCGAGCCGCCGAGAAACTTCCCGAACGAGCTGACCTTCGCCAGCGACACCCCGGTCTGCAACGGGTAGAGGTCGACGCCGATCCGCCCCATGGTGATCAGGTCGTACGCAGGGGCGTGCCCACTGCCGTGCTCGGTGCCGTACGGAGCCTCGTCCATGCACGTCCCCTCGGATCGCCCGATCGCCCGATCGCCGGGTCGCCGGGTCTGGCGGATCTCCGGAGGCACCGGGCCTGCCGGATCCACCAGGTCGCCGGATCGCCAGGTCGCCGGATCGCCGGTGACCCCAGGTCTAGCCGCCCGCTCCCACCCCTGTCAATCTTTTGTCCTTACATTCGGACGTGGCCTTGACACTCCTCCCGCGCCCCCGGAAGGCTTGCCCCCATGACGACGGCGAAGACCCGCATCCGGATCGGTTCGGCCCCCGACTCCTGGGGCGTCTGGTTCCCCGACGACCCTCGCCAAGTCCCCTGGCAGCGCTTCCTCGACGAGGTCGCGAGCGCGGGCTACCGGTGGATCGAACTCGGACCGTACGGCTATCTCCCCACGGACCCGGCGCGCCTCGCCGAGGAGACCGCCGTACGCGATCTGCGGGTCTCGGCCGGGACGGTGTTCACGGGGCTGCACCACGGCCCCGCGGTGTGGGAGAAGACCTGGGCGCACGTCTCCGACGTGGCCGCGCTCGCGCAGGCGACCGGCGCCGGGCACCTCGTGGTCATCCCGTCGTTCTGGCGCGACGACAAGACGGGCGAGGTCCTGGAGGACAGCACCCTGACCGCCGAGCAGTGGCGCGATCTCGCCGGTCAGACCGAGCGCCTGGCCCGCGAGGTGCGGGACCGCTACGGCCTGCGCGTCGTCGTGCACCCGCACGCCGACACCCACATCGACAGCGAGGAGAACGTGGCCCGCTTCCTGCACGCCACGGACTCCGGCCTGGTGTCGCTGTGCCTGGACACCGGGCACTACGCGTACTGCGGCGGCGACAGCGTCAAGCTGATCGAGACGTACGGGGAGCGGATCGGCTACCTCCACCTCAAGCAGGTCGATCCGGAGGTACTGGCCCAAGTCCGCGCCGCGGGAACGCCGTTCGGGCCCGCCGTCGCGCAGGGCGTGATGTGCGAGCCGCCGCACGGCGTGCCCGCGCTCGAACCGGTCCTCGCGGCGGCCCAGGACCTGGACGTCGACCTGTTCGCGATCGTCGAGCAGGACATGTACCCGTGCGATCCGGACAAGCCCCTGCCGATCGCCGAGCGCACCCGTGCGTTCCTCCGCTCCTGCGGGGCCTGACATGACCCTGGGCATCGCCGTCATCGGCACCGGTCGGATGGGCGCCGACCATGTGCGCCGGATCGACTCCGTCATCGGCGGCGCCCGCGTGGCCGCCGTCGCCGACCTGGACGTGGAGCGCGCGGGCGCGGTGGCCGCGGGCATCGAGGGGTGCTCCGTCCACACCGACCCGGCGGCCGCGATGGCGGCCCCCGGCGTGGACGCCGTCCTCATCGCCTCCTCGGGCCCGGCCCACGAGGCGGCCCTGCTCGAAGCCTTCGCGCGCGGCCTGCCGGTCCTGTGCGAGAAGCCGCTGACCCCCGACCCGGCCGGCACCCTGCGCATCCTGGAGGCCGAACAGCGCCTCGGCCACCGCCTGGCCACGGTGGGCTTCATGCGCCGGTACGACACCGAGTACCAGAAGCTCCAACTCACCCTGGAACAGGGTGAGTTGGGGCGGCCGCTGATGCTGCACTGCCGCCACCGCAACGCGGCGTCCCCCTCCTTCTTCACCACCGAGATGCTGATCCGCGACTCGGTGGTGCACGAGGTGGACGCCACCCGCTGGCTGCTCGGCCAGGAGATCACCGCCGTACAGGTCCTGCGCCCGCGCCCCTCCTCGTACGCGCCTCAAGGCCTCGGCGATCCGCAACTGGTCCTCTTCGAGACGTCCGGCGGCGCGGTCGTGGACGTCGAGATCTTCGTGAACTGCGGTTTCGGATACGAGGTGCGCTGCGAGGCGGTGTGCGAGCGCGGAACCGCCTCGATCGGCGAGAGCGGCGGGCTCGTCACGCGGGCGGCGGGCCGGGCGGGCCGCGACATCCCGCAGGACTTCACGGTCCGCTTCGCCGAGGCGTACGACCGGGAGGTGCAGGCCTGGGTGGACGCGACGAGGCAGGGCCGCACCGAGGGCGCGAGCGCCTGGGACGGCTATGCGGCGGCGCTGGTCTGCGAGGCGGGAGTGCGGGCGCAGCAGTCGGGCGAGCGGGTCGAGGTGGAGCTACCGGAGCGCCCGCCCCTGTACAAGTAGCCACCGTGCGATTGATCCCCCCCCAGAGCCTCCTCGCCCATTTGCCCCAACCACCCTTGTTCATCGCATGCGTTACAAGCATGCGGCTCCCGTCACACATGTCTCGATTTCGCGGGTCTTGCGTCACAGCCGGCCGACAGGAGCCCCCCTGGCCTCACTCTCCGTCGTTCAACGAGCACAGGCTGAGTGATCGCCAAGCGCGTTCACGTCGCAGCTCCCCCGACGGCCTTCCGGCCGCCGCTGCGGCGTACGCAGGGAGGTGCCCCCCATGACCGACCGAAGGCTCTGGTCCTACAAAGAAATCGCCGCGCACATCCGCGTGCAGCCGGACACGGTGCGCTCGTACCGCAAGCACGGGCTCCTGCCGGCGCCGGACCTGGTGGAGAACGGCAAGCCCTACTGGTTCGCGGACACGATCCGGGCGTGGGTCGCCCGGCGCCCCGGCAACAGGGGCCGCCGCGTGGAGTAACCAGGGCGCACCGAGGCGGGCGGTTGCGTCGTTACCACCCCGAATCGCCCAAACCGCGTCCGAGAAGGTTCGCTTAATACCCCCAGGGGGTATAACCTGTGGTGCGTGAGGGCGCCTCGGCTTTTCCCGGGCCCCTTGATGCACCATGGATCCGTACGCCCGTGAAGAGGAGAACGCGATGACCGCCGAGATCGAGACCCCCGCCGCGACCGGTTCCTGCTGCTCGCCCGCCGGAGGCTGCCAGGGTGGCGGGGCGGCCGACGTCCAGGTGGGCGCCGTCACCGCCGTCTACAAGGTCTCCGGCATGACCTGCGGTCACTGCGAGGGTGCGGTGTCCGGCGAGATCTCCGAGATCGAGGGCGTCAGCTCGGTGAAGGCCGTCGCCGCCACCGGCGAGGTCACCGTGATCTCGGCGGCGCCGCTCGACGAGGAGGCGGTCCGTGCGGCCGTCGACGAGGCGGGCTACGAACTGGTCGGCCGCGCCTGACCGGAGGGCATCCCCTCCGCACATCCCGTCGGGCCGCACCCGGCCGGCTCCCCGCCGGCACCGTGCGGCCCGGCCCGCTTTCTGGAGCCCCATCGTGCACAGCCCCACCCCGGATCACGTGGTCGAACTCGCCATCGGCGGGATGACCTGCGCGTCGTGCGCGGCCCGCGTGGAGAAGAAGCTGAACCGGATGGTGGGGGTTTCCGCCACGGTCAATTACGCCACCGAGAAGGCGCGGGTCGCCTTCGGCGAGGGGGTGGGGGTGGGCGACCTCGTGGCGACGGTGGTGAAGACGGGCTACTCCGCCGAGCCCCTGCAACCCCGGGGCTCCGCCCCGGACCCCGACGCAGATACGTCTGCGGGCCGGTGGTCCGCTGTGCCCACCCTTCCCCAAGGTCTCGACTTCGCTCGACCAGGGGAGACCCCAATCGCCTTGCGGAACGACTGCCCACAGCGTGAGGGGGTGGAAGAGTCCGCCTCCCCCGATTCAGCGCCGGTCACGGCAACCCCAGCCCGTCCGGCGCTTGAGGACGAGCGCCGTTCAGGCGCGAACGGGGTCTGGGGCGGAGCCCCAGGACGACCGCCTCACTCACACCTCACCCCCGGCGGGTCTCGGGAAGGGGCGGGGAGGGGCCCACGGGGTCTGGGGCAGAGCCCCAGCACCCTGGGGAGCCCCGGCCCGCAGCCGTCGGCGGCGAGCGGCCCCCCGCAGGGTCAGAGCGAGCACGCAGCGCGGGGGCTGGCTGCGATGAGGCGGCGCCTAACTGTCACGGCCGTTCTTACCGCGCCCGTCGTCGCGCTGGCGATGATCCCGACGCTCCAGTTCGACAACTGGCAATGGCTCTCCCTCGCCCTCGCCGCCCCCGCCGTCATCTGGGGCGGCCTCCCCTTCCACCGGGCCGCGTGGACCAACCTGAAGCACGGCGCCGCCACCATGGACACCCTGGTGTCGACCGGCACGCTCGCCGCGTTCGGCTGGTCGCTGTGGGCGCTGTTCTTCGGCACCGCGGGCATGCCCGGCATGCGGCACGACTTCACCTTCACCACCAACCGTGGGGACGGCTCCGGGACGATCTACCTCGAAGTCGCCGCCGGTGTCGTCACGTTCATTCTGCTCGGCCGCTATCTGGAGGCCCGCGCCAAACGGAAGTCCGGTGCCGCTCTGCGCGCTCTGATGGAGCTGGGCGCCAAGGACGTCGCCGTACTGCGGGAGGGGGCCGAAGTGCGCATCCCAGTAAGCCAGTTGCGTACCGGGGACCGCTTCGTCGTACGGCCCGGCGAGAAGGTCGCCACGGACGGCACGGTCGTCGATGGCGCGTCTGCGGTCGACGCGTCGATGCTGACCGGCGAGTCCGTGCCGTTGGACGTGGGCGTGGGCGACCCGGTCACCGGCGCGACCGTGAACGCCGGGGGCAGGCTCGTCGTCGAGGCGACCCGCGTCGGCGCGGACACCCAGCTCGCCCGCATGGCCCGCCTGGTGGAGGACGCCCAGAACGGCAAGGCGGCCGTGCAGCGCCTCGCCGACCGCATCGCGGGCGTCTTCGTGCCGGTCGTGCTCGTGATCACGCTGGCCACCCTGGCCACCTGGCTCCTGGTCACCGGGGACGCCACCGCCGCCTTCACCGCGGCCGTCGCCGTACTGATCATCGCCTGCCCCTGCGCCCTGGGCCTCGCCACCCCGACCGCCCTGATGGTCGGCACCGGACGCGGCGCCCAGCTCGGCATCCTGATCAAGGGCCCGGAGGTCCTGGAGTCGACCCGCCACGTCGACACCGTCGTCCTCGACAAGACGGGCACGGTGACCACCGGCCGCATGAGCCTGTACGAGGTCCACCCCGCCGAGGGCACCGACGAGAAGCAACTCCTGCGCCTGGCCGGTGCCCTTGAGCACGCCTCGGAGCATCCGATCGCCCGCGCGATCGCGGCCGGCGCCGAGGACCGGGCCGGGGTACTGCCGCTCGCCGAGGGCTTCCGCTCGCTGCCCGGCCGGGGCGTGGAGGGCGTCGTCGAGGGCCACCGCGTGTACGTGGGCCGGGACAGCGCTCTGGAGCTGCCGCCCGAACTCGCCGCGGCCAGGAGCGCCGCCGAGGCCCAGGGACGTACCGCCGTCACCGTCGCCTGGGACGGGGTCGCCCGGGGCGTCCTCGCCGTGTCGGACACCGTGAAGGCGACCAGCGCCGAAGCTGTCGCCCGGCTGCGGGCGCTGGGGCTCACGCCGGTCCTGCTCACCGGTGACAACCGGAGCGTCGCCGCGACCGTGGCCGCGGAGGTGGGGATCGAGGCGGCCGACGTGTACGCGGAGGTCCTCCCCGAGGACAAGGCCGCCGTCGTCAAGCACCTTCAGGCGCAGGGCCGTACGGTCGCCATGGTGGGGGACGGCGTCAACGACGCGGCCGCTCTGGCCGTCGCCGATCTGGGTCTCGCCATGGGCACCGGCACCGACGCCGCCATCGAGGCCGGCGATCTCACCCTCGTACGGGGTGACCTGCGGGTTGCCGCCGATGCGATCCGATTGTCCCGCCGGACCCTGGCCACGATCAAAGGCAACCTTTTCTGGGCATTCGGCTACAACGTGGCCGCGGTCCCCCTGGCCGCCGCGGGCCTGCTGAATCCGATGATCGCGGGTGCGGCTATGGCGTTCTCGTCGGTGTTCGTGGTAACCAACAGCCTACGGTTGCGTTCCTTCACCTGACCTCCACAAAGAGATCTAGATCACAGAGGTTTTGAGGTAACCATCGGGAGGGGTCGGGAGTCTAAGTGGGCGATGCCACGGACGTCTTGGGGGACGTCCATGGAATGTCTTGGGGGACGTTCCAGGCAACGCGTTGGCCGGGGCACGTACGTCGGGAAGCTTTGAGCGGCCCACCCGACAGGTACGTACCCCGGCAGACCGCCTAGACCCCCGGCTCGGATCCCGTGGGGGGAATCCGCACCGGGAAACAGGGAAGCGCCCCGACTGCCAACCCGTGGGGGGATTGGCAGCGGGGCGCTTTCCGACTTCTGGCGCCGAACCGGCCGCGTGTTACCGGGAGTTCGGCTGTGACCGACGGGTCACTGGTACGTCATCGAGGACTCAGCGGCCCTCGACGGGCACGAAGTCCCGAAGAACCTCGCCCGTGCTGTGCCGGCCCGGGGATAGCCCCCGGACCCCCAGCAATCCGGCTCAGCGGCCCTCGACGGGCACGAAGTCCCGAAGAACCTCGCCCGTGTAGATCTGGCGCGGGCGGCCGATGCGGGAGCCGGGCTCCTTGATCATCTCGTGCCACTGGGCGATCCAGCCCGGCAGACGGCCGAGGGCGAACAGGACCGTGAACATCTCGGTCGGGAAGCCCATGGCGCGGTAGATCAGACCTGTGTAGAAGTCCACGTTCGGGTACAGGTTGCGCGAGACGAAGTAGTCGTCGCTCAGCGCGTGCTCTTCCAGCTTCAGCGCGATGTCGAGCAGCTCGTCGGACTTGCCGAGAGCCGACAGGACGTCGTGCGCGGCAGCCTTGATGATCTTGGCGCGCGGGTCGAAGGACTTGTACACCCGGTGGCCGAAGCCCATCAGGCGGACGCCGTCCTCCTTGTTCTTCACCTTGCGGATGAAGGAGTCCACGTCGCCGCCGTTGGCCTGGATGCCTTCCAGCATCTCCAGGACGGACTGGTTGGCGCCGCCGTGCAGGGGGCCCCACAGCGCCGAGATGCCGGCCGAGATCGACGCGAACATGTTGGCCTGCGAGGAGCCGACCAGACGCACCGTGGAGGTCGAGCAGTTCTGCTCGTGGTCCGCGTGCAGGATGAGCAGCTTGTCGAGCGCCGAGACGACGACCGGGTCCAGCTCGTACTCCTGGGCCGGCACCGAGAACGTCATGCGCAGGAAGTTCTCGACGTAGCCGAGGTCGTTGCGCGGGTAGACGAAGGGGTGACCGATCGACTTCTTGTACGCGTACGCCGCGATCGTCGGCAGCTTGGCCAGCAGCCGGATCGTGGAAAGGTTGCGCTGCGTCTCGTCGAACGGGTTGTGGCTGTCCTGGTAGAACGTGGACAGCGCCGAGACCACCGAGGACAGCATCGCCATCGGGTGGGCGTCACGCGGGAAGCCGTCGAAGAACCGCTTGACGTCCTCGTGCAGCAGCGTGTGCCCGGTGATCTCGCTCTTGAAGGTGGAGAGCTGGTCGACGGTCGGAAGCTCGCCGTTGATCAGCAGGTATGCGACCTCGACGAAGGTCGAGCGCTCCGCCAGCTGCTCGATGGGGTACCCGCGGTAGCGCAGGATGCCCTGCTCACCGTCCAGGTAGGTAATGGCGGATTTATAGGCGGCCGTGTTGCCGTATCCGCTGTCGAGGGTGACCAGTCCGGTCTGGGCTCGGAGCTTCCCGATGTCGAAGCCCTTGTCGCCGACGGTGCTGTCGATCACCGGGTAGGTGTACTCGCCATCGCCGAACCGCAGTACTACAGCGTTGTTCGCGTTCTCGCTCACGTCATCCCTCACCGACGTAGTGCCTCTTCTTCGAGGTGCCCTGACTGTCTCTACCATCCCCCATTTGGCTCAGCAGAGTGCACTCGGGGTCGCCCATTGGGCTTATTCACGGCACTCAGTGCCGCTCAACCTGCTCATCCTGCCCCCTTCGCCCCAGTTACGAAAGCCCTGGGTGATCTTTCACACCAAAGTGCCCCCTGACAGCCGGTGAGCGAGTGCGGTAAAGCGTCTGCCTGCGGAAACGGTACGCACCGCCTGGCCGATCGCCTTGCGGGACCCCACCAGGACGACGAGCTTCTTGGCGCGGGTCACCGCCGTGTAGAGCAGATTGCGCTGGAGCATCATCCAGGCGCCGGTGGTGACCGGGATGACGACGGCCGGGTACTCGCTGCCCTGGGAGCGGTGGATCGTCACGGCGTAGGCGTGGGCCAGCTCGTCCAGCTCGTCGAAGTCGTACGGCACCTCCTCGTCCTCGTCCGTCAGGACCGTCAGGCGCTGCTCGTCCGCGTCGAGCGAGGTGACCACGCCGACGGTGCCGTTGAAGACGCCGTTCTTGCCCTTCTCGTAATTGTTGCGAATCTGGGTGACCTTGTCGCCGACGCGGAACACCCTTCCACCGAACCTTTTCTCCGGGAGGTCCGGGCGGCCGGGCGTGATCGCCTGCTGGAGCAGGCCGTTGAGGGTGCCGGCGCCGGCCGGACCGCGGTGCATCGGGGCGAGCACCTGGATGTCGCGGCGCGGGTCGAGCCCGAACTTCGCCGGGATGCGCCGGGCGGCGACGTCGACGGTGAGGCGGCCCGCGTCCTCCGTCTCGTCCTCCACGAAGAGGAAGAAGTCGTCGAGGCCCGAAGTGATGGGCTGCGTACCGGAGTTGATGCGGTGGGCGTTGGTGACGACACCGGACTGCTGGGCCTGCCGGAAGATCCGGGTCAGCCGCACGCTCGGCACGGGCCCGCCCTCGGCGAGGAGGTCGCGCAGCACCTCCCCGGCGCCGACCGAGGGCAGCTGATCGACGTCACCCACCATCAGCAGGTGGGCGCCGGGTGCCACCGCCTTGACGAGTTTGTTGGCGAGCAGCAGGTCGAGCATGGAGGCCTCGTCGACGACGACGAGGTCCGCGTCAAGGGGCCGGTCCTTGTCGTACGCCGCGTCCCCGCCCGGTTTCAGTTCGAGCAGGCGGTGCACGGTGGAGGCCTCGGCGCCGGTCAGCTCGGCCAGGCGCTTGGCCGCGCGGCCGGTGGGCGCGGCGAGCACGACCTTGGCCTTCTTGGCGCGGGCGAGCTCCACGACCGAGCGGACCGTGAAGGACTTGCCACAGCCCGGGCCGCCGGTGAGCACCGCGACCTTGCTGGTCAGGGCCAGTTTGACGGCCTCCTGCTGCTCTGGCGCCAGCTCGGCCCCGGTGCGCCCGGCGAGCCAGCCGAGCGCCTTGTCCCAGTCGACCCCGGCGAACCCGGGCATCCGGTCCTCTCCGGTCCGCAGCAGCCGGCCGACCTGGGCGGCCAGGGACAGCTCTGCGCGGTGGAAGGGCACGAGGTAGACGGCGGCGACGGGCTCGCCCCCGTCGGGCCCGGGCACCTTCTCCTTCACGGCGCCCTCTTCGGCGATGAGCTCGGCCAGGCACTCGATGACAAGGCCGGTGTCGACCTGGAGCAGCTTCACCGAGTCGGCGATCAGGCGCTCCTCGGGGAGGAAGCAGTGGCCCTGGTCGGTGGACTGGGACAGCGCGTACTGCAGGCCCGCCTTCACGCGCTCCGGGCTGTCGTGCGGGATGCCGACGGCCTGGGCGATCCGGTCGGCGGTGAGGAACCCGATGCCCCAGACGTCGGCGGCGAGCCGGTAGGGCTGGTTCTTGACGACGGAGATCGAGGCGTCCCCGTACTTCTTGTAGATGCGGACGGCGATGGAAGTGGAGACGCCGACCCCTTGCAGAAAGACCATGACCTCCTTGATGGCCTTCTGCTCCTCCCAGGCGGCCGCGATCTTCTTGGTCCGCTTGGGGCCGAGGCCGGGGACCTCGATCAGGCGCCCGGGCGACTGCTCGATGATGTCGAGGGTGTCGGCGCCGAAGTGCTGGGTGATGCGGTCGGCGAAGACCGGGCCGATGCCCTTGATCAGGCCCGAGCCGAGGTAGCGGCGAATGCCCTGGATGGTGGCGGGCAGGACGGTCGTGTAGTTCTCGACGGTGAACTGCTTGCCGTACTGGGGGTGCGACCCCCAGCGGCCCTCCATCCTCAGCGACTCCCCGGGCTGCGCGCCGAGCAGCGAGCCGACCACGGTGAGGAGATCGTTGCCGCCCCGCCCGGTGTCGACGCGCGCGACGGTGTATCCGCTCTCCTCATTGGCGTACGTGATCCGCTCAAGGACCCCCTCCACCACCGCCATACCCGTGAGACTCGACATGCCCCGACGCTACCGCCCCGCACTGACAATGCGGACAACACGGCTGCGCACAACGGGAGTCCAGGCCGGGCCCTTGACGTGCGGGGTCCCTTTGC
Source organism: Streptomyces sp. NPDC001415 (assembly GCF_053597395.1). Classification (NCBI taxonomy): domain Bacteria; kingdom Bacillati; phylum Actinomycetota; class Actinomycetes; order Kitasatosporales; family Streptomycetaceae; genus Streptomyces; species Streptomyces sp. NPDC001415. The sequence continues at coordinate 255,640 of NZ_JBSFIE010000002.1, forward strand.
GGCATGCGGCAGGCCCCTTGCGGCATGTGCGCGGCATGCACGCGGCGACTTGACTGCGGGCGGCCGGCTTTGCCGGCGGGTGAATTCAAGGGGGCCCGGTCCGTCGACCGGGCCCCTTGTTTTCCCTCCCCGTCGGCGCTTCCCGAAATCCCCCCGGATCCCTCCCCTGAAGCACCGACGCCCCTTAGACCTCCGTCACCCCCACAGGGTTGTACGACTGCGGGCGGTAATTTTCGCGGGCCGCCGACGTGCCGAAGCCCCGCCACGCTGGAGGCTCAGACTCCGCGCAGGAAGCCGTCCCCGTGAGTTGCGATGTGGGCCTCCAGGGCGGAGAGGGCCTGCTGTGTGGCGTCCGGGGTCCCGCTGCCGCGCCGCTCGGCGTAGTACGCGGCGCCCAGCCGCTTCAGCAGATCGTTGCCCGCGCGCTGCTGCTGGACCTCGTCCACCTTCTGCTTGCCCTGGTTCAGGGCGCTCTGGGCCTGCTCCTTGGCCCGGTCGAGAAAACCTGCCATGACTGCCTCCGATCGTGTCCCGGTCCCGGCATCACTTCCCTCGTCGCCGCCGCGCATGCTCCCGCGTACGTCCGATCGGCCCATCAAGGGGCGAGGCACACCGGGGCACACCGGGGGCCGCGGTTCGTCCCGAATTCAGACACAGGCTCTCAGTTCAGGCGCAGACTCTCAGCGCCGCACCGCCCCCGTGGACCCCCGGACCATCAACTCGCCGTGCACCGTGGCGATCCCCCCGGGCGGAGCCGGTTCCATGCCCAGGGCCAGGCGGCCCGCCCTCGCGCCCGCATCGGACAGCGGCAGCCGTACCGTCGTCAGCGCCGGGACCGCGTCCGCGCTGAAGGGGAGGTCCACGAAGCCCGCCACCGAGACGTCGCCGGGGACCGAGAGGCCCCGGTCGCGCAGGGCCGCGCACGCACCCAGCGCGACCGTGTCGTTCGCGGCCACCACGGCCGTCAACTCCGGTTCCCTGCGCAGGAGTTCAAGCGTCGCGTCGTAGCCGGAACGGCGGTCGTACGAGCCGTGGACCACGAGGTGGTCCAGGCGGAGCCCGGCCGCCTCCAGGACGGACCGGTGGCCCTCCAGGCGGTGCCGGGTCGTGGTGCGTTCCGCGGGCCCGGCGATGTAACCGATCCTGCGGTGGCCGAGGCCGATGAGGTGGTCCGCCACCTGCCTGCCGCCGCCCCGGTTGTCGAAGGCGAGGGTCGCGGTGACGCTGTCGCCGGGCAGCGGCGGCCGGCCGCACAGCACGATGCGGGTGCCCGCGTCCGCGAGCCGCGCCAGCTTCGCGCCGACGGCCGCCACGTGCTCCGGGTCCTCAAGAGCGCCGCCGGTCACGATGACGGCGGCCGCGCGCTGGCGCTGGAGCAGCGTCAGATAGGTGAGTTCGCGTTCCGGTGAGCCGCCGGTGTTGCAGATGACGGAGAGCTTCTCGCGAGCCCCCCGCTCCTCGCCGATCGCGGCCTGGGCCGCGCCCGCCATGATGCCGAAGAACGGGTCGGCGATGTCATTGACCAGGATGCCGACCAGGTCCGAGGTGGCCGCGGCGAGCGAACTCGCGGGCCCGTTCAGGACGTAGTCCAGCTCGTCGACCGCGCGCAGCACCCGCTCCCGAGTGGCCGCGGCCACCGGGTAGTTGCCGTTCAGGACGCGCGAGACCGTCGCCGGGGACACCTGGGCCCGGGCCGCCACGTCCGCCAGGGTCGCTGTCATCTCTGCCTCCGAAACGGTCGGGCCATGATCACGCCGTTGTGAGCCTGTGGGTGGATCCCGTCCGGATCAGACCCGGGCTCTCAAGCTTTCGGCCCCTTGTCCGAGGCGCTGTGCGCAGGCTAGCGTCCCGCCCTGTAGAAAGCGCTTACTATCGTACGTCTCAGGAGGGATCACATGACGGAACGCAGGCTCGTGCGGATCGCCATGAACGGCGTCACCGGACGCATGGGCTACCGCCAGCACCTCGTACGCTCCCTCCTCGCCCTGCGCGAGCAGGGCGGCCTCGACCTCGGCGACGGCACCGCGCTGTGGCCCGAGCCGGTCCTGGTCGGCCGCCGCGAGCACGTACTCAAGGCGATGGCCGACCAGCACGGGCTCACCGAGTGGTCGACCGACCTCGACGCGGTCCTCGCCGACCCCACCGTCGACATCTACTTCGACGCCCAGGTGACGTCCGCCCGCGAGCAGGCGATCGGCAAGGCCATCGCGGCCGGGAAGCACGTCTACACCGAGAAGCCCACCGCGACCGGACTGGCCGGCGCGCTCGACCTCGCCCGGCGCGCACGCGCCGCGGGCGTCAAGCACGGCGTCGTCCAGGACAAGCTCTTCCTGCCGGGCCTGCGGAAGCTGAAGCGCCTGATCGACGGCGGATTCTTCGGCCGGATCCTGTCCGTGCGGGGCGAGTTCGGCTACTGGGTCTTCGAGGGCGACTGGCAGTCCGCCCAGCGCCCGTCGTGGAACTACCGCCGGGAGGACGGCGGCGGCATCGTCATGGACATGTTCCCGCACTGGGAGTACGTCCTGCACGAGCTGTTCGGCCGGGTCACCTCCGTGACCGCGCACACCGCCACCCACGTTCGGCAGCGGTGGGACGAACACGGCAAGCCGTACGCGGCGACCGCCGACGACGCCGCGTACGGGATCTTCCAGCTGGAGGGCGGCGCGGTCGCGCAGATCAACTCCTCCTGGGCGGTACGCGTCCACCGTGACGAACTCGTCGAGTTCCAGGTCGACGGCACCGAGGGCTCGGCGGTCGCCGGCCTGCGCGACTGCCGTGTCCAGCATCGCAGTTCGACCCCGAAGCCGGTCTGGAACCCGGACCTGCCGGTCACCGAGTCCTTCCGCGAACAGTGGCAGGAGGTGCCGGACAACGACACGTTCGACAACGGGTTCAAGGCGCAGTGGGAGCTGTTCCTGCGGCATGTCGCGCTCGACGAGCCGTACCACTGGGACCTGCTCGCCGGAGCGCGCGGCGTCCAGCTCGCCGAGCTCGGCCTGCGCTCCTCCGCGGAGGGCCGCCGCCTCGACGTGCCGGAGATCGCGCTGTGAGCCTCCTGCTGCCGCGCCCCGACGGTACGACGAGGCGGTACGAGCCCCGCGCGACCCCGCTGTCGCTCTCCCCGGGCTCGCCTCCCACCTCCCGTACGGTCTTCTCGGCCGCGCATGTCGTGGCCGATCCGTACGCGGACACCTCGCCGGACTCCCCCGCCGCGATCGACTGGGACGCCACGCTCGCCTTCCGCCGCCACCTCTGGTCGCACGGCCTCGGCGTCGCGGAGGCGATGGACACGGCCCAGCGCGGCATGGGCCTGGACTGGCCGGCCGCAGCGGAGCTGATCACCCGAAGTGCCGCCGAGGCCAAGGCAGTCGGCGGCCGCATCGCGTGCGGGGTCGGCACGGACCAGCTCGGCCCGGGCAACCTGGCCGAGGTGAGGGCGGCGTACGAGGAGCAGCTCGGGGTCGTCGAGAAGGCGGGGGCGCAGCCGGTCCTGATGGCGTCGAGGGCACTCGCGGCGGCGGCACGAGGACCCGAGGACTACCTCTCCCTCTATGCCGGCCTCCTGCGCCAGGCTTCCTCGCCGGTGATCCTCCACTGGCTGGGCCCGATGTTCGACCCGGCGCTCGACGGCTACTGGGGCTCGGCCGATCTGGACGCGGCGACGGAGACCTTCCTGGAGGTCATCGCCGCCCACCCCGGCAAGGTCGACGGCATCAAGGTGTCCCTCCTCGACGCCCGCCGCGAGGTGGAGCTGAGGCGCCGCCTTCCGGACGGCGTCCGGTGCTACACGGGTGACGACTTCCACTACCCCGAGCTGATCGCGGGCGACCAACTGGGCTTCAGCCACGCCCTGTTGGGCATCTTCGACCCGCTGGGCCCGCTGGCGGCGGAGGCGGTACGCGTACTGGACAAGGGTGATGCCGACGGCTTCCGCGCCCTCCTCGACCCCACCGTCGAACTGTCCCGCCACCTGTTCCAACCGCCAACCCGCTTCTACAAGACGGGAGTTGTCCTCCTGGCATGGCTGGCGGGACACCAGTCGCACTTCACGATGGTCGGCGGGTTGCAGTCGGCGCGGTCGCTGACGCATCTGGCCCGGGCGTACGAACTGGCCGACGGGCTCGGCCTGTTCCCGGATCCGGGGCTGGCCGAGACGCGGATGAAGTCTCTTCTGAACGTATACGGAGTACCTCAGTGACCTCCTCAGCGACCTCCTCAGTGATCTCCTCGCGTTTCAGCATCAACCAGATGACGGTGAAGCAGCTCTCCCTGCCGGAGCTGGTGGACGCGTGCGTACGGCTCGGGGTGCGCGGGGTCGGCCTGTGGCGCGAGCCGGTCACCTCGTACGGGCTCGATGCGGCGGCAAAGCTGGTGCGGGGGGCGGGACTTGAGGTGACCTCGCTGTGTCGCGGCGGCTTCCTCACGGCGATCGATCCGGCCGAACGGGCGGCGGCGCTGGCCGACAACCGGGCGGCGGTCGACGAGGCGGCGGCCCTGGGCACGGATACGTTGGTGCTGGTCTCGGGCGGGCTTCCGGCCGGGTCGAAGGACCTCGCGGGCGCGCGGGAGCGGGTGGCCGAGGCGCTGGCGTCACTGGGGCCGTACGCCGCCGCGCGGGGCGTGCGCCTGGCGATCGAGCCGCTGCATCCGATGTTCGCCTCGGACCGCTGCGTGGTGTCCACCCTGGACCAGGCGCTGGCGCTGGCCTCGCGCTTTCCCGCGTCGGAGGTGGGGGTGGTGGTGGACACGTACCACGTGTGGTGGGACGACCAGGCGCCTGCGGCCGTGGCCCGGGCCGGCGCCTCCGGCCGCATCCACGCCTTCCAACTGGCGGACTGGATCACGCCGTTGCCGGCGGGAGTGCTGCACGGGCGCGGCCAGCTGGGGGACGGGTCGGTCGACTTCGCGCGGTGGCGCTCGCTCGTCGAGTCGGCGGGCTATACGGGCCCGATCGAGGTGGAGCTGTTCAACGAGGAGTTGTGGGCGGGGGACGGGGTGGCTCTGCTGGGAGAGACGGCTCGGCGTTTCGCGGAGGTGCTGGCGTAGGGGCTGTCCGGCGGGTCTGGTCGTAGGGCCCGCCCCCGGGGGGCGCCGTCCCGTCGAGGCGCCCAGCTCTGGTTTAGCCCGGGCGCTACGTGTCGTGCCGTCGCTGCCCGGCTGTCATGGGGCGCGCACGTAGAGTGCCGTCGCGAGGGCCGTTGGGGTTGCCGTCACGGATGGACCGGCGAGACCCTCGTTTCATGCACCCGGAGACGTCGGACCTGGTCGTCCTAGCGGGAGACGGGTCACGCCGTCACACAACACAGGACACAACCGCAACCGCACAAGACACAGGAGTCGATCGACATGACCGAGTACCCGGAAGGCGCCCCCTGTTGGGCGGACGCGATGTTCGCCGACGTGGAAGCCGCCAAGACCTTCTACTCGCAGGTGCTGGGCTGGACCTTCGGTGAGGCGGCCAGCGAGTACGGCAACTACACGCAGGCCTACTCCGACGGCAAGGCGGTCGCGGCCGTGGTCCCGCCGATGCCGGGCGCCGACGCCCCGTCGCAGTGGTGCCTGTACTTCGCGTCGCCCGACGCGGCGGCCACCGGCGAGAAGATCAAGGCGGCGGGCGGCGAGCTCATGATGGAGCCGATGCAGGTCGGCACGTTCGGCACGATGCTGATCGCGAAGGAGCCGAGCGGCGCGGTCTTCGGCGTCTGGCAGCCGGGCGAGCACAAGGGCTTCGAGAAGACCGGGGAGCCGGGGTCGTTCGCCTGGGCCGAGGTCTTCACCCGGGACGTGGCGAAGGCGGACGGGTTCCTGCCGAAGGTCTTCCCGTTCAAGGCCCAGCAGATGGACATGGGCGACGCGGAGCAGGGCGCGGGCATGGACTACAAGGTCTTCAGCCTGGGCGCCGGAAACCCGGTCCTCGGCCGGATGGCGATGGGCGCGGAGTTCCCGCCGGAGATCCCGTCGTACATCCAGGTCTTCTTCGGCGTCCCGGACTGCGACGAGGCGGTCGCCACGGCTCAGAAGCTGGGCGGCCAACTCCACTTCGGGCCGATGGACAGCCCCTTCGGGCGGTTCGCGGCGCTGACGGATCAGCAGGGGGCGGCGTTCGCGGTGATCGACATGGCTACGCGGGTGGGGGATGTGCCGCCGATGACGCCGGCGTAGGCCCTCCGGGGGTGGGCGGGGTCGGGGGCCGGGGTGCACCGGGGCTCCGCCCCGGACCCCGTTGTGCCCCCAGCCGAGCCGAAAGGACCAGCCCATGAAGTTCGCCCTGTCCACCCTCGGCCTCCCCGGCATGCCGATCGCCGACGTAGCCGGCCTCGCTGCCCGCACCGGCTACCACGGTGTCGAGCTCCGGGCCCACCCCGAGGAACCCGTCCATCCCGGCATCGGGACGCGCGAAAGGAAAGCCGCGGCCGGGGAGTTCCAGGAACGCGGCATCGAGATCCTCGCGGTCGCCGGATACGCCAGGGTCGCCCAGCCCCTGAACCCCGGCGATCTGGCCGACCTCGTGCGGCTCGCGCATGACCTGGGGGCCCGGTTCGTGCGGGTCTTCCCCGGCGGCGACGGGACCCCGGCCGCCGACGACAGAGCCGTACAACAGCTGGGTGAAGCAGGCCGGTTGGCGCGGGAGGACGGAGTGCGCGTCCTGCTCGAAACCCACGATTCGCACCGCACCGGCGCGGCCGCGGCCGCCCTTCTCGACCGCGTGGGCGAGAAGGGCGTGGGCGCGCTCTGGGACGTCATGCACACCTGGCTCGGCGGCGAGACCCCCGCCGAGTCCTTCGCCCACCTCGAACCCCACCTCGGCTACACCCAGGTGAAGGACATCGCGTCCGCCGAGGACACCACCCCCCTCCCCCTCGGCAGGGGCGTACTCCCCCTCAGCGAATGCCTCGCCCTGCTGCCGTCGGACGGCTGGGTCTGCTGGGAGTACGAGAAGCGCTGGTATCCCGGGGCCGCCTCGCTGCCGGGGCTGCTGGCGGCTGGGCGGGAGTATCTGACGCGCCCGGCCGGGACAGCGAGGTGAGCGCGACCCCGCCGACCAGCAGCGCCGCCGCGCACCACCGCAGGGGCGTCACCGATTCCCCGAGCAGCACCGCCGCCGACGACATCCCGAACACCGGCACCAGCAGGCTGAACGGCGCCACCGACGACGCCGGGTAGCGGCGCAGCAGCATTCCCCATGCCCCGAACCCGAACACCGTACTGATCCACGCCACGTACACCAGCGCCCCCGCCCCGCTCCAGTCGAACCCGGCCAGCGCCTCGGCGTCCCGCTCCGGCCCCTCGAAGAGGAGGGAGAGGGCGAGCAGCGGGAGTACGGGGACCACGGAGACCCACACCATGAAGTTGAGCGCGTCGGGCGGGGCGGCCCGGCGGGTCAGGACGTTGGAGACGCCCCAGCAGGCGGCCGCGGCGACGGTCAGCGCGAAGGCGAGCAGCGGCCCGCTCGCCCCCTCGTCGATTCCGGCGACGACGATCCCGCCGAGCGCCACCGCCATCCCCGACAGCCGTACGCCGCCGAGCCGTTCACCCAGTACGGCCATGGCGACGATCGCTGTGAACACGGCCTGCACCTGGAGGACGAGGGAGGAGAGCCCGGCCGGCATCCCCTGGCTCATCCCGATGAACAGCAGCCCGAACTTCGCGACCCCCAGCACGAGCCCCACCGCCACGATCCACTTCCAGGCGACCTTGGGCCGCCCCACGAAGAACACCGCGGGCAGCGCCGCGACGAGGAAGCGCAGGGCGGAGAACAGCAGCGGCGGGAAGTGGCCCAACCCCACGTCGATGACAACGAAGTTGACCCCCCAGACGGCGGTGACGAGCACGGCGAGCGCGATGTGTACGGGACGCATGCATCGAGGATCACCGCCCCGACCCTTCAGCACCAGCGTGGATTCCTTGATGATGGGATGAAGCAACTCTTAATCGTCGGCGATCGCTGGAGGCTCCCGTGCTCGATCTGGCCCGGCTGCGCGCGCTGCACGCGGTCCACGTCCACGGTTCGGTCGCCGCCGCTGCCGCGGCCCTCGGCTACACCCCGTCCGCGATCTCCCAGCAGATCACCAAGCTGGAACGCGAGACCCGTACGACCCTGCTGGAACGCCGGGGCCGAGGCATAGCACTGACGGAAGAAGCCCTCCATCTCGCTTCAGCCGCAAGGGAGTTGATGGACATAGTCGAGCGTACGGAGACCACGCTCGAAGAGCGGCGGGGCCTGCCCACCGGGCATCTGTCCATAGGCGCGTTCGCCACGGCCGCGCGCGGGCTCCTCCCGGCCGCCCTCGCCTCCCTCGCCCGCCGACACCCCACCCTGGAAACGCGGTTGTCCGAGGTCGACCCGCACGTCTCGGTGGACCTGGTCGCCAGGGGCGTCATCGATCTGGCCGTCGCGCACGACTGGGACATCGCGCCGCTGCCCGCTCCCGAGGGCGTCGAGCACGCGTCCATCGGCGACGACCACTGCGACGTACTGGTCCCGGCGGGCCACCCCCTGGCAGCCCGCCCCGCCGTCCGCCGCGCCGACCTCGCGCACGAGCCGTGGATCTGCCAGCCACCCGGTTCGGTCTGCCACGACTGGCTGGTCCGCACCCTGCGCGCCGACGGCCACGAGCCGGATCTGCGCCACCAGGCGGCCGAGTACCACACCCAACTCGCCCTGGTGGCAGCGGGTTTGGGCATCGCCCTGGTCCCCCGACTGGGCCGGGGCCCCCTCCCCGAGGACGTCGTGGCCCTCCCCCTCGACCCGGTCCCGACCCGCCACCTGTACGCCCTGTGGCGCACGGGAGCGGCCCGCCGCCCGGCGATCACGGCAACGGTCCACGCCCTCCGGGAGGCGTGGGGGTCCCTCAGCGGGTGAGCGCCCGGCCCTTGACGTCCGGGGCCGCGGAGAACTCCGCCGGGAGCCGGCCGAGTCGCTTCGAACGGGCCGGGCCGGACGTGTCCCGGCCTGAAGCAGGACGTAACCCACTACTTCTCCAAGCTGGAACTCATCCAGCAGACCCTCACCTACAAGATCCTCAAGGCGGTCCTGGTCCAGGACTTCCTCGACTGCTGGCACGGCAGCGCCAGCAGCTGCGTCTGGGCAGCAGCCACGATCATCCCGGGTGAGAAGATCGCGGAAGCCGTCAAGGCCTTCAGGGCCTTTGAAGAGGCGCTGCGTACCGGGGTCAGCGTCGAGGAAGCCATAGGCCGCCTCAAGATGGCGGACGGCGCGACCGTGGCGATGCTTGAGGCCAACGCGGCGGCGCATCTGGCCGCCGTTGAAGGCATGACGGTTGCCCGGGGCGCGCTGGAAGCCCGGCTCGCCGAATACATCCGCAGGTTCTCGCTCGGTGTCGACCCGGCAAAGGGTCTGATATTCAACTCGGGTGAGATGCAGTCGGCACTGCGTGTGGAGAGCGAACGTGGAGTCACTCTCACCCGGGACACAAGCGGAGATCTGGAATGGTACGACCAGAGGGGGCGCGGCTATGACGCGGTCGGCAACTCCCCCTCGCAATATCTGCAAGTCCCGCAATTCATGAAGTCCGTCAGGGCCCATTTGCTGAAGACGGAGAAGACTGGAAGGTTCGTCTCTTTCGTGCCGGTGGACGTGTCCACTTACACGGCCGAGCAGATCGGCGCGATCAAGGCGGCCGTCAAGGAACTTCCGGAGGCAGACCAGGCGCGCATCTTCTTCGTGGGCGACCACACCTGATCGGCGACCGTATGGTGTGGCGGGCGGCGTTGACGTTGACACGGTCGCCCGCCGCACCCCCTCTCCACTTTCCACGTTAGGAGTCCGATGTCCAAGCTCGTGGCCCTGCCGGGTGGGGGCGCTGCCCACGACCTCAACTGGTTTGCAACCGGCGGCCTGTTCGACGAGGTCGCCGCCTTCATTCGTCAGCATGTCCGGGATGAGCGTGCCAGGCAGGCAGTGACTGCACAGGCGACGTCCGGCCACCTGTTTCTGGCAGACCTACCGGAACCGGTCCTGACGGACGTCCTCAGAGCATTGCGCGACGAGTTGCCTGCCTACGTGAATGAGGTGATCTATCCTCCGGACACGGCATCCGCGATGGACTACCCGGAGATCTTCATCGCACGCGCCAAATCCCTTGCGCACCTGGCCGGCCGCAGCATCGCGCTGCGCGAGTCCGAGGCCCGGAGCACCACCGGGCCGGAAGGCCCCACCGTGGTGACCGCCCGGGCCGAGCCCGGATCGCCGCTGCGTGGACGGCTCCTGTGCCAAGACGCCGGAGACATCGACTTCCTGTGTGATCCCGGCAGTCGGGCGGAGAAACTGGCGCGTGCCGGAGTCGACGGGTCCGCGAGCCTGTGCATCGGCACACTGCGGCTCGAAGTGGGCATCGCCACCCATCAGGTGCTGTACGCCCGGGGATACAGCCCGCGTGACTCGTGGCAGGCGGCCCGGTTCGACATCCCGGACATGGCTCCCGGCGCAGTGTTCGCCGATCCCGACCAGCCGTTCGTCCCGGGCCTGTCGGTCGCGCTAGACCAGTCAGGAAGCTGGCACACGCAGCACGACGACCGGTCGGGCTGGCTCCGCATCTCCGCGACGGGCGAGGGGACAACAGGCCTGGTGACCCTGGTCGCTGACGGCATCGGCATCGGCGTACACGCCGGTCATCTCGTATCAGTCTGGCTGAGGTGTTTGCCGTCGTAGAGCTGCGTCTGAAGCCTTCATGGCAGGTCGCGGGTGAGTCGGGACAGGCGGGCTTCAACTAGTTCGAACGAACGGAAGTAGTTGAACACCAACAGCAGGGACGGGTGCGGCACATCACCGTGCCGGGCCGTGGGGCGGCCCACCGGGTGTGCCACATCGGGCGTCCCCTGCCGTCGGCGTCCGTCATCTTCCGCTTGAAGAACCGGGCGTACTCGTCCAGCTTGGCGGTGATCCCCTCAGCGGCCGAGGGCCCCGTCCTTGACCGCCCCCACGAACGACGTCCAGGCCGTCGGCCCGAACACGACGGCGGGGCCCGTCGGGTTCTTGCTGTCCCGCACGGGCACGCACCCCGAGCAGGAGTCGCTGAACTCCAGGCAGTCGCCGCTGGTGCCGCCGCTGTACGAAGACTTCCGCCAAGCCGCGTACACCTCGCTGACTTCCAGGCATTGGCCGCTGTCACCACCGCTGTAGCTGGACTTCCGCCAACCGGTCAGGACCGAGGCGTCGGACACGATGTGCTCACTGCGCTTCATGCCCGTAATCCTCCGCCACGGACCGCATCAGCGCCAGGGACCTTTGGTGCGACAACGCGTCGCCCAGGGCGTGGTCATAGACCTCCTGACACTGCCGCACCACGGACGGAAGTTCCCAGACCCTGCCGATCTTCATGCCTTCCACGTACGCGATGGGCGGGAGATCGCTGAACCACAGCAGCGAGAGATGTCCCTCCAGCAGGGCGTGCGCGCCTGCCTCGTACGGGAGCACGTGGAAGCGGATGCGACGACTTTCACCCAGCGCCAGCAGGTGACGGAGCTGTTCGCACATCACGAGCGGTCCGCCGATGGGGCGCCGCAACACCGCCTCGTCGAGCATCGTCCACACCACGGGCTTGGCGAAGTCCTGGAGAATCCGCGCGCGTTCCAGTCGCGCTTCAAGGAGCCGGTCACGTTCCTGGTCGCTCTTGGGTGGATAGCCCGAGCTGAGCACCTCGCGCGCGTACGCTTCCGTCTGCAGAAATCCCGGCACCAGCTTGGGTGCGTACTGACGAATCAGCGTCGCCTGCTGCTCGAACTCCAGCGCCTCCGCGAAGTGTTCAGCGACCTTACGAGTGTCCAGCGTAGGCAAGAACCGCTCAAAGAACCCATCAGTCCCCAGCACCTTGTCCAGCCGGCGCGCGTCGTCCAGAGTTGGCCGCCGCCTCCCCGCCTCGATATGGGCGATGTGCGTGCGCGACATCACCGCACGCTCGCTGAGCCCCTCCTGCGTGAGCCCCGCCGCCTCCCTCCGAGCCCTCAGTTCCTCGCCGTACTTGATGCGGGACACGGGGTTGTCCTCGATCGCCACGACACCAACTCCCTTGCGTGCAGGCTGCGTTGTCACGCTCTGTGGACTAGTCAGCGTACGGAACGTGACCCCACGCTGTAAGCGGAACACCACACACAGTGAGAGGCGGTCGTATGGGAGCCCACGACGTGGGGGCGTACGTCGCCCACACCGGGACCGACGTGTACGGGCCCGGCAAGGTGATCGGCACGGACGGTGACTGGCGACGCGTCCGGTTCGTGCACTTCGTCGCGACCGTCGCCGTGGGCGATCTGCGCACGGCCTCTCCGCAGGAAGAAGGGGAAGTGAGCGCATGGCTGATGGAGAAGGCCTCCAGACATGGGGGCAATTGGTAGCGGGCCCCGCCCTGTCGTTGCGGGTGTCGCGGGACGGTGGGCGGACGTGGGAGCCGTACGTCATGCCCCGGCCGGGACGGGCGAGCGAGCCCGTCGCGGGGTGTCCGTGTCCTCGCCGGGAGGACGAGGAGGTCTGAAAGAAATTCGGCGGGGCTGTCACATCCCCGTCCCGCCCCGTGTCAGGGCAGTGAAGGCGAAACGGCGCAGCCCTTACGACACAGGAGTCACCGCCATGCAGGCACGTATGCAGAACCCCGCACAGGTCATCCCGAGTGCGATGTCCGCCATCCTCGACCTGATCAAGGCCGCCAAGGAAGGCGGGGTGCCCGGGACCACTCTGGAGCTGGTGCACCTGCGGGCCAGCCAGATCAACGGGTGCGCCCCCTGCGTCTACGGCGGGATCGCCAGTGGCCGCAAGAACGGGGTGAGCGAGGACCAGCTGGCCACCGTCGTGGCCTGGCGGGAGGCGCCGTACTTCAGCGACGCCGAGCGGGCGGCGCTCGCGCTGGCCGAGGCGTCCACCCGGCTCGCCGACCGTCCGGACGCGGTGTCCGACGAGGTCTGGGACGAGGCCGCCCGGCACTACGACGAGAAGGGGCTCGCCTCGATCGTCCTCATGATCGGCGTGACCAACCTCTTCAACCGGCTCAACGCCACGACCCGGCAGATCGCCGGGGGGACCTGGTAGCCGTACGGATGAAACTCACCATCTTCGCGGCGAGCGGCGGAATCGGCCGCCTCGCCCTCCTCCAGGCGGTCGCCGCAGGTCACGACGTGACCGCGGCGGTCCGCGACCCCGCCAAGGTGGCCTCCGACGTCGTCCGTACGGTGGCCGTCGACCTGGCCCGGCCCGATCCGGACGCGCTGCGCCGGGCGCTGGCCGGGGCGGACGCGGTGCTGTCCGGGCTCGGCGCGACCACCAAGGCGGACTTCGGGGTCGCCGAGCGCGGCACCGGGGCGATGTGCGAGGCGATGCGCGCCACGGGGGTGCGCCGCATCGTCGTGATCAGTGCCGCGCCGATCGGCACCGTACCGTCCCCGGGGTGTCCGAACCCGCCCCGGCACGATCCGGGGGACGCGTTCGTGCAGCGGAGCATCGCGTACCCGATCGTGAAGGCTCTCCTGAAGAAGCGGTACGCGGATCTCGCGCGGATGGAGGACGTGCTGCGCACGAGCTCGCTCGACTGGACCGCGCTGCGGCCGCCCCGCCTCAACGACAAGGAGCTGACCGGGCGTTACCGCACCGAGGTCGGGCGCAATGTGCGCGGCGGCGGGATCATCTCGCGGGCCGATGTCGCGCACTGCATGCTGGAGATCCTGGACGACCCGGCTACGTACGGGCAGACGGTCGGCCTTTCGGACTGACCAGACGGTCGGCCCTTCGGATTGACCACCGCCCGCCACCCGTCGCTACTGGATCAACTCCCTTACCAATTCGGCTGATTGAGCGATCCGGGGGAACCCATTCGGGCCCGCCCCCGTCCAACGTACGTACTGCCGGTGAGTCTCCGCAGAGCGGTGTCGGCCTTCGCTGCTGGCCGCGAGCGTCGACTCCCCTCTCCAACCGCCTGCGGCCGGCAGCACGCCGCCACCGGTGCGCCCCCCTCCGACTGCACCGGTGGCGGCACCACCCCACCCATCACTGAGCCACGCGATACGGCTTGACCACGTCATAGGGCTTTCCTGAGCCACGCCGCACCGCGGTTTCGTGCGCATAGCCTTGACTGGCAATTACTTTCCGGATAACGGTTCGCCTTGGAAGTTTCTTCCAATTCGGAGTTTCTTCCGCCTCGGAGTCCCTTCCACCTCGGAGTCCTTTCCGCCTCGGAAGTCTCCTCCGTTTCGGAAGTCTCCTCCGCTTCCCTGGGCAGCACCGCTGGAAGGAGCGCACGTGCAGCACCGCACCTCAAGACGCAGCCTCCTCACCACCACCGCAGCCGTGGCCGCCATAACCGTCCTCGGCTCCCAGTCCCCCGCCCACGCCTCGAACGACGTCCCGGAGGCCGCCGGCACCGACCGCCGGCTTCGCGCGATCATCGCCCGCATGTCGGTCGAGGAGAAGATCGGCCAGCTCTTCGTCATGCGGGTGTACGGACACTCCGCGACCGCCCCCGATCAGGCGGACATCGACGCCAACCTGCGCGAACTCGGGGTGCGCGACGCCTCCGAGCTGATCGCGAAGTACCACGTCGGCGGCATCATCTACTTCAGCTGGGCGCACAACACGCGTGACCCGCACCAGATCGCCGCCCTCTCCAACGGCATCCAGGCCGCCGGTCTCGCCCAGCGCGTCCCGCTGCCGCTGCTCATCGCGACCGACCAGGAACACGGCGCGGTGTGCCGGGTCGGGAAGCCGGCCACGCTCTTCCCGGGCGCGATGGCGATGGGCGCGGGCGGTTCCACCGGGGACGCCCGCGTGCTGGGCCGGATCTCAGGCGCGGAACTCGCGGCGATCGGCATCCGGCAGGACTACTCCCCCGACGCCGACGTGAACATCAACCCGGCCAACCCGGTGATCGGCGTACGGTCCTTCGGCGCGGACCCCGCGGCCGTGGCTCGTATGGTCGCGGCGGAGGTGCGCGGATACCAGGAGTCCTCGGTCGCGGCTACCGCCAAGCATTTCCCGGGGCACGGCGACACCAGCGTCGACAGCCACACCGGGATCCCGGTGATCACGCACACCCGGGAGCAGTGGGAGCGGCTGGACGCGCCGCCCTTCAGGGCAGCGGTCGCCGCCGGGATCGACGCGATCATGACGGCTCACATCCAGTTCCCGGCCCTGGACCCGAGCAACGACCCGGCCACCCTGTCGCGCCCGATCCTGACCGGCATCCTGCGCGAACAGCTCGGCTTCGACGGGGTCGTCATCACGGACTCGCTCGGCATGCAGGGCGTACGCGACAAGTACGGGGACGACCGGGTGCCGGTGCTCGCCCTGAAGGCGGGCGTGGACCAGCTCCTCGACCCACCCAAGCTGGACGTGGCGTTCAACGGCGTGCGAGCGGCGGTGGCGAGCGGCGAACTGCCCGAGTCCCGCCTGGACGAATCGCTCCTGCGCATCCTGCGGCTGAAGGACCGGCGGGGTCTGTTCGCCCGCCCATACGTCACCGCGCGGGGCGTGGACCGGACCGTCGGCACCCGGGCGCATCTGGCCGCCGCCGACGAGATCGCCGAGCGCACCACGACCCTGCTCGCCAACCCGCACGGCCTGCTCCCCCTCTCCCGCCACCGGCACGCCCGCCTCCTGATCACGGGCGCGAACCCGGACTCACCATCGGGTACGACGGGCCCGCCGATCCGGGTCCTGGCCCACGCCCTGACCGAACTGGGCTTCCACACAACGGAGTTGCCCACGGGCACGCTGCCCTCGGCGGCGCAGATCGAGGCGGCCGTGAAGGCGGCGGCCGGGCAGGACGCGGTGATCGTGGGCACGTACAACGCGGGGGCGGGAGGCGCGCAGAGCAGGCTGATGGCCGCGCTGGGAACGACGGGCGTACCTGTCGTCCACCTCGCCCTGCGCAACCCTTACGACATCGCGAACGCGACCGGGTACGCGGCCTCGCTGGCGACGTACTGCTGGACGGACGTCGAACTCCGGGCGGCAGCAAGGGTGTTGACGGGTCGGGCCCGTCCACGCGGCCGCCTCCCGGTCGCGGTCCCCCGGGCCGACGACCCTACGCAAGATCTCTACCCGATCGGCTACGGCCTGTCGTACTAGCCATACGCCGCAGACCCGGCGCACCACCCCCAAGTGACGCAAAGCCCCCCGGACACCTGGCGTGCACCCGCTCCGGCGGGTCACGCTTGGGTCGTATCCGGGGGGTTCTGGGGGGTTCTGGTGGGCCGTATGCGTACGCACCGTTTGGCGCGGTTGCCACGATTGATGTGGTTGGCATGGCCGGTGTGGCTGGTGTGCTTGTTGCTGCTCACGGCGTCGGGCTGCCGGGACGCGGCGGGGGGCGGTTCGGCGACGGAGGGGAAGCTGTCGACGGGCTCGGCGTCGCCTTCGTCATCGGCTCCTGCGTCAGCGTCCTCATTGCCCTCGCCTTCTTCGTCATCGTCTTCGTCGAGCCCGGCTGCGACGTTCCTCGGCACCGGCGGGTGCGCCTCGCGCGAGGGGGCGGTGGGCGACACCAAGGACTTCCACGAGGTGCCCTGCACGAGCGAGCGAGCGGTGGCGAAGGTACTGGCCCGCCGGTCCGGACCGGTCGCGAAGGGCGCGGCGGTGGACTGCCCCCTGTACACGGACTTCGTCCTGTACGTGGCCGAGAGCGTGCCGTCGGCGGCCGCGAGCGGGGACGGAAGCGTGTCGCGGGGCTACGCCTGCATGCGCAACCTGGAGGCGCCGCATCCGGGCGACCCCGGGATGGGGGGTGGCCCGTACACGGTGGTGGGGGACTGCGTGTACGCGGCGGGCGCGGACCAGGTGAAGGAAACGGCGTGCGACGGCTCGGGGGTGCGGGCGCCGCAGTACCGGGTGGTGTCGGCGGTCGCGGGGCGGGCGGAGTGCCCCTCTTCGACGCGGCTGTACGTCCAACTGACGGGCAGGCAGGGGGTGGTGGGCTGCGCGAGGCGGCTGTGACTTTCCCCCCACCTTGCCCCTTCCCGCTGCGACACCCTACGGCTCCACCGCGTGGCTTCCGGGGGTGAAGGACCCTGGGCCGACGGGCCAAAGATGCCCGCCCGGGTCCGCACCGTCCTGCTAGGGGCGCGGGGAACTGCGCGACCAGCCACCCACGGACCGCAGCCGAGCCACTGACCGTAGCCGCCCCCACTCACCCCCGGAGCCACGCGGCGGAGCCGCAGAGTGTTGCAGCCGGGAAGGGGTGGGTGGGGGCTCAACGGGGTCTGGGGCGGAGCCCCCGGGGCGCTGGCCCGGGGGCTCCGGGTGCCCCCGGGCGACCCCGTTACGGGTGCAGCATCGGCTCCCGCGCCGGCGCCCCCGCGTCCAGCTTCGCGTCGAACGACGCCTGCGGCTTGGGCGCCGCGGGGTTCAGGCCCGCCCAGCGCAGGATCGACGCCGTCGCCTTCGCCTTCGCGTCGGGCGCCAGCAGGGCCACCTTCGAGCCGTGGTTGCCGCCCGCCACCGTGTAGACGTAGGAGTCACGTGCCCCCGCGCCGAGCGAGAACCGCTCCGCGCCCCACGGGTCGTTCTGGCCGTACACGTACAGCATGTGGTCCGCGTGGTGCTTGACCCAGGTGTCGACGTCCCGCATCGCCCACGGCTGGAACCGCATCGAGATGTCCCGCGGCACGAAGTTCCGCGGCGGCTGGTAGCCGTAGCGACTCAGGTTGCCCAGCCAGGGCTGCTTGATGGTGGGCGAGCCCAGCTGCGTACCGGCCTGGTAGTAGTACGCCGTGTACGGGGACAGGCCCTGGTCGGTGTAGAAGGAGAACCCGGAGATGGTGTCGACCGAGTCCCAGATCGCCTGGTCGGTGGCGTGCGCCGCGTCCGCCGGGATGGTCGGGCAGTCGGCCAGCAGGTGGTACTGCCAGAAGCCCCAGACGTAGTCGAGCACGACCGCCTCGTACGCCTTGTCCAGCGTGCCCACCGTCTTGAAGGTGTAGCCGTTCGCGGTCGCGTACTCCTGGTACTTCTTCTCCAGGGACCCGCGCCGCACCAACGCCTCGCGCTGCACGCCCTCCAGCTTGTCGCGGCACTCCTTGGTGCCGACGGTCTGGAAGAACCGGTCGTAGGCCGAGTCCTCGTTGTTCACCACGTCGTTGGGGGCGACGTAGGAGACGACGCCGTCCATGTCGCCCGGGTAGAAGCGCTTGTAGTACGTGGCCGTCATGCCGCCCTTCGAGGCGCCTGTGGTCAGCCAGTTCTTCGTGTAGATCGGCTTCAGGGCCTGGAATATGGCGTGCTGGTCGCTGGCCGCCTGCCAGATGTCGTCCTTGGACCAGTCGGCGGGCGTGGGCCGCGACGGCGCGAAGAACCGGTACTCGACGGAGACCTGGTTGCCGTCGACGATCTGCGTCGGCTCGGTGCGGCTGGGGTTCGTGGAGACCTCGTAGCCGCTGGTGTACATGACCGTCGGGCGGTCAACGTCCTTGTGCAGCAGGGTGATTCGCTGCTGGAAGGTGGCCCGGCTGTACGGATTGGCATGGTCGACGGGCTGGGTGAAGTTCAGTACGAAGTAGCGGTAGCCGCTGTACGGCTTCTCTTCTAGGAGACTCATCCCGGGTATCGCCAGGATGCGGTCCTTGATGTCCGGCTCGGCGGCGGTGGCCGCCCCCGCCGCGGCTCCCGTCGCGGTCATCGTGCCTATCAGCACGACGAGCGACAGCAGCCATCTGAGCGCCTTGCGCATTCACACTCCCCTGTGGGGCCCCTGTGGGCACGGAACGTGGCCCCGCGAACCTAGCGGGGGCAACACCCGCCCCGCCAGACCCGGTTCAGCCCCACAGTTGACCTTCGTAAGGAGTACGTATCGGGGCCGCCGGCTCAGAACCTGCGGCTCGCCCCTGCCTCGCGGGGCCGTCGGCTCCGCACCCGCGGCTCAACCCGTCTCAGCAAACCCAACCTGCCTCAGCAGACCCACCCCGTGTCCGCCGAGCTCCCCGCTATCGACCCGGTCGCCCGCACGCACCGGCCGCCGGAGTGCACGGTGACCGGGCCCGCCCGCTTCGTATAGGCGCCCGAGTCGCCGGCCGGGGCGCTTCCCCGGGCCTGGATCGTCACCGACATCTGGCGCCGGGCGCCCGGGTCGTCCGCGACGGCCACCGCGCACGCGTACCCGTTGCCCTTGTACAGCCGCAGCTCACCCGTGCTGAACCCCACGGTCTTCACCGGCCGCCCCGCGCACGCGGCCGCCGCGTCCGCGCTGCCGCTGACCGGCCCGAACACGACGAGCCCGCCGACCGCCGCGAGCACCGCGAGACCCGTCCCCAGGAGCCCCCCAAGCCCCCTGCCGCTCACCCCACCGAACACTTTTGCACCCTTCCGCCACTTGCGCGTATGTGGGGATGGACGCACCCGGCCGCCCGATGGTTCTCCCCCGGGGGCGGTTCTCAGATGGCGGCGACCGTCTCCCCCTCGTCCTCGGCCTCCGCCTCGCCGATGAACATGCGCCACAGACGCGCGTACTGGCCGTCCAGGGCGAGGAGTTGATCGTGCGTGCCGTCCTCGGCGACCCGGCCGTGGTCCATCACTATCACCCGGTCCGCGCGGGCCGCCGTCGTCAGGCGGTGTGCGACGACCAGCGTCGTACGGCGGCCGGTGAGGCGTTCGGTGGCCTGGTTGACCTGGGCCTCGGTGGCCAGGTCCAGGGCGGCGGTCGCCTCGTCGAGCAGCAGGATGTCCGGGTCCACCAGCTCGGCGCGGGCCAGCGCGATCAGCTGGCGCTGGCCCGCGGAGAGGTTGCGGCCGCGCTCGGCGACCTCGTGGAGGTAGCCGCCGTCGAGCGTGGCGATCATGTCGTGGGCGCCGACCGCGCGGGCCGCCGCCTCCACCTGGGCGTCGGTGGCCTCGGGACGCCCGTACGCGATGGCGTCCCGGACCGTGCCCTCGAAGAGGTACGCCTCCTGCGGGACGACCCCGAGCCGGTGCCGGTAGGCGGTGATGTCCAGGTCGCGCAGGTCGGTGCCGTCGGCGGTGACCCGCCCGCCCGTCGGGTCGTAGAAGCGCGCGACCAGCTTGACGAGGGTGGACTTCCCTGCGCCCGTCTCGCCGACGAACGCGACGGTCTGGCCTGCGGGTATGCGCAGGTCGACGCCGCTGAGCGCCTCTTCCTCGTCTTCCCCGTCGGCGGACCCGTACGCGAAGTCGACGTTCTCGAAGGCGATCTCGCCGCGCAGCGACAGGACGTCGAGCGGCTCGGCGGCCTGCTCGGTGGAGGTCTTCTCCTGGAGCAGTTCCTGGATGCGCCCGAGGGAGACGGTCGCCTGCTGGTACCCGTCGAAGACCTGCGAGAGCTGCTGTACGGGGGCGAAGAACAGGTCGATGTACAGCAGGTAGGCGACCAGGGCGCCCGTGGTGAGGGTGCCGTTGTCGACCCGGCCCGCGCCGACGATCAGCACGGCCGCGGCGGCCACCGACGACAGGAGCTGCACGAACGGGAAGTACACCGAGATCAGCCACTGGCCGCGTACCCGCGCCTGGCGGTAGTGGGCGCTGCGGTCCGCGAACCGTTCGGCTCCGTCGTGCTCGCGCCGGAAGGCCTGCACGATGCGCAGCCCCGACACCGACTCCTGGAGGTCGGCGTTGACGACGCTGACCCGCTCGCGGGCGAGTTCGTAGGCCTGCACGCTCTTCTTGCGGAAGAAGTACGTGCCGACGACGAGCAGCGGAAGCGTCGCGAAGACGACGAGGGCGAGCTCGATGTCGATGACGAGCAGCGCCACCATGATGCCGAAGAAGGTGACGACGGAGACGAACGCGGTGACCAGGCCCGTCTGGAGGAACGTGGACAGGGCGTCCACGTCCGTCGTCATCCGGGTCATGATCCGGCCGGTCAACTCCCGCTCGTAGTAGTCGAGTCCGAGCCGCTGGAGCTGGGCGAAGATCTTCAGGCGCAGGGTGTAGAGGACGCGTTCGCCGGTGCGGCCGGTCATCCGGGTCTCGCCGGTCTGGGCGAGCCACTGGATGGCGACGGTCAGCAGCGCGAGCCCGGAGGCGGCCCAGACCGCGCCGAGGGCGAGCTGGGTGACGCCCTGGTCGATGCCGTGCCGGATGAGGACCGGCAGGAGCAGCGACATGCCCGCGTCGATCGCGACGAGGAGGAGGCTGACGAGGAGGGGAAGGCCGAAGCCGCGCAGGAGCCGGCGCAGGCCGTAGGAGTCCTCGGCCTGGACGGCCTTCGCCTCGTCGATGCCGGGGGTGTCGGTCGCGGGCGGCAGCGCCTCGACCTGGGCGAGCAGCTCGGGCGTGGCGGGCATCCCGCCGGGGGCGGCGGACTCGGCCTTCTCCTCCCTCACCCACAGCGGCGGGGTGATGCCGCGCTCGGCGTCGAACTCGGCGTCCAGCTCGTCCCGTACGGAGTGGTCCTCCACGGGTTCGGCCACCGGCGGGATGCGGCCCGGGGAGACTCCGCCCAGCTCGTCGGGGTCGGTGAGCAGGCGGCGGTAGAGGGCGCTGTCGCGCTGGAGTTCCTCGTGGGTGCCGATCGCGGCGAGGCGTCCGCCGTCCAGTACGGCGATGCGGTCGGCGAGGCCGAGGGTGGAGCGGCGGTGCGCGATGAGCAGGGTGGTGCGGCCCGCCATGACCGACTTCAGCGCCTCGTGGATCTCGTGCTCGACGCGGGCGTCGACGGCCGAGGTCGCGTCGTCCAGGACGAGCAGGCGGGGGTCGGTGAGGATGGCGCGGGCGAGCGCGATGCGCTGGCGCTGGCCGCCGGAGAGGGTCAGGCCGTGCTCGCCGACGGTGGTGTCGTAGCCCTTGGGCAGCTCGGCGATGAACCGGTCGGCCTGGGCGGCGCGCGCGGCCTTCTCGATCTCGTCCTGGGTGGCGTCCGGCTTTCCGTACGCGATGTTGGCGCGGACGGTGTCGGAGAACAGGAAGGAGTCCTCCGGTACGAGTCCGATGGCGGCGCGCAGCGAGGCGAGGGTCAGCTCGCGCACGTCGTGGCCGCCCACGAGTACGGCGCCGTGCGAGACGTCGTAGAAGCGGGGCAGGAGCAGCGAGACGGTGGACTTGCCGGAGCCGGAGGAGCCGACCACGGCGACGGTCTCGCCGGGCCGGATGTCGAGGGAGAAGCCCTTCAGGACGGGCCGCTCGTCGTCGTAGCCGAAGCTCACGTCGTCGAATTCGACGGTGGCGGGGGCGTCGGGCGACAGCTCCTTCTTGCCGTCCTCGATGGAGGGCTCGGTGTCGATGAGCTCCAGGACCCGCTCGACGCCGGCCCGGGCCTGCTGGCCCACGGTGAGCACCATGGCGAGCATGCGGACGGGCCCGACGAGCTGGGCGAGGTAGGTGGAGAAGGCGACGAACGTGCCGAGGGTGATCTCACCGCGCGTGGCGAGCCAGCCGCCGAGCGCCAGCATGGCGACCTGGCCGAGCGCGGGGACGGCCTGGAGGGCCGGGGTGTAGCGGGAGTTCAGCTTGATCGTGCGAAGCCGGCCGGCGAAGAGGCGCCGTCCGACCTCCCTCAGCTTGCCGGTCTCCTGGTCCTCCTGGCCGAAGCCCTTGACGACCCGGACCCCGGACACGGCGCCGTCGACGACCCCGGCGACGGCGGCGGCCTGGCCCTGGGCGTACCAGGTCGCGGGGAACAGGCGGGTGCGGCTGCGCTTGGCTATGAACCAGAGGGCGGGCGCGACGGCGAGGGCGACGAGGGTGAGCAGCGGCGAGAGCCACGCCATGATCACGACGGAGATGATGAAGAGCAGGATGTTGCCGATGGTCATCGGCAGCATGAAGAGCAGGCCCTGGATCAGCTGGAGGTCGCTGGTGGCACGCCCGACGACCTGCCCGGTGGACAGCTCGTCCTGGCGCCGCCCGTCGAGCCGGGTGATGGTGCCGTACATCTCGGTACGGAGGTCGTGCTGGACGTCGAGGGCGAGGCGCCCTCCGTAGTACCGCCGGATGTAGGTGAGCCCGTACACCACGACGGCGGCGGCTATGAGGAGCCCGGTCCAGACCGCGAGGGAGCGTGTGTGGTGGCCGATGACGTCGTCGATGATCACCTTGGTGATCAGCGGGACGAGCGCCATCACGGCCATGCCGCCGAGCGACGAGCCGAGTGCCAGCACGACATCGCGCCGGTACCGCCAGGCGTACCCGGTCAGCCTGCGCGCCCACCCCTGTTGCGCACCCTCCGTCACGTGATTCCTCCCGTTGGTACCTGTCCTGCCGCAAGCCCCAACACGGGGGCCTGCGGATTTCATCCCGCCGCAACAAATACGGGACGTGAGGACTAGGACCCCGGGTTCTACAGGTGGGTCGGCGCGAACATCTTCAGGAGGGCGGGCAGGACGACCACCGAGGGGCCGGGGGCGGTCAGCGCCTTGGAGAGGTCGGCGGCCAGGGTGTCCGGGCTCGTGCGGACCGCCGGGACGCCGAAGGACTCGGCGAGGGCGACGAAGTCCGGTCGGGCCAGTTCGGTGCCCGTGGCTTCGCCGAACGCGTCCGTCATGTACTCGCGCAGGATGCCGTAGCCGCCGTCGTCCACGATCAGCCACGTGACCGGCAGGTCGTACTGCTTGGCGGTGGCGAGCTCGGCGATCGAGTACATGGCGCCGCCGTCGCCGGAGACCGCGAGGACCGGGCGGCTCGGGTCGGCGACGGCCGCGCCGAGCGCCGCCGGGAAGCCGTATCCGAGGCCCCCGGCGCCCTGTGCCGAGTGCATCGCGCCGGGCCAGGCGGACCAGGCCCAGTACGCGAGGATCGTCATGTCCCAGAAGCTGGGCGCCCCGGCGGGCAGCGCCTCGCGGACGGCGGCCAGGATGCGCTGCTCCTCGCCGAGGTCCTGCGCGTCGATACGGGCCCGGACCTTGTCCAGAACGGTCCGTACCCGCTCGGCCGCCTTCGCGTCGGTACGCTCCGGGACCGTTTCGAGCAGGGCCTGGAGGGCGATGCGGGCGTCCGCGTGGATGCCGAGCGCGGGGTGGTTGGACTCCAGTTTGCCGAGGTCGGCCTCGATCTGGACGATCCGGCCGCGCGGCCGGAACGTGTGGTAGTTCGACGACAGCTCGCCGAGCCCGGAGCCGACCACGAGCAGGACGTCGGCGTCCTCCAGGAAGTCCGTGGTGTGCCGGTCCTCCAGCCAGGACTGGAGCGACAGCGGGTGCTCCCAGGGGAAGGCGCCCTTGCCGCCGAAGGTCGTCACGACCGGGGCGTCCAGCCTCTCGGCGAGCGCGAGGAGCTTGCCCGAGGCGTCGGCGCGTACGACCCCGCCGCCCGCGATGATCGCCGGGCGGGCCGCACCTGCCAGCAACTCGGCTGCTACGGCGGTGAGTTCGGGGCGCGGGACGATGTCCTCGGGAAAGGCGTCCATGGGCGTGACGACGGGCAGCGCCGTCTCGGCGAGGAGGACGTCCTGCGGGATCTCCACCCACACCGGCCCGTGCGGCGCGGTCAGCGCCGACTCCCAGGCGGCAGCGATCGCCGACGGGATCTGCGACTGGCTGCGCACCGCATGGACGGACTTCACGACGTCACGGAACGACGCCTTCTGGTCGCGCAGCTCGTGCAGATGGCCGTGCCGGCCGCCGCCAACTCCCGCCGTGGGGACCTGACTTGAGATCGCGATCACCGGAGACGAGGCGGCCGCCGCCTCCTGGAGGGCGGCGAGCGAGGTCAGCGCGCCGGGGCCGGTCGAGAGCAGCAGCGGGGCCGCCTCGCCGGTGATCCGGCCGTACGCGTCGGCCGCGAACCCGGCGTTGTTCTCGACCCGCAGCCCGATGTAGCGCACAGAGGACCGGCGCAGCGCGTCGAACATGCCGAGCGCGTGCTGGCCGGGCAGCCCGAACACGGTGGTCGCGCCGAGCCCGGCCAGCGTCTCCACGACCAGGTCACCGCCGATGCGGCCGGGCGGAGGGTTCAGCGCGGCCGCGGTCTGCGCCTCGGTGGGGCGCAGGACGATGTCGTGGTCGTGGGTCATCAGGCGGTCCGGGAGGCCGCGATCTGGCGGGACATGATCGTGGTCAGCTCGTAGGCGGTGTGCGAGGCGGCCACGCTGGTGATCTCGGCGTGGTCGTAGGCCGGGGCGACCTCGACGACGTCGGCGGAGACCAGGTTGCAGGAGGCCAGGCCGCGCAGGATCTCCAGGAGCTCGCGCGAGGTCATGCCGCCGGCCTCGGGGGTGCCGGTGCCGGGCGCGTGGGCCGGGTCGAGGCAGTCGATGTCGATCGAGATGTAGAGCGGGCGGTCGCCGATGCGCTGGCGGAGCTGGTCGGCGACCTCGTCGGCGCCGCGCCGGTAGACGTCGGCGGAGGTGACGATGCCGAAGCCCATCTTCTCGTCGTCGGTCAGGTCCTGCTTGCCGTAGAGCGGCCCGCGGGTACCGACGTGCGAGAGCGCCTCGGTGTCCAGAATGCCCTCCTCGACGGCCCGGCGGAACGGGGTGCCGTGGGTGTACTCGGCACCGAAGTAGGTGTCCCAGGTGTCGAGGTGCGCGTCGAAGTGGAGCAGCGCGACCGGGCCGTGCTTCTTGGCGACGGAGCGGAGCAGCGGCAGCGCGATGGTGTGGTCGCCGCCGAGCGTCATCATGCGTGCGCCGGTGCCGAGCAGATCGTCAGCGGCCGCCTCGATCGTCTCGACAGCCTCGTTGATGTTGAAGGGGTTGGCCGCGATGTCACCGGCGTCGGCGACCTGGGCGAGCGCGAAGGGCGAGGCGTCCTGGGCCGGGTTGTACGGGCGAAGCAGGCGCGATGCCTCGCGGATGGCGTTGCCGCCGAAACGGGCGCCGGGCCGGTAGGAGACTCCGCTGTCGAAGGGCACGCCGACGACGGCGACATCGGCGGTGCCGACCTCGTCGAGGCGGGGCAGCCGCGCGAAGGTCGCGGGCCCGGCGTACCGCGGGATGCGGGACGAGTCGATCGGACCGCGCGGCGTTTCGTTGCTGCTCATGTGAACTGCCCTTCGTTCTCGGCGTGTTGTGGCGACCCCGGGCCGGCAGAACACCGCGCCCGACCCGGTCCGGCTCCGCGGGCCCGTCGGTCGGCACGACCTTAGGCGGGCGAGCAGCCACACTGAAGTGTACGTTTCTTCCACTCCTGTCGCTGCTGATGGATGGATCGTCCACCATGCCGGACCCGGCCACTCCGCCCACTTCGCCCATTCCTCCTACTCCGCCCATCGCGCTGGCCGCGCTGCTGGCCCGCGCGGACCTCGGCCTCCGCCAGATCGCGGGGCCGCCGGACGCGTCCATCCGCTGGGTGCACACCTCGGAGATGGCGGACCCGTACCCGTATCTGCTCGGCGGGGAGCTCCTGATGACGGCGGGGGTGCAGCTCGCCGACCCCGAGTGGTACGTGTCCCGGGTGGCCGCGGCGGGGGCCGCGGCGCTGGGCTTCGGCGTGGCCCCGGTGTACGACGAGGTGCCGGCCGCGCTGGTGGAGGCCTGCGCGCGGCACGGCCTGCCGCTCCTGGAGGTGCCGCCGCAGACGACGTTCTCCGGGGTGGCGCGGGCGGTCTGGCTCCTGATGGCCCGGGCCCGCGAGGACGAGCTGCGCCGGGTGAGCGAGGCACAGCGGGCCCTGGCGACGGCGGCGTCCCGCCGCGACCCGGTGGGGGCGGTGCTGCGGGTCCTCGCGGGGCGGCTCGGGGGGTGGGCGGGGTTGCTCACGCCGGACGGGGTGGTGCTGGACTCGGCGGGGCGCGAGCCGGCTCACTCCGTGGAGGTGGGGGTGGGGCGGTTGGTGCGGGTGGTGGCGCCTTCGGCGGATGCCCTCACCGCCACCGACACCGTCGGCGACACCCACCTCGCCGCCTACGCCCTCGCAGGGCCCCGCGTGCTCGCCGTCGCGACCCCGCACCGCGCCCCCGGCGACCACACCATCGCCGGCGTGGCGGCCGTGCTCCTCACCCTGCTCACCGCGGAGCGGCAGGGCGCGGGCGAAGCCGCCCGTTCGGCCGCGCTGGTGCGGCTCCTGCTCGGCGGCGCCCCCGAGGAGGCCGAACCGTTGCTCGGTGAAGGCCCCTGGGTCGTGGTGCACGCCCGGGGTCAAGGGGCCCCGCCCGACCTCGGGACCCCGCTGGTCGACGCGGGCGGGCCGAGCGTACGGGCCCTCGTACCAGCCGACCGCGAGGTCACCCCGCACCCCGGCTGGGCCCTCGGCGCCAGCGCCCCCGCCGGGCTCGACGGGCTGGCCGTCGCCGACACCCAGGCCGCCCGCGCCCTGGAACGCGCGGAAGCGACCCGCGCCACCCTCACCCGGCACCGCCCCGCCGGATTCGACGCGCTGATGAACCCCGAAGAGGCCGCCGCATACGCCCACGAACTACTCGCCCCACTCACCGACCCCCTGCGCACCACCCTGCGCACCTGGCTCTCGCTGCACGGAAGCTGGGACCGCAGCGCCGTCGCGCTGGGGATGCACCGCAACACCGTGCGCCAGCGGATCGGCCGCGCGGCGGCGCTGCTCGGCGTGGACCTCGACGACATGGACGTACGCACGGAGCTCTGGCTGGCACTGCGCCAATCGTGAAGTCGCCTTGGGGAAGCGGGAGTTATCCGATCTGGCCCATCCACATGCGTCGGCCCAACTCGTCGAGCTCTGTGCGGCGCTCCTCGTACTCAGGCAGCGCAAGCCCCAACAGCCGCCAGAAGTCGGCACGGTGGCCCGAAACCCGCACGTGAGCCAGCTCATGCGCGACGACGTAGTCCACCAGGTGCATCGGGAGCTGGAAGAGAGGCCATCCCAAGCTCATCAGGCCCGGCTCCCGGCCCTCGCCGCCCGGCCGGTACTTCCCCCAGCGCTGCCCAAGGTCACAGACCTCCAGCGCGGGTTCGGACACGCCCATTCTGGCTGCCCACGGCTGGAGTCGTCCCGCCGTCCAGGCACGTCCTACTCGGCAATACCAGTCGACCAGCGCCTTGCGGGCACGGGCCGGGTCCTCGGCCTCGTCCCTGCCCATGACCAGACGCCCCGCGATCAGCCGGACCCCGCCATTCACGGGTGAGTCCGGCACGATCGCCAGCCGGTACGTCCGCCCCAGGTAGCGGAAGACCTCCCCTTCGACCAGCCGCTTGGCCGGATTCAATGGTCGAGTCCGCTCACGCAGTCCGAGTTTGCTCACCAGCCAGTCGCGGTGTGTGCGGACGAAGCCCTCGGCCTCGGTCACCGGTCGGCCCAGGGGTGCGTGCAGCGTGAGCGCGGCGTCCGTCTCCACGGTCAGCGCGAACCGTTTGCGGCGGGTGCCGATCCGGACCCGCAGCACCAAGCCGTCCACGGTCAGTTCGTCCCCGTCGGCGAGTGCCGGGGGGATACGGGCGTCTGCGAGTGCGGTCACCCGCCCTATTCTCCCCGGGCCCTGCCCAAGAACTGCGCACGGTTACTGTTCGCGAAAGACGCGAGCCCCTGCGCGATGTGCCCCAGAGGACTCCAGTCCGCCGGGTCGGTGGGCCGAAGGCCGCCCCTGACCAGCTGAGTGTGGATGCCGCTCGCCAGGTCGCTGATGTCCTGGCTCTGGCCCTGGTAGGCGGCCTTCCCCATCGTGCGCGCGGCCACGTCGCACACGTCGCCGATCAGCAGCCGACTGTCCCGCGTCTCGTCATGTGCGGCTCCGGGGTACTCCATCAACAACTGGTCGAGGAGCCGGAACACCCGCTGCTCAAGCAGGCTGAGTCCGGCGAGCGCCGGATCCTGCTCCTCCTCCTGCAGCGCCTGCTCGATGAGCGGGCCGAACTCGGCGAGCTGCTCGTCGAACCGTCCGGCGAGATCCCGCAGGATCTCCTCAAGCCGCTCCGAGAGCCGGGCGTACTTCGCCGGGTCCTCCCGCTTGACCCGCTCCTCCAAGTGGAAGCGCAGGGCGTGCCCCATTTCTGCCGCCGCCTCACGGACCGGCAGAGCGCGCACCATGTCGTCGAAGGCGGGCGACGCGAGTGAGACGGGCGGGATGACCTCTTCGAACTCCGGCGCCTCCAGATGGTCGGCGATCATCGCACGCACCTTGCGGCCGTAGTTGCGCAAGGTGAAGATCCCGCCAGGACCGTCCCGGTGAAGCGTCCGGATGCGCTTTTGGAGCCTGCCCCATCGGCGTGCGTCGTCCACGAAGTCCAGCGCGTGCTCGTGTGGCAGTACGCGCTCCAGCGCTGCCAGGAACTCATGCAGCACCGTGTCGTACCCGGACCGTTTGGCCTCGTCCTCGAAACCGGCAGCGAGCCCGCCGAGCCGCGCGACGTCGTCGAGGTCGGCGTCGGAAATGCCGTACTGCTTCAGGAAGTTCCGCACCGCCTCAGCGGCCGGGGCCAAGGCCTCGACTTCGTCCGAGAGGCTCCTCATGGTGTCGTCGACATCGGCGTCCCGGTACCCGGCGAGCGCGCCGGCCAGGTGCTCGAAGACCCCGTAGTAGTCGACGACGTAACCGACTTCCTTGCCGGGCATGGGCCGGTTGACCCGGGCGACGGCCTGGAGCAGTTCGGCGTCGCGGATCGGGCGGTCCAGGTAGAGCGCCTGCTCGCGCGGCGCGTCGAAGCCGGTGAGCAGCATCGACTTCACGATGAGGAAGGCGACAGGGCTTTCCGGGTGCACGGGGTCCGGCCCCGGCCCGGTCTCGGGCTGCGCGGGCTCGGCGGGCGGGGACCAGGGGTGGTCCGCAACATCGGAATGCTGGGCGTCCTGTAGGCCCTGATGGAACGGCGTCGACGCCACCCACTCCGGCTCGGGCGGGAGATGCGGGAACGCGTGGTGAAACCGATCGATATACGCCTTCTGCCGCTCCTTGTCGGTCCACGACAGCCAGCGGCGGTGCTTGCGCTCGGCACCCGGCGAGATGACCGGTACGAAGTCGATGCGGCGCAGCAGCGCACGGTACTGGTGCGCCGTGTGCAGGTAGCGGAGCCGACGGGGCAGGTCCTCGACGGGGGTACCGGCCACGGACTCCGGGTCGAAGGCGGTGAGCTCGATCATCAGCGCATCGCGCGCGGCCCGCAGCGCCTGGTGATACTCCACGGCCGCCTTCCGGCTGACGGCGGCGACCTGAGCCTTGAAGCCGCCGCCCGGCAGCACCCAGGTGACCCAGTGTTCCAGCATGTCCTCGGCCTTGGCGCGGATCATCGGCCGTGATTCGGCGACGTCCCGCTCGGTCGGCGAACTCTTCAGCAGTTTCGCGCGCTCCTCAGGCGTGCGGTCCCTGATCAGGTCCTCGAAGTTCCGGTCGAGCCCGTCCTTGTCGAAGACCTTGCCCTCGCCGGTGCGGCCTTCGTACCGGATGCGAACGACGACGCCGTCGCGCTCGGCTTCCTCCATCCGGTACGTGTCGAGGAAGTCCCGCCCCGAACCACCACTGAAGATCCGGCGGGTGTCGGCCTCCCGGCCGGTCATGATCGGCGTGCCGGTGAACCCGATCTTCGCCGCGTTGGGGATGGCCTTGCGCAGCGCGGCGTGCAGCACGCTGGTGTGCGAGCGGTGCGCCTCGTCGACCAGGACGAGGATGTCGGAGGAGGTGTTGCACTCCGGGAAGTTCGGAACGATCGGCGGAGTTTCGACCACCCTCTCCCGCCGGGCCCGCTCGGCCTCTTCGTACTCCTCGGCGAGGTCCCGGTCGTCGCCGTCCTGCCCGCCCTCGGCGGCGAAGGTGAACCCGCCCCCGTACTTCTGGATCATGGCGAAGACGACGCGCCGTCCGCCGTCCCGCAGCAGCCCCTCCATCTGTGTCCGGGTCTCGGCGGTCTCGACCTCGGACTCGCTCAGCCTCAAGGTCTTGGACAGCTGGTCCTGGAGCTGGGCGCGGTCGGTGACGACCACCACCATGAACTCGCTGAGCCGGTGGTGCAGATGGATGCGGCGCACCAGGAACGTCATGGTCAGGCTCTTGCCGGAGCCCTGCGTGTGCCAGATGACACCACCGCGCTCGTCCGCGTCGAGCAGCCCGCTCCGGGTCCGCCCGTTGAGCAGCCGTCGCACGGACTTCTCGGCGGCCCGGTACTGCTGGTGCCGGGCCACGGCCTTGACCGTGCGAGTCCCGCCGGATTCGTTCTCGACGGGCAGCGGGATGACGTAATGCCGTACGACATTGAGCAGCGCGGCGGGCCTCAGCACGACCCCGACGAGCTTGTGCCGCTCGTTCAACGGGCCGACGTCGTCCGGCAGTTCACCAGCGATCGTCTGCGGCCGCTCCGGCTCGACACTGCGCCACGGGTGGAAGTGCTCGGGCGCCGAAGTGACCGTCCCGAGATAGGCGGTGTCGGCCGTCGCGGCGACCAGCAGCTGCACGGTCCGGAAGAGCTCGGGGACACCGGCCGGCAACGGCAGCCCGGCTTCCACGCGTTCGTCGTCTGGCAGCGGATCACCTGCGTAGTGGCGCAGGTCGACGACGGCACTGCGGAGCGGATCGGACAGCTCCGGGCTCTTGGCCTCGACGACGACGAGCGGAATGCCGTTCACGAACAGGACGATGTCGAGGACCGACACATCACCGGACCGGCTCTTGACCCGAAGCTGATCAACGACGACGAACTCGTTGAGCTGAGCCCGCTCCTCATGCCACTCGATGTACTGCACGGTCGCGGAGGGCCCGCCGTGGTCGGCCGACGGCGCGGTCAGGACGCAGCCGCTGAGCAGCATCTCGGTGGCGTCGAAGTTGGCCTGCGCGATGCCCTTGCCGAGGGGGACGAGGGTCAGTTCCGCACGGGCCCGGGACACATCCGTCGCGTCCATCCACGGCTTGCGGTCACTCGCCCGCAGGTTGATCCGCCGCAGCGCCGCATCCAGCCGGTCCACGAGCAGAGGCGCGTCGGCGTCGAGCGTTCCGACGTCCTTGCCGGTGAGATGCGTCCACCCCATCGCCTCAAGCTGCGCGACGATCGGCCGCTCCACCTCGTCCCGCTCCACCTGCACGACCACGCCCCGCGCCTTCCCGCCCGTACCGTTCTCCGCTCAGGCCACTCATTCTGCGCCTCGGGAGGGCAGGGTGGGAGGGTTCTGGCCTGCGGGAATGGGAGGAGGGCTGGGGTTGTGGTGGGGTTTATGGGTGTACGTCCATGAGGCGTTCGGGGTCAGTCAGCGGGCCCATCGGCCTCAGGCCCCGGAAGCCGGGCCCCTCGGCTCACCGCGATCCGGTGCACGTCACGGAGAGCCTCGGCCATGCGGGCCAGCAGGAATCGGAGCTGGGCGCTGGTGGCGGGCCCGCCTCCGCCCAGCATGTGGTCGGCGTGGTCAAGCAGTTCGACGGCCATACCGAGCCGGATGCTCTCGATGCCGTCGGCGACCCGGGCGAGGTACCCGGTCCCGTCCGTGAGGAGGTAGCAGGGTTTGCCGTCCGGGCTGACCCACGGGAGCAGCTGGCCTTCGTCCCTCATGTACCCACTCCCGCACGCCGGTTCGGGTACGGCCGAATCTCGACGCCGTGCGCGGTGAGCCAGAGCACGCGCCGTCGCCGCGCCTCGTCCCGCTCGTGCGCGACGAGGTACGGGCGGACGAGGGGACTGTCCTCGCCTCGGAGGAGAGGTTCGGGATCCCAGGAGGCGGCGACCCTCGGCGGGGCGGGGTGCGGCGGATCCGGTTCCGGCTCGGCGGGCCGTAGCCGCAGCAGCAGACTTTCGAGGATTCGGATGATCCAGTACGTCATGTGGCCGCCCTCTCTTGGCAGTTGGCGGCACCCCGCCTCGATATCGCTGCGTAGCGATCCACTTACAGAGTGAGACCGGGCGGGCTAGCCTTGCCAGCGGGCAGAGCGTGACAAGGCCTTTGTCGCAAGGGAGTTGGCCGTGAACAATACGTACGGCGAATGGCTGCGCCAGCAGCGCGAGGCAGCCGGCCTCACTCAGCAGGAACTGGCCGTAGAGGCGATCATGACCCGGTCGCACATCGCACACATCGAGGCGGGGCGCCGCATCCCGTCCAAGGAGGACGCACAGAGACTGGACCGGGCGCTGGGCACGGGGGATGTGTTGACCAGGTTCCTGCCGGGGGATGATTCGGCGATTGCCGACCACTTCGCGGCGGCGCGCCATCTCGAACAACAGGCAACGATGATCCGGGAGTTCGCACTGTCCCATGTGCCTGGCATCCTGCAAACGGACGCGTATGCACGCGCGGTCATCGGTGCCGCCTTCCCTCCGCACAGCGATGAGGAACGTGACAGGCACGTTGTCGCACGGCTTGACCGCTCGAAGATCCTCACCGATCCAGTGACGCCCGTGGTGTGGGCCCTGTTGGACGAGGCCGTCCTGCGACGCCCGGTCGGTGGCCCGGAGGTGATGGCGGAACAGATCATGCACATCGTCCGCCTGATCGAGACCGGGCGGGTACGCACGCATGTGATGCCGTTCGGCTTGGGGGTGTACCCGCTCATGCAGAGCATGCTGACGCTGATGTGGTTCGAGGACCAACCCCCGGCCGCGTACAGCGAGGGTTTGTCCGTCGGCAAGGTGCACGACTCTCCAGCCGTAGTCGAGCGGCTGCAAGCCGTCTACGATCTCGCACTGGGCGAAGCGCTACCGACCAAAGAGTCACTCGTCCTGTTGAAGGCGACAGCGAAGGAATATGGACACCGTGAGTGAGCACATCATCCCAAACGCCGCCTCACTGAGCGGCTGGCGCAAGTCGTCGTACAGCGGAAGCGACTCGGGGAGTTGCGTCGAGGTGGTGGATGACTACACGACGGGCATTCCGGTCCGCGACTCCAAGGTCCCGAGCGGACCGGCGCTGATCCTCCCCAAGGCGGGCTGGTCATCGTTCGTGGCGGCAATCAAAAGCGGCCACTTCACCGCCTGAGCCGCCCCAACAAACAGGCCCGCGCCTCACAAAGCACGGGCCTCGCCATTCTCGTAACCGTTTAACCTGCCGAACTCAAGCCGTTCGCTAGACCCTCCCGGCCAGCAGATCGTCCACGAGACCCAACTTGAGAGCCTGCAACTTGGCCAGCTCCGCCTCCTCATTCGCGATCTGCCCGTCGCAAGAATTGAGCGAATCAATAATTCGGCGCTGCTCGGCTACCTCAACTGGCAGATCAATATCCATTTCCCGCAGCCGAGTGGGGTTGACATTGACCTGCTGGACAGCAACGGTCGAGATCGCCCGAACGCGCTGCCGGATCAGCGGATGCATGAGCCACTCGACTAGGTACTCCGGGATCAGGCGAGTACGGTCAGAGTTGATGCGCACCAGGTACGACGCGAAAGTGGCCTCAGGGATTTCATCGCGCCACATCGCCGACTTTCCAATGTGGTCAATGCTGTTCGTGCGGTTGAACAGGACATCACCGTACTGGAGCCGGAGTCGATTCGGGACCGGTACCGGGCTGTACCGCAACTCCGAGAGCTCGGGCCTTCCGTCCTGAAGGTTGTTCATCCGCAGCACCGGAACGCCTCTCGGATCCTGGTTCAGAGCCTCGGAGATGCCGTACTCGGCCGTGGGCACGACGTCCTTCAACGGCACCCTCGCCCAGCCCGCCAGGGGTTCCGCCTCCACAACAGAGGACATGGAAGCCAGCAAAGCCCCTTGCCGTACGCTGCGCATCTTCGCAATCGACGCCTCAATGGCCTGCTCCTGCGCAGACACGGCCTCGATGACCTCGACGATGCGGCGCTGCTCCCTCAAGCTAACGGGGTGGGCAACAAGATGCTCAGCGAACTTATCTTGTGGCAAATGCGCAATACTCGTCTGTCCCACAGCATCATCGAATAGCTTCCATCGAGCGGCATAGTTCATGTAATGCAGCATGTAACGGGGATCGATTCCCCCGCGTGAGCGCAGTCGGTGCAGCGACTTCTGGAAGTAGCACTCTTGGCGCTGCTCTTCCCAAATGGCAGTTCGCCCAACTTCACCACCTTCAGTGACCAACAAGTCCCCTCGGAGCAGTCTGAACTTCACACGCTCCGACCCACTGAAACTCATGTGGTTCAGCTCTTCAAAGCCGATCCGGTTCCACTGAACGTTCTTGTTGGTCAGATATTCCCTCTGAGCCGGACCAGCGGTCGCCTCCTTGCTCAGCATCTTGCCCAGTTGCATATCGAACAGATCGCCCACTCGGGACAGAGCCCACCCGGGCCGAAGCTCACGCATAGCCAAGCCCCTCCAGAAACCCATCCAGCTCAGCCGCAGCCCGCTCCCGCTCCGCCCGGATCTCCCGCAACGAGACGGCGTACTTGCCGTCCCACATCCCGTACGCCTCGGCCAACTCCCGCCTACGGCGGACGACATGACCGTCCAGCTTCCCCGCGAGGTCGTCCCGCAACAGGTCCAGCACGACCCGCCGCTCCCCCGCCGCGTCCAGGGCGGCCCGCGCCCGGAACAGGCGGGGCGTCGACTCCTCCCCCAGTTGCGGCTGGTCGCCCGGCGTCCGCTCGAACCAGAAGTCGGCCTCAAGGCGCTTGATGAGCGCGCCCACCTTCGCGCGCTCCTTCTTCACCGTCGCCAGCTCGGCCAACTGCTCGACGCTCAGGGCGACTTCCTCGCGCGAAGGCGCATCGGAGTCCTGCGCCTCTTCCTCGCCGTCTTCCGACGGCTCCGCGTTGAGTTCCTTCCAGCGCGCGTCCAGCTCCGCCTTGCGGGCATCCGCCGCCGCGAGTTCCTCCAGGAAGTCGGGGGCGATGGCGGCGACCACCTTGTGGTCGTACGCCTGACGACGCTCGGCCGTGGTGCGCTTGCGCAACTTCCTTGTCTTCGGGTCCTGTTCGGGCGCGAGCATCGTCTCGACGTTCTCGACCCAGCCGTCCAGGACTCCCGCGAAACCGTTCTCCGAGAGCGCGAGCAGGTCGTACTTGGCCTCGTACCACCAGCCGGCCACCGCGCCCGCGAGCGCGTACCGGTCGAGGAGACCGACCTTCCCGAGTCGCTCCACGAACGACTCGATCAGCGAGCCCCGCACCGCCATCAGTGCGGCCTTGCGCTCCGAGGGCGTCAGGTCGGCGAGGCGTTCCGGGGTGGCCGCCACCGCTTCCAGGTGCCGGACCTCACCGGCCCACCACGCACCGAAGGCGTCCCGCAGCGCGTCCTCGCGTGGGCGGGCCAGTTCGGCGAGCCGGGCCGCGTCCGGGCGCTGCCCTTCCGGCAGGAAGTCGACGTACTCGGGATCCGCCGGGTTCCGCTCGACGAAGAGGTCGGCGAGTCGCAGCCCGTACGAGTCGAGCAGCTCCTTCTTGGCCTCGATCTCAGTGCGCGGCACGCCACCCACCAGATGGGCCCGCACATCCTGCGGCTCCGGCGGCGGCGTGTTGTCCACGTACCGGCGGATGTTGAGGTTGTCCTCGTTGTCGCGCAGCTCCTCACGGCTCACCACCCGTGAGAGGCCCGGCACTTCGGCGTACTCGCGGTACGTCGTCACGATCTTCTCGGCATGCTCGGGCAGCAGGACGTTCTGCGCCCGCTCCGAGTGATACTCGCGGTCGGCATTGATGAACAGCACCTTGCCGACCCGCGCCGGGTCCTTCTTGCCCGGCGGGCGCAGCATCAGGATGCAGGCCGGGATGCCGGTTCCGTAGAAGAGGTTGGGAGCCAGGCCGATGACGGCCTCGATCGCGTCCTCGTCCAGCAGCTTCGTACGGATCTCCTGCTCACCGCCGCCGCGGAAAAGCACACCGTGCGGCATGACCGTGATGACCATGCCGCCGCG
This sequence comes from Streptomyces sp. NPDC001415, assembly GCF_053597395.1. Classification (NCBI taxonomy): domain Bacteria; kingdom Bacillati; phylum Actinomycetota; class Actinomycetes; order Kitasatosporales; family Streptomycetaceae; genus Streptomyces; species Streptomyces sp. NPDC001415. Next base: position 292,151 of record NZ_JBSFIE010000002.1, read on the forward strand.
CCCCTCCCGCTTGGTCTCCCAGAGCATGTGCTGGAGGAACATCAGGTCGGCCTTGCCGCGTTCGCTGGTCGCCCCGTACTTCGTCCGCTCGGCGCCGTGCGCGAGGTCGGCCAGCACGTAGTCCATGGAGAACGGCGGGTTGCTGAGCACCCCGTCGAAGCGGTCCAGATCGGTCTTCGGCACGTGCGCCGGCTCGGCGAGGGTGTCGCCGGTGTGCAGGTCGAAGCGGCGTACGCCGTGCAGCACCATGTTCATCGTCGACATGATCCAGGAGCCGCTGTTGGCGTCCTGGCCGGCGAGGAACATGTCCGAGGTGTCACCGCCATGTTCCTCTACGTACTCCTTGGCGTGGATGAGCATGCCGCCCGAGCCGACGCACGGGTCGTAGATGCGCGCCCCCTGCCGGGGGTCGAGGAGCTCGACCATCATGCGAACCACGGCACGCGGGGTGTAGAACTCGCCGCCCTTGCGGCCCGCCGAGTCCGCGAACTCCTTGATCAGGTACTCGTAGGCGGCACCGATCAGGTCGGGGAACTCGAAGTCGTCGGTACGCAGCCTGATGCGGCCGAAGTGGGCGATGAGGAGCTTCAGCCGCTGGTCGGCGAGCTTGGCCGCGCCCGCCGCCGCGCCGGAGCCGCCGATGCGGTTGAAGTCGAGGTGGTCGAAGAGGCCCTTGAGCTTGTCGTTCTGGCCTTCCAGGGCCTGGAGGGCGGGGCGCAGGCGCTCCTCGTTGATGTTGTGCGTGGCCGAGGAGATCGACTTCCAGCGCGCGATCTTGGGGACAAACAGCACATCGCGGTTGCTGTACTCGGATGCCTGCTCCAGGTAGCCGTCCAGCGATACCCCGCTGAGGCCCAGCTCGCTCGCCGCGCGTTCCTTGATCTGGTCACGTGCGGCTTCGAACTCGTCGTTGGCCCGCTTCAGGAAGAGCAGACCGAAGATGTAGTCCTTGTACTCGGACGCGTCCATCGTGCCGCGGAGAATGTCCGCGGCGGCGAAAAGATGCCGCTCCAACTGCGCGAGCGTGAGCTTGGCCACGTACCGACTCCCTACGACTGAGATGACGTAGGAACCCTACGGCCGACACCGGCCCGGCCGAAATCCGCAGTGCCGATCGGATTCGGCCTGATCAGTAAGTGGTGATTCCGAGTCCCGTTTCGACGAATGCGTGGACGTCCGTGTACGGGTCGCGCAGTTCGCGCGGCACGTGCTCGTGGTGCTGGGCGTTCATCTTCAACGCGCGGTCCCTGGCCTTGGTGTAGCTGCCCTTGGGGATCTCGTCCGGCTGAACGACCTTGATGTTCAGCGATGTCTGCGCGAAGGGCAGCCGTTCCGTGGCGAGACCGCAGACTCCGCCGAAGCTGCCGGAGACGTCCTTGTGATGAAGGAGGCGCCACACCTCGAAGCAGGGATGGGAGAAGGCAACCTTCACCCCGGCTGCCTCGGCCTCGCTCATCGCCTTCTGAATGTGCTCGTGCTGGTCGCGGTCGAAGAGAACCCAGACCTCCGGGAGTGGAGTCTTCGCCTTCTTCGCCTCGCGGGTCTTCTCTCTCATCGTCCTGGTTGCGTCTTCCACCAGCGTGAGCGGTTTGCGGTGAGACCCGGCGGCCTTCCTGTTCGCGATCCGCATGTCGACGTTCCGCGCGGCCCCGGACTCGCGGTGCCGCTCCCAGATGATGTCGAGGAACGAGGGCTCGGTCTCCTTGCCCTCCGTGAAGACGTAGACGACCTTCTTCCGCCTCCCGCCACGCGCGGGCGCCCCCAGCGACTCCTTGCCCTTCGCTCGTGCCACCTGCTCAGCCCCGCCCCTTCTGCTCCGCGCGGCCCCGCCCCGCCGCGCGCTCCTGTTCCTTCGCGACCAGGAGCCGCCTGGTGATCTGGCCCTCCAGGAGGGCGGGGACCCCGCCGAAGGCCCCGGCGAGGTAGGACCTCATCAGGTCCTCTTTCTCCCCCGGGTCGGCGGCGGTCAGCGGATAGATCTCGGTCGCGCCGTGCACGTCCTTCTCGGTCAGCCACACCTGCTCCGGGTCGAGCAGCCGCTCACCACTCGGAGTGCCAAGGACCGAAGGGTCGTGCGAGGTGAAGACCAGCTGGGCGCCCTCCGGGTTTGCCTGTGGGTCCTGAAAGAGCCGGACGACTTCGGCAGCGAACCTCGGGTGCAGACTGGCGTCCAGTTCGTCCACGAGGAGGACGGCGCCTTCGTCGAGAGCGAGGAGCATCGGGCCGAGAAGGGCGAACCATGACCGGGTGCCGAGGGACTCATGCCGCCAGTCGAGGGCGGTCTCGCCCTCCACCGTGCGGTGAGTGAGCTGGACATCCAGCCGCCCATCCTGATTCCGGACAGCCTGGGCTCCGGTGATACCGAGGTCGGCCACGGTCAGCAACTCACGGATCCGCTTCGCCCTGGGGCCGGACAACGCGTCGGCGGTGTACCGCTCGCGTTCCGCCCGCTCGTCTTCCGGGTTAATCAGCCAGAGGTTGCGGCGGAACCAATGGAAGAGCGGGGAGAGTTGAGGGTGGTTGTCCGTTCCGGCCATGGAGAGAAGCAGGGCGTCGGGACGGGTGCGTCGCACGAGCTGGGCTCGGTCCTTGACTCGGTTGCCCGGCCAGTCGTACACCTTGTCGGGCGCTCGTGAGGCGTCACGGTCGAGCCATACCTGGCGGTGGCCGCGCGGGTAGCTGTGCAGCCACTCGGACTCGACCCGAACGGCCCCGAGTTCGAACCCGTACGTCCAGCGCACTCCGTCGATGACGAGATCCACCTCGAAGAAGCTGGGCTCGCCCTCTTCCTTGGGGGCCAGGGCGAATGGACGGCGCGGGATGCTGCCGCGTGAAGCCCAGCGGGCGTAGGAGTCGAGAACGGCTGTGCGCATGTCCGTCATGGCGCCCAGCACACTCGACTTGCCGGAGGCGTTGGCGCCGAAAATACCGATCAGCGGCAGCACTCCTACGGCGCGGCCGCCGGCGAGTTCCAGGGTTCGTGTGGTGTCGTCCGGGGCGTCGGGCAGCTCCCGTTGCGGCACGACAAAAGACAGCTCCTGCTCATCACGCAGGGATCGCACGTTCGCAGCGCGGAATCTCAGCAGCATGCTGCCCCCTTCTCGCGGTCAGCGTAACGGCCGCTTGCGACATCGGCTCACGCTGGGTGGCGTCGCAGAGTGGGGCGTCTCACTCTGGACAGTGCCGGTGACTGCCGGGTAACTTCGTATTTCAACCTGAGCAAGCGCTTAGCTAAACTGTGAGCCGAGGAGGGCGTCCGTGCGCCGTACGGTATTCAACGAAGACCACGAGGCGTTCCGGGAGACCCTGCGTGCCTTCATCGAGGCCGAGGTCGTTCCGGTCTACGACGAGTGGTTCGCGCAGGGCATCGTGCCGCGCGAGTTCTACTACAAGCTCGCCGAGCTCGGCGTCTTCGGCATCCGCGTGGACGAGGAGTTCGGCGGCGCCGGCATCGACTCGTACAAGTTCGAGGCCGTCATGTACGAGGAGACGGCCCGCGCGGGCGTGCAGTTCGGCGGCTCCGGCGTGCACGTGCTGCTCGGCCTGCCCTACATCAAGATGCTCGCCACCGACGAGCAGAAGAAGCGCTTCCTGCCGAAGTTCGTCTCCGGCGAGGAGATGTGGGCGCTGGCGATGACCGAGCCGGGCACCGGCTCCGACCTCGCGGGCATGAAGACCACCGCCAAGCTGTCCGAGGACGGCTCGCACTACGTCCTCAACGGCTCGAAGACGTTCATCACCGGCGGCGTGCACGCCGACCGCGTGATCGTCTGCGCCCGCACCGACGCCCCCTCCGCCGAGGACCGCCGCCACGGCATCTCCCTCTTCGCGGTGGACACCAAGTCCGAGGGCTACTCGATCGGCCGCAAGCTCGACAAGCTCGGCCTGAAGACCTCCGACACGGCCGAGCTGGCGTTCGTCGACGTCAAGGTTCCCGTCGAGGACCTGCTCGGCGAGGAGAACAAGGGCTTCTACTACCTCGGCCACAACCTCGCCTCCGAGCGCTGGGGCATCGCGTTCGGCGCGTACGCGCAGGCCAAGGCGGCCGTCCGGTTCGCCAAGGAGTACGTGCAGGACCGCACCGTCTTCGGCAAGCCCGTCGCCTCGTTCCAGAACACCAAGTTCGAGCTGGCCGCCTGCCAGGCCGAGGTGGACGCCGCCGAGGCGGTCGCCGACCGCGCCCTGGAGGCCCTGGACGCGGGCGAGCTGACCCCGGCCGAGGCCGCGTCCGCGAAGCTGTTCTGCACCGAGGTCGCGCACCGCGTCATCGACCGCTGCCTCCAGCTGCACGGCGGCTACGGCTTCATGAACGAGTACCCGATCGCCCGTCTGTACGCCGACAACCGGGTGAACCGGATCTACGGCGGCACCAGCGAGATCATGAAGTCGATCATCGCCAAGGACATGGGGCTGTAGAGGCCGGTCACCGACCAGACCTGTACAACTACCCTCATGCATCAGGCACTTGAGAGCCTCCTCGATCTGCTCGACCTTGAGCGGATCGAGGAGGACATCTTCCGGGGGCACTCCCGCTCGGCGGTCGTCCCCCGCGTCTTCGGCGGCCAGGTGGCCGCCCAGGCGCTGGTCGCCGCGGGCCGCACCGTCCCCGCGGACCGGATGGCGCACTCCCTCCACGCGTACTTCCTGCGGATGGGGGACCCGGGCGCGCCGATCGTCTACACCGTGGACCGCATCCGCGACGGCGCCTCCTTCACCACCCGCCGCGTCGTCGCCATCCAGCACGGCCAGCCGATCTTCCACCTCTCCGCGTCGTTCCAGACGTACGAGGAGGGCATGGAGCACCAGACCGGCATGCCGCCCGCGCCGGACCCGGAGTCGCTGCCGACGGCCGCCGAGATGCTGCCGCGCTACGCGGACGCCTTCCTCGACGAGGGCGTGGTCGACCGCATGCTGGAGGCTCGCGCGGCCGTCGACCTGCGGTACGTGGACGTACCGCCGTGGGGCACCGTCGGCACCCCGCGCGAGCCGCGCTCGCAGGTGTGGTTCCGCACCAACGGCAAGCTGGCCGACGACCCGCTCCTGCACGTGTGCCTGGCCACGTACGTCTCGGACATGACGCTGCTCGACTCGGTGCTGCTCGCCCACGGGCGCGGCGGCTGGGCGGTCGGCGACGTGGTGGGTGCCTCGCTGGACCACGCGATGTGGTTCCACCGGCCCTTCCGAGCCGACGAGTGGCTCCTGTACGACCAGGAGTCCCCGTCGGCGTCCGGCGGGCGCGGGCTCGGCCAGGCCCGGATCTACACGCAGGACGGCCGCCTGGCGATCACGGTGATCCAGGAGGGCGTGGTCCGCGTCCCGCGCAGCTCCCCGCGTCCCTAGCAGGGCCCACAGGGCCCAGCGGGGTCAGACCGTCAGGCCCGCCGCGTCCAGCAGGTACGCCGTCATCGGCTCGTAGAACCGGGGATCCAGGACGTGGTCGTCCAGGGGCACCGTCACCTGGAGCGTGCCCTCCGCCTCGCCGATGAACAGCGCGGGGTCGTTGCTGTCCGCGTAGCCCATCGCGTCCACCCCGAGCTGCCCCGCGCACCCCGCCCAGCCGTGGTCGGCGACCACAAGGTCCGGCGGGGTGTCGAGTGCGCCCAGGATCGCCCGCATCGGCTCCGGCGAGTGGGTGTGCCACAAGGACGCGCCCCGCTCGAAGACGGCGACGTCCGCGAACTGCACGACGTACCCCTCGTCCGCGGTGAGCCCGCCGGGGATCCGTACGATCTCGCAGCCCGCCGCCCGCAGCCCGGCGGCCGTACGGCTGTGGACGTCGATGAGCGCGCCCGGGTGCCCGGTCGCGAACAGCACCCGCTCCCGGCCCGCCGCGGCCTTGCGCAGCCGCGCCGCCATCCGCTCCAGGCCGTCCACGGTCAGCTCGGGGTCGATGGTGTCCTGGCCGGCCCGGTGCTCCGGGTCGTCGACGACGCCGCAGCGCTCGGCCATCACCGCGAGCACGTCCTGCTCGTCGCTCCAGCGGTCCCCCAGCTCCAGGCCCAGCCAGTAGTGGCGGTCGCCGTTGGCGAGCTTGCGGTAGTGGGAGAGGTTGTTGTCGCGGGGCGTGGCGACGTCACCGGCGATACGGGTGCGGACGAGGTGGTCGACAAGGGCGGCACGGCTGGGTATCGGCATGCGGCCATTCTGCCCCGCCCGCGCCGCCCCCGGCCGGGCTGTCCCGCGCACCGGACGGGGCTTTCCGGAGCGGCGGAAGAGGCTCAGTGCGCGTCCAGGGAGGCGAAGGCCCCGTGCGCCAGGCGGCGAAGCAGTGCCTCGGTGGCCGCGCGGCCGGGCAGCCCGGTTCCGTAAGTGCCCAGGTGGGGCGTCGAGTTGAGCAGGCCGAACACCGCGTGCACCGCCCCGCGCACCTCCGCCTCGGGCACCGGCGGGTACAGCTCGCGCACGACGCCGACCCACAGTTCGACGTACTGCCGCTGGAGCTGGCGCACCAGTTTGCGGTCGCTGTCGCGGAGCCGGTCGAGTTCGCGGTCGTGCAGGGTGATCAGCGCCCGGTCGTCGAGCGCGAAGTCGATGTGCCCGTCGATGAGCGCGCCGAGGAGCCGCTCGGGGTCGCCCGCCGCCTCGGTGACCCGCTTGCGCCCGCCGTCGTACAGCCGCCCGCTGATGCCGACGAGCAGCTCGGCCAGCATCGCGTCCTTGCCCGCGAAGTGCCGGTACAGGCCGGGGCCGCTGATGCCGACCGCGGCCCCTATCTCGTCGACGCCGACGCCGTGGAAGCCGCGCTCGGCGAAGAGGCGGGCGGCCTCGCGCAGGATCTGCTCGCGGCGGGTAGGGGCGTCGGTACGGGTGCTCATGGGAATTCATTCTAGACAATGCGGTTAGCGCTCGTTAACCTGAGGGAAACGAGTTAACGGTCATTAACATCCGTTGACGTCGCCGCGTACGGGCAAGGGGGCTCGACACGATGCAGCAGGCACCGGTCCTGGGGAGTGCGGCGGATCCCGCCTCCGAGGCCTGGCGGGCCAACGAGGCGGCGCACCGCGCGCTCGGCGAGGAGCTGCGGGCGAAGCTCGCCACGGCCCGGCTCGGCGGGGGTGAGCGGTCCCGCGAGCGGCATGTCGCGCGCGGCAAGCTGCTGCCGAGGGACCGCGTGGACACCCTCCTCGACCCCGGCTCGCCCTTCCTGGAGCTGGCCCCGCTGGCCGCCGACGGCCTGTACGGCGGGCAGGCGCCGGCCGCCGGGGTGATCGCCGGGATCGGCCGGGTCAGCGGCCGCGAGTGCGTGATCGTCGCCAATGACGCCACGGTCAAGGGCGGCACGTATTACCCGATGACGGTCAAGAAGCACCTGCGGGCCCAGGAGGTGGCGCTCGAAAACCGCCTCCCCTGCCTCTATCTCGTCGACTCGGGCGGCGCCTTCCTGCCGATGCAGGACGAGGTCTTCCCCGACCGCGAGCACTTCGGCCGGATCTTCTACAACCAGGCCCGGATGTCCGGCGCGGGCATCCCGCAGATCGCGGCCGTCCTCGGATCCTGCACGGCCGGCGGCGCGTACGTCCCCGCGATGAGCGACGAGGCCGTGATCGTCCGCAACCAGGGCACGATCTTCCTGGGCGGCCCCCCGCTGGTGAAGGCGGCGACCGGCGAGGTCGTCACGGCCGAGGAGCTCGGCGGCGGCGAGGTCCACTCCCGGGTCTCGGGCGTCACCGACCATCTGGCCGAGGACGACGCGCACGCGCTGAGGATCGTCCGCAACATCGTGGCCACGCTCCCCGACCGCGGCGCGCTGCCCTGGTCGGTCGAGCCGGCCGAGGAGCCGAAGGCCGACCCGTTCGGTCTCTACGGCGCCGTGCCGGTCGACTCGCGCACCCCCTACGACGTACGGGAAGTGATCGCCCGGGTCGTCGACGGCTCGCGCTTCCAGGAGTTCAAGTCGGAGTTCGGGCAGACCTTGGTCACCGGGTTCGCGCGGATCCACGGCCACCCGGTCGGGATCGTCGCCAACAACGGCATCCTGTTCTCCGAATCCGCCCAGAAGGGCGCCCACTTCATCGAGCTGTGCGACCAGCGCGGCATCCCGCTGGTGTTCCTCCAGAACATCTCCGGCTTCATGGTCGGGCGCGACTACGAGGCGGGCGGCATCGCCAAGCACGGCGCGAAGATGGTGACGGCGGTCGCGTGCACACGGGTGCCGAAGCTGACCGTCGTCGTCGGCGGCTCGTACGGCGCGGGCAACTACTCGATGTGCGGCCGGGCCTACAGCCCCCGCTTCCTGTGGATGTGGCCCAACGCCAAGATCTCGGTGATGGGCGGCGAGCAGGCCGCCTCGGTCCTGGCGACCGTCAAGCGCGACCAGTTGGGGGACGACTGGAGCGCGCAGGACGAGGAGGCCTTCAAGGCCCCCATCCGCGAGCAGTACGAGACCCAGGGCAACGCCTACTACGCCACCGCCCGGCTCTGGGACGACGGGGTGATCGACCCGGTCGACACCCGCCAGGTCCTGGGCCTCGCCCTGACGGCCTGCGCCAACGCCCCGCTCGCCGAGCCCGCTTTCGGCGTCTTCCGGATGTGACGGACGTGATGGCTGAGACACCTGAGACGGCACCCATGTCGACTTCCACCTCGACTTCCCCGGTGAGGGCTTCCATGTTCACGACAGTGCTCGTCGCCAACCGGGGCGAGATCGCGGTCCGCGTCATCCGCACGCTGCGACAGCTCGGCATCCGCTCGGTCGCCGTCTTCAGCGACGCGGACGCCGACGCGCGGCACGTCCGGGAGGCGGACACGGCGGTACGCATCGGCCCCGCCGCGGCGTCCGAGAGCTATCTGCGCCCCGAGCGGCTCATCGAGGCGGCGCTGCGCACCGGCGCCCAGGCCGTCCACCCGGGCTACGGCTTCCTCGCCGAGAACGCGGCATTCGCCCATGCCTGCGCCGAGGCCGGCCTGGTCTTCATCGGCCCGCCCGCCGAGGCCATCTCCCTGATGGGCGACAAGATCCGCGCCAAGGAGACCGTGCGGGCGGCCGGCGTCCCGGTCGTTCCGGGCTCCTCCGGCAGCGGCCTGACGGATCATCAACTTGCCGACGCCGCACGGGAGATCGGCATGCCCGTGCTCCTCAAGCCGAGCGCGGGCGGCGGCGGCAAGGGCATGCGCCTGGTCCGCGACGAGGCGCTGCTCGGCGACGAGATCGCGGCCGCCCGCCGCGAGGCCCGAGCCTCGTTCGGCGACGACACACTGCTCGTCGAGCGGTGGATCGACCGGCCGCGCCACATCGAGATCCAGGTCCTGGCCGACGGCCACGGCAACGTGATCCACCTCGGCGAGCGCGAGTGCTCGCTCCAGCGCCGCCACCAGAAGATCATCGAGGAGGCGCCCAGCGTCCTGCTCGACGAGGCGACCCGCGCCGCGATGGGCGAGGCGGCCGTCCAGGCGGCCCGCTCCTGCGGCTACTCGGGCGCGGGCACGGTCGAGTTCATCGTGCCGGGCAGCGACCCCTCTTCGTACTACTTCATGGAGATGAACACCCGCCTCCAGGTCGAGCACCCGGTGACCGAGCTGATCACCGGCGTAGACCTGGTGGAGTGGCAACTGAGGGTCGCGGCCGGAGAGCAACTCCCGTACGAGCAGAAGGACATCACCCTCACCGGCCACGCCATCGAGGCCCGCGTCTGCGCCGAAGACCCGTCCCGTGGCTTCCTGCCGTCCGGCGGTACGGTCCTGAGCCTGCGCGAGCCGCAGGGCGACGGCATCCGTACGGACTCGGGGCTGAGCGAGGGCACCGAGGTGGGCAGCCTGTACGACCCGATGCTGTCCAAGGTGATCGCGTACGGGCCCGACCGCGCGACCGCGCTGCGCAAACTGCGGGCGGCGCTCGCCGGCACGGTGACGCTCGGCGTGCCCACCAACGCCGGATTCCTGCGCCGCCTGCTTGCCCATCCGGCCGTGGTGGCAGGGGAGTTGGACACGGGTCTGGTCGAGCGCGAGGCGGATTCGCTGGTCCCGGACGGCGTACCGGACGAGGTGTACGCGGCGGCCGCGGCGGTACGGCTCGACGCGCTGCGGCCCGCGCCGGCCGACGGCTGGACCGACCCGTTCTCGGTGCCGAGCGGCTGGCGGATGGGCGGCGAACCCGCGCCGCTCGTCTTCTCCCTGCGAGTACCGGGACGCGAACCCGTCACACGCGCCGCGAGCCCGGCGACCGATCTCGGTCCGGACCGGGTCACCGTCGAACTCGACGGCGTCACCCACACCTTCCACCGGGCCGGAAGCTGGCTCGGGCGGGACGGCGACAGCTGGCACGTCACGGACCACGACCCGGTCGAGGCGGCCTTGAGCGGCAAGGTGCACGGCGGAGCCGACACTCTGGCCGCGCCCATGCCGGGCACGGTCACCGTCGTCAAGGTGGCGGTCGGCGACGAAGTGGACGCCGGGCAGAGCCTGTTGGTGGTCGAGGCGATGAAGATGGAGCACGTGATCTCCGCCCCGCACGCGGGCACGGTCACCGAACTCGACGTCACCCCGGGCTCGACCGTGGCCATGGACCAGGTGCTTGCCGTGGTCACACCCGCCGCGCAGGAGACGGTCCAGGAGACCCCCGAGGAGAAGACCCCATGACCCTCCCCATGGTCGTTCCGGCGCAGAACCTCCCGTCCCGGGTCCGCATCCACGAGGTCGGGGCGCGCGACGGGCTGCAGAACGAGAAGTCGGTCGTGCCGACCGAGGTCAAGGCCGAGTTCGTGCACCGCCTGGCGGCCGCGGGCCTGACCACCATCGAGGCGACCAGCTTCGTGCACCCCAAGTGGGTGCCCCAACTGGCGGACGCGGAAGCCCTGTTCCCGATGCTGGGCGACCTCAAGGGCATCGCCCTCCCCGTCCTCGTACCGAACGAGCGGGGTCTGGACCGGGCGCTCGCGCTCGGCGCCCACCGGATCGCCGTGTTCGCCAGCGCCACCGAGTCCTTCGCCAAGGCCAACCTGAACCGCACGGTCGACGAGTCGCTGGCGATGTTCGAGCCCGTGGTGAGCCGCGCGAAGGCGGAGAAAGCGCACGTCAGGGGCTATCTGTCGATGTGCTTCGGCGACCCCTGGGAAGGCGCGGTGCCGGTGCGCCAGGTGGTGCGGGTCGCCAAGGCCCTGGTCGACATGGGCTGCGACGAGCTGAGCCTGGGCGACACCATCGGGGTCGCCACCCCTGCCCATGTGGGGGCTCTGCTCGCCGGGCTGAACGAAGAGGGCGTGCCGACCGACGCCATCGGGGTGCACTTCCACGACACCTACGGCCAGGCCCTTTCCAACACGCTCGCAGCCCTCCAGCACGGCGTGAGCACCGTGGACGCCTCGGCCGGCGGCCTCGGCGGCTGCCCCTACGCCAAGTCCGCCACGGGAAACCTCGCCACCGAAGACCTCGTGTGGATGCTCCAGGGCCTCGGTATCGACACCGGGGTCGACCTCGGCCTGCTCACCGCCACCAGCGTGTGGATGGCCGGACAGCTGGGCCGCCCCAGCCCCTCCCGCACCGTACGTGCCCTCTCCCACCAGGAGTCGTAGCCATGCCCCTCGACCACCGTCTCACCCCCGAGCACGAGGAACTCCGCCGTACCGTCGAGGAGTTCGCCCACGACGTCGTCGCCCCGAAGATCGGCGACTTCTACGAGCGCCACGAGTTCCCGTACGAGATCGTCCGCGAGATGGGCCGCATGGGCCTGTTCGGCCTTCCCTTCCCCGAGGAGTACGGGGGCATGGGCGGCGACTACCTCGCGCTCGGCATCGCCCTGGAGGAGCTGGCCCGCGTCGACTCGTCGGTGGCCATCACCCTGGAGGCGGGCGTCTCGCTCGGCGCGATGCCGATCTTCCGCTTCGGTACGGAGGAGCAGAAGCGCCAGTGGCTGCCGAAGCTGTGCTCGGGCGAGATGCTCGGCGCGTTCGGCCTGACCGAGCCGGACTGCGGCTCGGACGCGGGCGGCACCCGGACCACGGCGGTGCGCGACGACTCCACGGGCGAGTGGGTGATCAACGGCTCGAAGTGCTTCATCACCAACTCCGGTACGGACATCACCGGCCTGGTCACCGTCACCGCGGTCACCGGTCGCAAGGAGGACGGCCGCCCGCTGATCTCCTCGATCATCGTCCCGTCCGGCACGCCGGGCTTCACGGTCGCGGCCCCCTACTCGAAGGTCGGCTGGAACGCCTCGGACACCCGTGAGCTGGCCTTCTCGGACGTACGGGTCCCGGTGGCGAACCTGCTCGGCGAGGAGGGCCGCGGGTACGCCCAGTTCCTGCGCATCCTGGACGAGGGCCGCATCGCGATCTCGGCGCTCGCGACCGGGCTCGCGCAGGGCTGTGTGGACGAGTCGCTGAAGTACGCGAAGGAGCGGCACGCCTTCGGCCGCCCGATCGGCGACAACCAGGCCATCCAGTTCAAGATCGCCGACATGGAGCTGCGGGCCCACATGGCGCGGGTCGGCTGGCGCGACGCCGCGTCCCGGCTTGTGCACGGGGAGCCGTTCAAGAAGGAGGCGGCGCTGGCGAAGCTGTACTCGTCGACGGTGGCGGTCGACAACGCCCGTGAGGGCACGCAGATCTTCGGCGGCTACGGCTTCATGAACGAGTACCCGGTGGCCCGCATGTGGCGCGACTCCAAGATCCTGGAGATCGGCGAGGGCACGAGCGAGGTGCAGCGGATGCTGATCGCGCGTGAACTGGGGCTGCCTGCCTGACCTTTGGGGCCCCGGGGTCGATGACCCCCGGGGCCCCAAAGCCACTCCAAAGCCACTCCGACGTGCTCCCGAAGTCCTCCAAAGGAGTGGCGGCGCTCGCGTCGTCCCCGCCCTCGGGTGCCCGGGGCCGCACCCTGTCAGGGTGAATCCTCCGAACTGCCCCAGTTGCGCGAGCCGTCCACCGCTGTGGAAGGACACCTCGGCCACGGCGCCGGGCGCCGCCGACCGCTGGCACTGGCACTGCGTGGCCTGCCTGCGTTCGTACGAGCCGAGCCCCTCGCACAAGGTGCGGTTCACGTACGCGCCGCTGGCCCGGCAGGCGTCGCTGCTGGGCAGGTAGCGGGGCGGACGCCGGGGCCTGTTGGTTCGACACGAAGCGCCATCGCGCAGTGGACGTACGGGTCGTGGGGCTCGACGCGTGCCGGGCCGAGTTCGGCGCGTAGTGGGCGACACGTAGAGGCGGAGGGGCCAGCCACCGGCTAAGTAGTGAGGTTAGGCTAACCTATCTTCACATCCAGCCAGCGGCCGGTCCCCGGCACGTACGTACGAAAGCGGACACCGTCATGCCCCTCGCCCGAGCGTCCCTGCCCACCCGTCGCGGCCTGCTGGCCATGGGCGGCGCGATCGGAGTCGGTGCCGTGCTGACCGCCTGCGGCGGCGACAAAAAGGGCGGCTCGGCGGACGGCGGCACGGCGGGCAAGTCCGGACCCTGGTCGTTCAAGGACGATCGCGGCCAGACCGCCGAGACCAAGGCCCTGCCCAAGAACATCGTCGCCTACACCGGCACCGCGGCCGCCCTCTTCGACTACGGGATCCAGGTCAAGGGCGTCTTCGGCCCGACGAGGACGAAGGACGGCAAGGCCGATGTGCAGGCCGGTGACCTCGACATCAGCAAGGTCGAGATCATCGGCAACACCTACGGCGAGTTCAGCGTCGAGAAGTACGCGGCGCTCCAACCGGACGTGCTGATCACGGACATGTGGCAGAAGGACGTTCTCTGGTACGTGCCGGACAACAGCAAGGACAAGATCCTCAAGCTGGCGCCGAGCGTGGCCCTGTGGGCGGCCGACCAGAGCATGCCCGCGGCCCTTCAGCGCCGCGCGGACCTCGCCAAGTCCCTTGGCGCCGACCTGAACGCGAAGAAGGTCACCGACGCGAAGGCCGCGTTCGAGAAGGCCTCCGCCCGGCTGCGCGCCGCCGTGAAGGCAAACCCGGGGATCCGGGTGCTGCTCGGCTCGGCGAGCCCCGACCTGTTCTACGTCTCCGAGGCCAAGCGGAGCTGCGACACCCGGTACTTCCAGGAGCTGGGCGTCCAATTCGTCACCCCGAAGGTCGACTCACAGGGCTTCTTCGAGTCGCTCAGCTGGGAGAACGTCGCCAAGTACCCGGCGGACCTCATCCTCATGGACAACCGCACCGGCACCCTGCAGCCGGGCGACCTCGGCAACAAGCCGACCTGGGGGCAGCTGCCCGCCGTCAAGGCCAACCAGGTCGTGCCGCGCCTGACCGAACCGATCTACTCCTACGCGCGCGTCGCGCCCATCGTCGACGCGCTCGCCCAGGCCATCGAGAACGCGAAGAAGGTCGCCTGACGATGCCCACACCGGCCGAGACCGCCACCGCCCCCTTCCGCCTCTTCGATCTGCGCGTGGTACGGGCCCGGCGGCTCGGCCCGTCGCTGATGCGGGTCACGTTCGGGGGCTTCGGCGACGAGGACCTCGCGGAGTTCGCCGCCGGGGGCCGCGACCAAAGCCTGTCGCTCTTCCTGCCGCACCCCGGCCAGGAGGCACCCGTCCTGCCGCCGGCCGACGACGCGGAGGGCTGGTGGGGCGCCTATCGCGCGCTGCCCGACGACGTACGGGCCATCATGCGCTCGTACACGGTCCGCGCGCAGCGCCGCGATCCGGGCGGGGCGTGCGAGCTCGACATCGACTTCGCGCTGCACGAGGACGGCGGGCCCGCGTGCCGCTGGGCGGGCTCGGCGCGTCCTGGCGCCAGGGTTACGGTCCTGGGCCCGGCCGTCGCGGACAACACGGCGGTACGTTTCCGACCGCCGGCCGGGACCGACTCCGTCGTCATCTGGGCCGACGAGACGGCACTGCCGGCCGCGGCGGCCATCCTCGAATGGCTCCCCTCGGGCATGCCTGCCCAGGTCTGGATCACGGTGCCGTCCGCCGAGGACGCGATGGAGTTGGCGACGGCGGCGGACGCGGAGGTGACGTGGCTGCCGGACGCCTCCGCCCTGGACGCCATAGCGGCGGCGCCGCTGCCCGGCACCTCCCCGTACGTCTGGATCGCAGGCGAAGCCTCCCAAGTCCGCTCCCTGAGGCGGCACTTCGTGGGTGAGCGGGGGGTGGACCGGGGGCGGGTCACGTTCGTGGGGTACTGGCGCCGGGGCCGTACGGAGGATGAGCTCCGGGCGGCGGCGTAGGGGCCCCGCTATGCAGGGTGGGCGGCTCGACCCCTGGGAGCTGCGCCCCAGACCCGGGGGCTGCCCACCCACCCGCCCGCCTGTCGCTCAGCGTCGGCTGGACTGAACCCCGGAAGCCGGGCACCCCGCACCGCACGTCGGGGGCTCCGCCCCGGCGGCATTCCCCGGAACTGACCGCCCGCTAGAGGCTTGGGGCCACCCTCCCCCGAGACCCATACGAGGGCCTCACCCCCGCGCACCTCTCAAGGGCTCTCCCCTCCCGGGGGCCACCCCCTCCCGGCGGGCGCGCTTCGTCGGATCCCGCCCCCGCCCCTCATTCCACCAACTCGCCGAATCCGTACGGACGTCAGGCTCCCATGGCGGGCCCGTCCGCAGCCTGCCAAACGGGTGGGCGGGGCGGGAAAGCCCCCCACCCTTACCCCCAAAACTTAGGTTAGGCTAACCTTACTTACGAGATCGCGGGCCCTCGTTCACACCCCTCCCTGCCCGGAGGGCCAGGGCCCCGCCCGCTCCCCGATCCGGAGGACCCCCCATGCGTTCCCAGCTGCTCAACGACACGACCGCGGAGCAATACCGCCGCTCCGTGACCGAAGGAGTAGAGCGGGTGGCGCGCAAACTCGCCTCGACCCGGCGGCCGTTCAGCGGTGTCGGGGTCGACGACCTCGCCCCGGTCGTCGACGGCATCGACCTCGACGCCCCGCTCGGCGATTCCTCCGCCGTCCTGGACGAGCTCGAAGACGTCTATCTCCGCGACGCCGTCTACTTCCACCACCCCCGCTACCTCGCCCACCTCAACTGCCCGGTCGTGATCCCCGCCGTGTTGGGCGAGGCGGTCCTGTCCGCGGTGAACTCCTCCCTGGACACCTGGGACCAGAGCGCGGGCGGCACCCTCATCGAGCGCAGACTCATCGACTGGACCGCGCGGCGCATAGGCCTCGGCCCCGCCGCGGACGGCGTGTTCACCAGCGGCGGCACCCAGTCCAACCTCCAGTCGCTGCTGCTCGCCCGCGAGGAGGCCAAGACCACCGACCTCGCGAGGCTGCGCATCTTCGCCTCCGAGTGCAGCCACTTCAGCGTGCAGAAGTCCGCCCAACTGCTCGGCCTGGGAAGGGACGCGGTCGTCGCCGTCCCCACCGACCACGACAAGCGCATGCAGGTCCTCGGGCTCGCCCGCGCCCTGGAGCGCTGCGTGAGCGAGGGCAACGTACCCATGGCGGTCGTGGCCACCGCCGGGACCACGGACTTCGGCTCCATCGACCCGCTGCCCGGCATCGCCGAGCTCTGCGCCCAGTACGGCGCCTGGATGCACGTGGACGCCGCCTACGGCTGCGGGCTGCTGGCCTCGCCGACCCCCGGCCGCCGTGCCCTGCTCGACGGCATCGAGCGCGCCGACTCCGTCACCGTCGACTACCACAAGTCGTTCTTCCAGCCCGTCAGTTCGAGCGCCGTGCTCGTCCGTGACCGCGCCACGCTCCGCCACGCCACCTACCACGCCGACTACCTCAATCCGCGCCGCGCGGCCGAGGAGCGCATCCCCAACCAGGTGGACAAGTCGCTCCAGACCACCCGCCGTTTCGACGCCCTGAAACTGTGGATGACCCTGCGCACCATGGGCGCCGACGGCATCGGCTCCCTCTTCGACGAAGTATGTGAACTGGCCGAGCGGGGCTGGCAGTTGCTGGCCGCCGATCCCCGGTACGACGTGGTCGTACGACCCAGTCTCTCCACCCTCGTCTTCCGCTACATCCCCGACAACGTCACCTCGCCCGCCGAGATCGACCGCGCCAACCTCTACGCCCGCAAGGCGCTCTTCGCGTCCGGTGAGGCCGTCGTCGCCGGGACCAAGTCCGGCGGCCGCCAGTACCTGAAATTCACCCTGCTCAACCCCGAGACGAGCGTCGAGGACATCGCCGCCGTACTCGACCTGATCGCCGGCCACGCCGAGCAGTACCTGGGAGAGAACCTTGTCCACGCGTCCTGAAGCCCCCGGCACGTCCGAGGCGTACGACTTCATCGGGATCGGGCTCGGCCCCTTCAACCTCGGTCTCGCCTGCCTCACCGAGCCCATCGACGAGCTGAACGGCCTCTTCCTGGAGACCAAGCCCGGCTTCGAGTGGCACTCCGGGATGTTCCTGGAGGGCGCCCACCTCCAGACGCCGTTCCTGTCCGACCTGGTCACCCTCGCCGACCCGACCTCGCCGTACTCCTTCCTCAACTACCTGAAGGAATCAGGGCGGTTGTACTCGTTCTACATCCGCGAGAACTTCTACCCCCTGCGCACCGAGTACAACGACTACTGCCGCTGGGCCGCCGGGAAACTGGGCTCGATCCGCTTCAACCAGACGGTCGAGTCGGTGACGTACGACGACACGACCGAGCTGTACGCGGTCCGGACCACCACCGGCGACACCTTCCGCACCCGCCGCCTCGTGCTCGGCACCGGCACCCCGCCGCACCTCCCCGAGCCCTGCCGGGGCCTCGGCGGCGACCTGCTGCACAACTCCCGTTACCTGGAGCACAAGGAGGCGCTCCAGAAGAAGGAGTCGGTCACGATCGTCGGCTCGGGCCAGTCCGCGGCCGAGATCTACTACGACCTGCTCTCCGAGATCGACGTCCACGGCTACCGGCTGAACTGGGTGACGCGCTCGCCCCGCTTCTTCCCGCTGGAGTACACCAAGCTGACCCTTGAGATGACGTCCCCGGAGTACATCGACTACTTCCACGCGCTGCCCGAGGCCACCCGCTACCGGCTCGAATCGGCGCAGAAGGGGCTCTTCAAGGGCATCGACTCGGAGCTGATCGACGCCATCTTCGATCTGCTCTACCAGAAGAGCCTCAAGGGTCCCGTCCCCACCCGCCTGCTCACCAACTCCGCGCTGGGGTCGGCCAGTTACGACACCACCACCAGTACGTACACACTGGGTCTGCGACAGGAGGAGCAGGAGAAGGACTACACCCTCAGCACCCAGGGCCTGGTCCTCGCCACCGGCTACCAGTACGCCGAGCCGGAGTTCCTGAAGCCCGTCACCGGGCGGCTGCGGCGCGACGGGCGCGGGCGCTTCGACGTGGCCCGCAACTACTCCATCGACACCACCGGCCACGGCGTCTTCCTCCAGAACGCCGGCGTGCACACCCACTCGATCACCTCGCCCGACCTCGGCATGGGCGCCTATCGCAACGCGTACATCATCGGCGAGCTGCTCGGCCGCGAGTACTACCCGGTCGAGAAGTCCATCGCCTTCCAGGAGTTCGCCATATGAGCCCCCAGAACCCCCAGAACCGCCGGCCCGCCGTCGGGTCCTTCACCTTCCGGCCGCTCGACCCCCTCCGCGACTCCGAGCTGGTGCACTCCTGGGTGACCCACCCCAAGGCCGCGTTCTGGCTGATGCAGCACGCGAAACTCCAGGACGTCGAGCGCGAGTACATGGCGATCGCCGCGAACCCGCACCACCACGCCCTCGTCGGCCTGCACGACGGCGATCCCGCGTTCCTCATGGAGCACTACCACCCGGCGTACGTCGAACTGGCCGGCCTGTACGAGCCGTTGCCCGGGGACGTCGGCATGCACTTCCTGGTCGCCCCGACCGACACCCCGGTGCACGGTTTCACGCGGGCCGTCATCACCGCCGTGATGGAGGAGCTGTTCGCCGACCCGGCCACCGCGCGCGTCGTCGTCGAGCCCGACGTCAACAACAGTGCGGTGCACGCGCTGAACGAGGCCGTCGGCTTCGAGATCGCCAAGCGGATCACCAAGCCCGAGAAGGACGCCTATCTGTCCTTCTGCACCCGAGAGCAGTTCCGTACGGCCCTGGAGACCACACGGGCCCGAGAGGCGGCAACACGATGACCACCGACACCACGGTCACCCACCTCACCCCCGAGCCGTGGGCCGAGGCCAACCGGCTCCTCATCCGCAAGGCGCTCGCCGAGTTCGCCCACGAGCGCCTCCTCGCCCCCGAGCCGCTCGGCGACAACCGGTACCGCGTCCGCTCCGACGACGGCTCGGTCGAGTACCGCTTCACCGCGTCCCGGCTCTCGCTCGACCACTGGCAGGTGTTCGCCGAGTCCATATCGCGGCACGGCGCCGAGGGCCGACTCCCGCTCGACGCACTGGACTTCTTCCTCGAACTGCGCACCGCCCTCGGCCTGAGCGACACGATCCTGCCGGTGTACCTGGAGGAGATCTCCTCCACCCTCTCCGGCACGGCATACAAACTGACGAAGCCTCAGATTACGTCGGCGGAGCTCGCCCGCTCCGGCTTCCAGGCCATCGAGACGGGCATGACCGAGGGCCACCCCTGCTTCGTCGCCAACAACGGCCGGCTCGGCTTCGGCGTCCACGAGTACCTCGCGTACGCCCCCGAGACCGCGAGCCCGGTGCGGCTGCTGTGGCTGGCGGCCCGCCGCGACCGCGCCACCTTCACGGCGGGCGCGGGCCTGGACCACGAGGCGCTGATGCGCGACGAACTCGGCCGGGCCACCCTGGACCGGTTCGCGGCCCGGCTGGCCGAACGCGGCCTCGACGCCGACGACTTCCTCCTGCTGCCGGTGCACCCCTGGCAGTGGTGGAACAAACTGTCCGTGACCTTCGCCGCCGAGATCGCCCAGGAGCGCCTGGTCCTGCTCGGCGAGGGCGACGACGACTACCTCGCCCAGCAGTCGATCCGTACGTTCTTCAACACGAGCGACCCGGCCAAGCACTACGTCAAAACGGCCCTCTCGGTCCTCAACATGGGCTTCATGCGCGGGCTTTCGGCCGCGTACATGGAGGCGACGCCCGCCATCAACGACTGGCTGGCGGGGCTGGTCGCGGCGGACGACACGTTCCGCGCGGCGCGGTTCTCGATCATCCGCGAGCGGGCGGCGATCGGCTACCGCCACGAGCAGTACGAGCGGGCCACCGACCGCTACTCGCCGTACCGCAAGATGCTGGCCGCGCTGTGGCGCGAGAGCCCGGTTCCGTCGCTCCGGCCGGGCGAGCGCCTCGCCACGATGGCCTCGCTGCTGCACACCGACCACGAGGGCGCCTCGTTCGCGGGCGCCCTGATCGCCGAGTCGGGCCGCACCCCGGCCGAGTGGCTGCGCGGCTACCTGGACGCCTACCTGGTGCCGGTCCTGCACGCCTTCTACGCGTACGACCTGGTGTTCATGCCGCACGGCGAGAACGTGATCCTGGTGCTCGCCGAGGACGGCACGGTCTCGCGGGCGATCTTCAAGGACATCGCCGAGGAGATCGCGGTGATGGACCCGGACGCGGCGCTGCCGCCGGCCGTGGAGCGGATCCGCGCGGACGTGCCCGAGGACATGAAGCTGCTCTCCGTGTTCACGGACGTCTTCGACTGCTTCTTCCGCTTCCTGAACGCGGCCCTGGTGACGGAGGGAGTCCTTGAGGAGTCGGCGTTCTGGCGGACCGTGACGGACTGCGTCACCGCCTACCAGGCCTCCAAGCCCGAACTGGCCGACAGGTTCAAGCAGTACGACCTGTTCGCCCCGGACTTCGCCCTGTCCTGCCTGAACCGCCTCCAGCTCCGCAACAACGAGCAGATGGTGGACCTGGCGGACCCGGCGGGCGCCCTGCAACTGGTGGGCACCCTGAGGAACCCGATCGCCTGACGGGCTACCTGCCTGAGGGGCTCGGTTCTCGCGGAACCGAGCCCCTCAGGCTTGGGGACTCAAACCCACGGCACCACGGGCGACCGGTAGAAGTTGATCCCCAGCGCCGCCATCCGCGGCCCCTGCTGCGCGAGCCGCGTCTTGTACGACGCCCAGTCGTGCGTGGAAGCGGGCGACCACCCGATCTCCGCGATCCCCTGGAGCCGCGGGATGGCCATGTACTCGATCTGGGAGGAATTGGTCAGCGTCTCCGACCAGATCGGCGCCTCGACGCCGAGCACGGCCTTCGCCGGTACGCCCTTGATGAAGGTGCCCGGATCCCACGCGTACGACTTGTCGACGTCGACGTATCCGGCCCAGCTGGTCCCGAGCGGAGACTTCGCGTCGTACTTCATGTCGAGGTAGGCGTGGTTGGCGGGCGACATCACGAGCCGGGTGCCGGCCTGCGCCGCCGCGGCGACGTCCGCCTCGTTGCCGAGCGTGCCCCAGTACTGGGCGACGGCCCCCTTCACGGGTGTGGCCCCGGCGATCTGGTGCCAGGCCATCACCGTCTTGCCGTACTTGCCGACGACCGGCTGGGCCTTGCCCATGAAGGTGACGTAGTCGGCGTGCGAGGTGGAGTGCGCCTCGTCGCCGCCGATGTGGACGTACCGCCCGGGCGTGAGGGCGGCGACCTCGCGCACCACGTCGTCGAAGAACTTGTACGTCACGTCCTTGGGCACGCACAGCGAGCTGAAGCCGACGTTGGTGCCCGTGTACAGCGGGGGCGCGACGCCGTTGCAGTTCAGCTCGGCGTAGGAGGCGAGGGCCGCGTTGGTGTGTCCCGGGGTGTCGATCTCGGGGACGACCTCCAGATAGCGGGAGGAGGCGTAGGCGACGATCGCCCGGTAGTCGGCCTTGGTGTAGTAGCCGCCCTTGCCGCCGCCGACCTGCGTCTGACCGCCGTAGGTGGCGAGCTTGGGCCAGGAGTCGACGGCGATGCGCCAGCCCTGGTCGTCGCTGAGGTGCAGATGCAGCTCGTTGATCTTGTAGAGGGCGAGCTGGTCGATGTACCGCTTGACCTGGTCGACGGTGAAGAAGTGCCGCGAGACGTCGATCATCGCGCCCCGGTAGGCGTAGCGCGGGGAGTCGGTGACGGTGCCGCCCGCGATCTTCCAGGGGCCGGTCTGCTTCGTCCGCTTCTCCACGGCCGCGGGCAGCAGCTGCCGCAGGGTCTGTACGCCGTGGAAGAGCCCGGCGGGTTTGTCGGCGGTGATGGTGAGGGACCCGGCGCCCGAGGCGAGCCGGTAGCCCTCGTCGCCGAGGCCCTGGTCACCGGCGCCGAGCAGCAGCCGGATCCCGTCGTCGCCCGCGTCGCCGGTGACGGGCAGGCCGTACCCGGTGGAGGGCCGAAGGATGCCTGCCAGGTAGTCACCGATCCGCTGGGCGTCGGGCGAACCCGCGGCGACCCTGATCTTGGTGGCCGAGCCGATGGTGTACGGGGTGCCGCCGGTGGAGACGGAGGCGGGGGCGGGCACGATCTGGCCCAGCGGGCGGGGGGCGCCCGCCGCCGCGGGGGCCGCGGAGGCCCCGATACTGGTGAGCCCGGCGGCCGCCACGAGGACCAGGGAGCCGAGGAGCCGGGCGAATGTCCTGCGCTGTCTCTGTCTCACAAGCGGTTCCCTTCCAGGGGGTCGCGCAACTGTGGGGGCTGAGCAACCGAACACTCCCCATGGGACCGGGGATCGCACCCGGGGTCAAGGTGAGGAGCGGCACCGCGGGGAGTACCGGAACCGCCCGATGTCCGCAAGTCGATCATCACGGCGGAGGCCGATGAAACAATCCCCGCATGGCGGAAATCATCCAGAAGGACGGCACCTGGGTCTTCGACGGCGAGACGCTGCGGATCGTGCCGGGCAGCGACAAGTCGGTCGGCCTGCTCCAGCGGACGCTCGGGGAGACAGCGGTACCGCTGCGAGCGGTGGCGGGCATCGCGTACGAGCCGGGACGCAAGACCGGGCGGCTCAGGCTGCGGCTGCGGGACGGGGCGGATCCGCTGCTCCAGGTCACCGGCGGAAAGCTGCCGGACGCCTCGGACCCGTACGTCCTGACCGTGGAGACCCGGACGGCGGCCGTGGCCGAGTACATGGTGGACGAGGTGCGCAACGCCCTGCTGCTCGACGAGGTGCCGGACGGGCCCGTCGACAGCTACCTCCTGCCGGGGCCCGCGGTGCCGATGACGGTGGGCGCGGGCGATGCCACGGTCACCTTCGACGGCCGTACGGTGCGCCTGGAGTGGACCTGGCACACCGACGAGAAGAAGACGGCGGCCGGCCCGGTCACCCTGGGGCTCGACGATCTGACGGAGGTGGTCTGGCAGCCCGCGCGCGGCCTGATCGACGGCTACCTGCGCTTCGTCACCATGCCGAACGCCCCGCGGCTCGCCGCCAAACACGATCCGCTGGCGGTCGAGCTGAACGGCTTCAAGAAGGATCCGCTGATGGCGCTGCTCGCCTCGGCGGTGGTGGCCCGGATGCCGCACCCGCACGCCCCGCGGCGGGAACTGGCGCCCGCCGCCCCCAAGTCCCTGACGGCCGCGCCCGCCGCCCCGGCCGCCGAGGACCACGACGTACTGCTCCGGCGCCTGCGTGAACTCGGCGAGCTGCACCGGAGCGGCATCCTGACGGATGAGGAGTTCTCGGCGGCCAAGCAGGCGGTCCTCAAGCGCCTGTGAAGCCGTTCTGGTCCAGACCAGACGCGCGATCATGTGAATCCTGCCCGGAATCGGGCAGGATTCTTGCGTATGTCCCCGCCAGACCGCAATATCGACGGGTGCTCGAACGCCGCAGCCCGTCGTCCCACGACGACCTCGTAGATCATCTGGTGCGCAGCACCGCGCTCCAGCGCGGTGAGGCGGCCCGGGTGGTTCTGGAGGTGCTGGCGTACTTCGACGAGACGTGCGAGGAATTCGTCCGCCGGCGCCACCGTGAACTGCAGTCCGGGGGCGCCGTGAACGCGGAGATCTTCGAGCGGATCGCGGCAGAGCTGCCGCACCGCGCCGTAGCGCCACCGGAGCTCTCGCTCCGGCAGCTGCGCCGCATCGTCTACGGCTGAGCACACATCTGGGCTTGATACATGTACGTCGATGGAGGGGCAGAGACTCTATGTGCGGAATCGTCGGTTATATCGGTAAGCGTGATGTGGCTCCGCTGCTGCTGGAAGGCCTGCAGCGGCTGGAGTACCGGGGTTACGACTCCGCGGGCATGGTCGTCAACACCCCCAAGTCCGGGGCCCTGAAGATGGTCAAGGCCAAGGGCCGCGTCCGCGACCTGGAGGCCCGTGTCCCCAAGCGCTTCGCCGGCACCACGGGCATCGCCCACACCCGCTGGGCCACCCACGGCGCCCCCTCCGACCTGAACTCGCACCCGCATCTCGACCCCGAGAACAAGGTCGCCGTCGTCCACAACGGCATCGTCGACAACGCCGCCGAGCTGCGCGCCAAGCTGGAGGCCGAGGGCGTCGTCTTCGCCTCGGAGACCGACACCGAGGTCATCACCCACCTGATCGCCCGCTCCCTGGCCGACTCCCTGGAGGAGAAGGTCCGCGAGGCGCTCAAGGTCATCGAGGGCACCTACGGCATCGCCGTGATGCACGCCGACTTCGCCGACCGCATCGTGGTCGCCCGCAACGGCTCCCCGGTCATCCTCGGCATTGGCGAGAAGGAGATGCTCGTCGCCTCCGACGTCGCCGCGCTGATCGCCCACACCCGCCAGGTCGTCACTCTGAACGACGGCGAGATGGCGACCCTGAAGGCCGACGACTTCCGGACGTACACGACCTCGGGCACGCTCACCAACACCACCCCCGAGACCGTCGAGTGGGAGGCCGCCTCCTACGACATGGGCGGCCACGACACGTACATGCACAAGGAGATGAGCGAGCAGGCCGAGGCCGTCGACCGCGTGCTTCGCGGCCGCATCGACGACCGGTTCTCGACCGTTCACCTCGGTGGCCTGAACCTGGACGCCCGCGAGGCGCGCGGTGTGCGCCGCATCAAGATCCTCGGCTGTGGCACCAGCTACCACGCGGGCCTGATCGGCGCCGGCCTCATCGAGGAGCTGGCCCGCATCCCCGCGGACGCCGAGCCGGCCTCCGAGTTCCGCTACCGCAACCCGGTCGTGGACCCCGACACCCTGTACATCGCGGTCTCGCAGTCCGGTGAGACGTACGACGTGCTCGCGGCCGTGCAGGAGCTCAAGCGCAAGGGCGCCCGCGTGCTCGGCGTCGTGAACGTGGTCGGCTCGGCGATCGCCCGCGAGGCGGACGGCGGCACCTATGTGCACGCCGGGCCCGAGGTCTGCGTCGTCTCGACCAAGTGCTTCACCAACACCGTGGTCGCCTTCGCGCTGCTCGCGCTGCACCTCGGCCGGATCCGCGACCTGTCGGTGGCCGACGGCAAGCGGATCATCGAGGGCCTGCGCAAGCTGCCCGGCCAGATCGAGGAGATCCTGGCCATGGAGCCGGAGATCGAGAAGCTGGCCAAGGAGTACGCGGGCGCCCAGTCGATGATGTTCATCGGGCGTGTGCGCGGCTACCCGGTCGCCCTGGAGGCCTCCCTGAAGCTCAAGGAGATCTCCTACATCCACGCCGAGGCCTACCCGGCCTCCGAGCTGAAGCACGGCCCGCTCGCGCTCATCGAGCCGGCGCTGCCGACGGTCGCGATCGTCCCGAACGACGACCTCCTGGAGAAAAACCGCGCCGCCCTGGAGGAGATCAAGGCCCGCAGCGGCCGCATCCTCGCGGTCGCGCATCAGCACCAGGAGAAGGCCGACCACACCATCGTCGTGCCGAAGAACGAGAACGAGCTGGACCCGATCCTCATGGGCATCCCGCTCCAACTCTTCGCGTACCACACGGCGTTGGCGATGGGCCGCGACATCGACAAGCCGCGCAACCTGGCCAAGTCGGTCACCGTCGAGTAGTCGTCACCCCTCCGTACGCACGGAAAAGGGCGACCCCCGTCCCATCGGCGGGGGTCGCCCTTGTGCGTGCCGGTGCTGCCCAGGCGCCGGCCTGCGGCTGCCGATCAACCGGTGGCCGTCACCCCCCGGCCGGCAGCGCGTCGGGGCAGGGCGGTCGGCCACTTGGCGAGCGAGGCCGTGGCCCCGTACCAGGCGACGGCGCCCGCGACCGTGGCGACCCAGCCGGCCACCTTGCCGAGCGAGGAGTTGTCGGCGAACTGGCCGATGGCCAGGAGCACCAGGGCGAGGAAGAGCAGTCCGTACGTGCCCTGCCGGAAGAGCCCGGCGCCCGCCGAACCCGCCGCCAGGCTCAGCGCCAGGAGTGCGAAGAGGACCAGGAAGAGGCCGGCCGCGTTGGCCGAGAACTTGGTGTTCGCCCCCGCGGCCCAGGTGAACCAGAAGGCGCCCAGGCCCGCGAAGGCGGTGCCGGTGAACGCGTCCTGATCACGGAAGGCGAGGACGCCGAGGACGAACAGGCCGATGCCGCCGACGTAGGTCGCGATCGAGACGGAGTCGGCCACCGTCACGCCGTCGATCACGCGGGTGTTGCCAAGGCCGAAGGCCAGCAGGGTGATGCCGAGCGCGAGGTGACCGAGCGTGGAGGTGGTGCTTCCCGCGGAGACTTCGTTGTCCACGGCGGGCTCCCTTCATGTGCGGTGGTACTGCTGCGGTGATGCTGCTTCCCAGCGACCTTTATCTACCCTTCACAAGGGCACAATCCACCCCTACGCATGGGTAGATTCGGCTGCGCGCAAAGGGAGTTGACGGCTCATCAGCCAAACATCGCCCCGGTCTCAACTGGGACAACGCGCGATTACGGGATGACGACGACGGGACGCTGCGCACGCCGCGCGAGCCGCCCGGCGACGGAGCCGAAGATCCGCCCGACGATGCCGTGCGTGGAGCCGACGACGATGGCGTCGGCCGCGTACTCGCGCCCGACTTCTTCCAGTTCATGGCAGATGTCGCCGCCGCGCTCGACCAGGATCCAGGGGACTTCGGCGAGATAGTCGGCACAGGCGAGTTCGAGCCCGAGCACCTCGGTGCGGTGGTCGGGGACGTCCACGAAGACCGGCGGCTCGCAGCCCGCCCACACCGTGGTGGGCAGCCGGTTGGCCACGTGGACGATGATCAGCCCGGAGCCGGAGCGCTTGGCCATGCCGATGGCGTAGGCGAGGGCCCGCTCACTGGACGTCGAGCCGTCGAAGCCGACGACGACGCCGTGACGGAACGCGGGATCGCAGGAGTGTCGTGGTTCTGTCGCCGCTTGGAGGTCCGACGTGGGGTCGGCTACCTGCTTGCGGTCCGCGGGTTCGGAGAATTCGTGACCGGCCATGGGTGTCTCGGCGAAGGAGGTCCTCAGTCGGGGGACAGCGGGGACGAGTGAACAACAACGAGTCGGCGGCGGAGCTGTGTCCGGGAATCATCTTCCCAACCCCATACCCCCAAGGGTACGGCGACACTCCTCTCCTGCCCAGAGCCGCCGAACCTACTCGGCGTTCCCCGGAGCATGCACGAGCCCGCCCCGGAAGGCAATGCCCGGTGCCCTCTACAGCGGTCCCGGGGCCGGTCTCCGCCGCCGGACCGATGATCCTCCAATGCCCGGACCGGGCGCTTCCGCACCGATGATCTTTCAGTTACCGGACCGGGCGCTTCCGCGTTAGAGGCGTGATCACGCCCGACTCCGATCAGGAAGCACCTTCTCGTGCCCCCTCCCCCGGTCGCCCACCCGGCCACCCCCGCGCCGCCCGGCCCCCGCCACCGGTCGCCCGGAGTGCCGTCCGCGGCTGAATCCGTACGTACCAACCGGTCCGTGAATGCCGAACTACTCTGGTCGACCGGAGCACGCCCCCCGGCCGACACGGCGGGCGACGTCGTGCGCTGGGCGGCCTTCAGCTGTGTGCTCGTGCCCGTCGTGCTCGTCGTGTACGGGTCCTCGTTCGCGGGGGCGGCCGGCTCCGCGCTCGGCCTGACGGCCGTGACCGCGGTGTGCCGGCTGCTCCTTCGCCAGTCCGAGCGGGCGGCCGCCGAGGAACGGGCGCGGGGGGTGCTTCCACCCTCCGGACGGCACGCCCGCGTGCCTCCGAGAGCGCATCGTGGTGGGCGTCACGGACGGGGCTGTACACCCGAGGGGTGAGCCGATCGCACACCAGGACCCGTATGTTTTCGGCCAACTTCCCCCGGTGGCGGATTCCTTGGCCAAATGGCCTGCCAACCCCCTTGCCACCAGGGAGGAAAGGACCATCGCGGCCTCTGGCACCATACGGGTACGGGCCATCCCCAGGAGGCGCACTTCCCCTGCGGGGCCCACGAGTGAAACGCTTCGTGATCGAAAGCTTCGCGCCAAGTTGCCTTGTCGACATAGCGCTGGGTGCCGGACTTGTCACGCCGGCGCCACGGGACGCAGTAGATTCGATCATGCGTATCGAAGGCTGGGGACTCGTGCAAAACCGAGGGGAAAAGTGCAGGAGCGACAGGCCCGACAAGAACGGGGAGCCGCGAACACCGAGGGGGGCTTAGCGCCATGAGCCAGGACTCCGCTGCCGCATCACCGGAGACCGCAAGGAAGCTGGCCGGCCGCCGACGCCGGGAAGTCGTCGCCGTACTGCTGTTCAGTGGCGGCCCCATCTTCGAAAGTTCCATTCCGCTCTCCGTGTTCGGAATCGACCGACAGGACGCGGGAGTTCCGCGTTACAGGCTGCTGGTGTGTGCCGGTGAGGAAGGACCCCTGCGGACCACAGGGGGACTCGAACTCACCGCGCCGTACGGCCTGGAAGCAATCAGCAGGGCGGGAACGGTGGTGGTGCCCGCGTGGCGTTCCATCACCTCGCCGCCCCCGGCAGCCGCGCTCGACGCGCTGCGCCGGGCACACGAGGAAGGGGCAAGGATCGTCGGGCTGTGCACCGGCGCGTTCGTGCTCGCCGCGGCCGGTCTTCTGGACGGCCGCCCGGCGACGACGCACTGGATGTACGCGCCGACACTGGCCAAACGCTATCCATCAGTACACGTCGATCCGAGGGAGCTCTTCGTCGACGACGGGGACGTCCTCACCTCGGCCGGAACCGCGGCCGGAATCGATCTCTGTCTCCACATCGTGCGGACGGACCACGGCAGCGAGGCGGCCGGCGCGCTGGCCCGCCGACTGGTCGTGCCACCCCGCCGCAGCGGTGGGCAGGAGCGCTATCTCGACAGGTCTTTACCTGAGGAGATCGGCTCCGACCCGCTGGCCGAGGTCGTCGCCTGGGCGCTGGAGCACCTCCACGAGCAGTTCGACGTGGAGACCCTGGCCGCGCGGGCGTACATGAGCCGTCGCACCTTCGACCGTCGTTTCCGCTCGCTGACCGGGTCGGCCCCCCTCCAGTGGCTGATCACCCAGCGGGTCCTGCAGGCCCAGCGCCTGCTGGAGACGTCCGACTACTCTGTGGACGAGGTGGCGGGCCGCTGCGGCTTCCGCTCCCCGGTCGCGCTGCGCGGGCACTTCCGCCGCCAGCTCGGCTCGTCCCCGGCGTCGTACCGGGCGGCCTACCGGGCCCGGCGGCCACAGCCGGAACCCAGTGCGGGCCCGGTCGCGGTGCCCATGCCGGCTCCGGTGCCGGAGACCGTTCCGTCCCAGGCGCTCCCCCAGGCCCGGCGGACGGCGGCGGCGAGTGCGGTGGTGGGGCCGGGTGCGACCTCGCACACGGCGGCGGAACCGGGGAAACCCAGCTCCGATCTGTACGCCTCCGGCTACACCGGTGGCCGTCCGAGTCTGCCCGGTCAGCGGAGCGCCCCGTAGGGTAAGACACATGAACGACCGCATGGTGTGGATCGACTGCGAGATGACCGGGCTCTCGCTGACGGACGACGCACTCATCGAGGTGGCCGCACTGGTCACCGACTCGGAGCTGAACGTACTCGGTGAAGGGGTGGACATCGTGATCCGTCCCCCGGACGCCGCGCTGGAGACCATGCCGGAGGTGGTGCGCACCATGCACACCGCCTCCGGGCTCCTCGACGAGCTGGCCGGCGGCACCACGCTGGCCGACGCCGAGGAGCAGGTCCTCGCGTACGTACGTGAGCACGTCAAGGAGCCGGGCAAGGCTCCGCTGTGCGGAAACTCGGTCGGCACCGACCGCGGGTTCCTGCTGCGGGACATGCCGAAGCTGGAGTCCCACCTCCACTACCGGATCGTGGACGTCTCCTCCGTGAAGGAGCTCGCCCGCCGCTGGTATCCGCGGGCGTACTTCAACAGCCCGGACAAGAACGGAAACCACCGGGCGCTCGCGGACATCCGTGAATCCATCGCGGAGCTGCGCTACTACCGGGAGGCGGTCTTCGTGCCGCAGCCGGGCCCGGACTCGGACACCGCGAAGGCGATCGCGGCAAAGTACGTCCTGCCTGCGGAGTAGCCCTTCGCAGGGGGCCCGGGAGGGCGCCTCGAAACATGTGCGCGAGCACCCTCCCGGACCCTGTACACTTTTTCTCGGCCGGTAGGGAAGCCCCCAGGGACTTCCCAAGACCACAACAGTCCGGTCATGCATGGTGGGTATAGCTCAGCTGGTAGAGCACCTGGTTGTGGTCCAGGATGTCGCGGGTTCGAGTCCCGTTACTCACCCTGATGAGAAGGCCCGAGCCGCGAAAGCGGTTCGGGCCTTCTTCGTGTTCGGCTCCATGTTTTCGTGTCCGGCTCCACGTTCCGGCTTCTCGTTCCGGCTCCACGTTCCGGCTTCTCGTTCCGGTTCTTGCTCCGGCTCTTCTTCCGGCCCGTTGAAGGGCCTTCTTACGAAGACGCCCGCACCACCAGCTCCGTAGGCAGCACCAAGCCGGGGCGGGCCGGTTCCGTGGCGGTTATTTCGGTGAGGAGCAGTTCGGCCATCGCTCGGCCCATCTCCTCTATCGGCTGGCGCACGCTGGTCAGCGGCGGGTCCATGTGGCGGGCTATCGCCGAGTCGTCGAAGCCGATCAGGGCGGTGTCCTCGGGGATGCGGCGGCCGTCCTCGCGCAGGATCTGGCGGGCGCCGGAGGCCATCACGTCGGATGCGGCGAAGACGGCGTCGAGCCGGGGGGCGCGTTCGAGGAGTTCGGCCATCGCGCGGCGGCCGCCCTCCTCGGTGAAGTCGCCGTGCGCGGCCAGTTCTTCCAGGCCCGCCTCGGCCAGCGCCGCCCGGTAGCCGTCGAGGCGGCGGCGGGCTCCGTACACGTCGAGCGGCCCGGTGATCGTGGCTATGGTGCGCCGGCCGCGGGCGACGAGGTGGGCGACGGCCGCTCGGGCGCCCTCGTAGTTGTCGGAGTCGACCGAGGCGAGCGGCTCGTCCTCCGAGCGGCGGCCGCTGATGACGACGGGGATGCCGAGCTGTTCGAGCAGCTCGGGCAGCGGGTCGTCGGCGTGGACGGAGACGAGCAGGACGCCGTCGACCCGGTGCGAGGCGAGGTACTGGGCGAGCCTGCGCCGTTCCCGGTCGCCGCCGACCAGGGTGAGCAGGAGCTGCATGTCGGTGTCGGCCAGGGCCGCGCCCACCCCGCGCACGATGTCGGAGAAGTACGGCTCGGCGAAGAAGCGGGCCTCGGGCTCGGGGACGACCAGGGCGATGGCGTCCGTGCGGTTCGCGGCGAGGGCGCGGGCGGCCCGGTTGGGTACGTAGCCGAGCTCGGCGATGGCGGCCTCGACGGCGGCGCGGGTCTCGTCGCTGACCCGGGGCGAGCCGTTGATCACCCGGGACACGGTGCCCCGGCCGACCCCGGCCCTGGCCGCCACTTCTTCGAGCGTGGGCCGTCCGGCACTGCGGCCCCTGGCTGTGTGGGCTGCTGTCACGTCTGCCTCCCCAACTCGCGTAACTCCGGTGAAAGTAACAGCCCCGGCCGGGTGGAGAACCGCATCCACTGTTATCGCGCGGTCCCTTGACAGCCCCACAGGGAGCCGCAACCCTTCAACACATCACGGCTGGGAGCGCTCCCACACTAGTAGGTCCCTACACCTTTCGCATACCTTCCGCCCGCGCCGACGCGCCTCAACTGGCCTGGCCCGGACGACAGTTGGAGGAAGCACATGCGCACGCGTACACGTATGTCCAGGCGGCTCGCGGCCCTCGCGGCCGTGGCCGCGCTCGGCACCGGGCTGCTCGCGGGCTGCGCCGACGACGGCAAGTCCCCGGCGGCCGGAAGCTCGTCGACGGGGGGCGGCGGGGGCGGCGCGAAGACCACCCTCACCGTCGGCGTCTTCGGTGCTTTCGGCCTGAAGGAGGCCGGGCTCTACGACGCGTACATGAAGCTCCACCCGGACATCGAGATCAAACAGACCTCGATCGAGCGGAACGAGAACTACTACCCGCAGCTCCTGACCCACCTCGGGTCGGGCAGCGGGCTCGCCGACATCCAGGCCGTCGAGGTCAGCAACATCGCCGAGGTCACCGCCACCCAGAGCGGCAAGCTGGAGGACCTGTCCAAGGTGCCCGGCGTGAACAAGGACGACTTCCTGCCGTGGAAGTGGGCCGAGGGCACCGCCAAGGACGGCAAGACCGTGGGCCTCGGCACCGACACCGGGCCGACCGGCATCTGCTACCGCAAGGACCTGTTCGCCAAGGCGGGGCTGCCCACCGACCGCGAGGCCGTGGGCAAGCTGTGGGCGGGCGACTGGAACAAGTACCTGGAGGTGGGGCGGCAGTACAAGGCGAAGGCTCCGGAGGGCGCCGCCTTCGTGGACTCCGCCTCCGGCGTGCTGAACTCGATCACCGGGTCCAACGCCACCCGCTACTACGACGCCGACGGCAAGGTCGTCTACAAGACCAACCCGGCCATCAAGCAGGCCTGGGACACCGCGACCGCGTTCGCGACCGACGGCCTGACCGCGAAGCTCCAGCAGTTCCAGCCGACCTGGGACCAGGCCTTCGCCAACGCCTCCTTCGCCACCGTGTCCTGCCCGGCGTGGATGCTCGGCTACATCCAGGACAAGGCGGGCGCCCCCGCCAAGGGCCAATGGGACGTGGCCGCGGCCCCCAAGCCGTCCAACTGGGGCGGCTCCTTCCTGACCGTGCCGTCGGCCGGCAAGCACAAGGCGGAAGCCGCCAAGCTCGCCGCCTGGCTGACCGCACCCGCCCAGCAGGCGGTCCTGTTCGAGAAGCGCGGCAGCTTCCCGAGCGCCAAGGCCGCGTACGGACTGCCCGCGGTCGCCGGCGCCAAGCACGCCTACTTCGACAACGCGCCGATCGGCCAGATCTTCGCGCGGGCCGCCGAGGGCACCCCGGTGCAGACCCTCGGCCCGAAGGACCAGACCATCCAGCAGAACCTCACCGACATCGGCATGCTCCAGGTCGAGCAGAAGGGCAAGTCTCCGCAGCAGGGCTGGGACGCCGCGGTGAAGGCGATCGACAACGCGCTGGACCAGTGACGATGGCGAGCGACACCACGGCCGCCGTGCCCTCCCCCGGCCCCGGGCAGGAGGGCACGGCCCCCGCCCGGGACCTCCCGGACGAGCGGCGCAGCCGCCGCTACCGGCGTGACGTGCGCTGGAGTCCGTACGCGTTCATCGCGCCCTTCTTCCTGTTCTTCGCGGCCTTCGGCCTCTTCCCGCTCCTCTATACGGGCTGGGCCTCGCTGCACCAGGTCGAGCTGACCTCGCCGGACGACATGACATGGGTGGGGCTGCGGAACTTCTCCCGGCTCCTGTCGGACGACTTCTTCTGGAACGCGCTGCGGAACACCTTCACCATCGGGGTCCTCTCCACCGTGCCGCAGCTGCTCGTCGCGCTCGGCATCGCGCACCTGCTCAACTACAAGCTGCGCGGCTCGATGTTCTTCCGGGTCGCCGTCCTCACCCCGTACGCCACCAGCGTGGCGGCCGCGACGCTGGTGTTCGTGCTGCTCTTCGGGCGCGACTACGGAATGATCAACTGGGCTCTCGGGCTCGTGGGGTTCGGGCACATCGACTGGCAGAACGGCGGCTGGACCTCGCAGCTGGCCGTGTCCACCATCGTCATCTGGCGGTGGACCGGCTACAACGCCCTGATCTACCTGGCCGCCATGCAGGCGGTGCCCGCCGACCTGTACGAGTCCGCCGCGCTCGACGGGGCCTCCCGGTGGCAGCAGTTCATCCACGTGACGATCCCGTCGCTGCGTCCGACCATCCTGTTCACCGCGGTCGTCTCGACGATCGGCGCGACCCAGCTGTTCGGTGAGCCGCTCCTGTTCAACGGCGCCGCGGGCGCCACCGGCGGCTCGGACCACCAGTTCCAGACGCTCGGCCTCTACCTGTACGAACAGGGCTGGGTGAACCTGCACCTGGGCCGGGCCTCC
The DNA here is from genome assembly GCF_053597395.1 of Streptomyces sp. NPDC001415. Lineage (NCBI taxonomy): Bacteria > Bacillati > Actinomycetota > Actinomycetes > Kitasatosporales > Streptomycetaceae > Streptomyces > Streptomyces sp. NPDC001415. The sequence goes on from NZ_JBSFIE010000002.1 coordinate 326,139, forward strand.
GCGATCGCCTGGGCGATGTTCCTGATCCTGCTCCTCATCGGCGCGGTGAACTGGCTCGTCTCCCACAAGTTGCGCAAGGGGATGACCAGTTGAGAGCCCAGCGTGCCGGCCGCCAGCTGCACGGCGGCCGCCTCACCTACGCCGTCCTGATCGTGTTCACCGCCGGATCGCTGTTCCCGCTGATCTGGACGGCGGTGGCCGCCTCCCGCACCAACACCCGGCTCGCCCAGACGCCCCCGCCGTTCTGGTTCGGCGGGAACCTGTTCAAGAACCTCCAGATCGCCTGGACCGACGCCAACATGGGCACGGCCCTGCTCAACACCACCGTCGTGGCGGGCTCGGTCGCGGCCGGCACGGTGTTCTTCTCCACCCTGGCCGGCTTCGCCTTCGCCAAGCTGCGCTTCCGCTTCAAGAACCTGCTGCTGCTCCTGGTGATCGGCACGATGATGGTGCCGCCGCAGCTCAGCGTCGTACCGCTGTACATGCTGGTGGCCAAGCTGTCCTGGACCGACCAGCTCCAGGCCGTCATCCTGCCCACCCTGGTCAGCGCGTTCGGGGTGTTCTTCATGCGGCAGTACCTCGTGGAGGCGCTGCCCACCGAGCTGATAGAGGCCGCCCGCGTCGACGGGGCGAGCAGTTGGCGGGTGGTGTGGCACATCGTGTTCCCCGTCGCGCGGCCCGCGATGGCGGTGCTCGGGATGCTGACGTTCGTGATGGCCTGGAACGACTTCTTCTGGCCGATCATCGCGCTGACCCAGAACGGCAGCCCCACCGTCCAGGTCGCCCTCACCGGGCTCGGCCGCGGCTACATCCCCGACCAGTCGGTCATCATGGCCGGCGCCCTGCTCGGCACCCTGCCGCTGCTGCTCGCGTTCGTCCTGTTCGGGCGCCAGATCGTGGGCGGGATCATGCAGGGCGCGGTGAAGGGCTGAGCCACCACCCGGGCCGCATACCGGGCCAACTGCCGTCATTTACTTGCACGTTGGGAGTGTCGCATGTCCGACCGCTTTCCCCCCGGGTTCCTCTGGGGCGCCGCCACCTCCGCCTACCAGATCGAGGGGGCGACGGCCGAGGACGGCCGCACCCCGTCGATCTGGGACACCTTCAGCCACACTCCGGGCCGGACCGCCGACGGCGACACCGGCGACATCGCGGTGGACCACTACCACCGCATGCGCGAGGACGTCGCACTGATGGCGGAGCTCGGCCTCACCTCGTACCGCTTCTCCGTCTCCTGGTCGCGGGTGCAGCCCACTGGGCGCGGGCCCGCCGTCCAGCTCGGTCTCGACTTCTACCGGCGCCTGGTCGACGAGCTGCTCGACCACAACATCGTGCCCGCGCTCACCCTCTACCACTGGGACCTGCCGCAGGAGCTTGAGGACGCGGGCGGCTGGCCGGCCCGTGACACGGCCTACCGTTTCGCGGAGTACGCGGCCCTGGTCGGGACCGCGCTCGGCGACCGGGTCGAGCGGTGGATCACCCTCAACGAGCCCTGGTGCAGTGCCTTTCTGGGGTACGGGTCGGGGGTGCACGCGCCCGGCCGGACCGACCCGGCGGCCTCGCTTCGAGCCGCCCACCACCTCAATCTGGCCCATGGGGAGGCCACTTCGGCCCTGCGGGCCGCGATGCCGGCCCGCAACCAGATCGCGGTCAGCCTCAACTCCGCCGTCGTCAGGCCGTGTTCACAGGATCCGGCGGACCTGGCAGCGGTGCGCCGGATCGACGATCTGGCCAACGGCGTCTTCCACGGGCCGATGCTGCACGGCGCGTACCCCAAGCACCTGTTCGCGGACACGGCCTCCGTCACCGACTGGTCCTTCGTGCACGACGGCGATCTGCGCGCGATCCACCAGCCGCTGGACGCGCTCGGCCTCAACTACTACACGACGTCCCTGGTCTCGGCGGCCGACCCGGACCGGCCGGGCAGCCGCGCCGACGGCCACGGCGCGAGCGCGCACTCGCCCTGGCCGGGCGCCGCCTCGGTCGCCTTCCACCAGCCGCCCGGCGAGCAGACCGCGATGGGCTGGGCCATCGACCCCTCCGGCCTGTACGACCTGCTGCTCCGCTACACGAAGGAGGCCCCCGGCCTGCCGCTCCTGGTCACCGAGAACGGCGCGGCCTGCGACGACAAGCCCGGCCCCGACGGCTCGGTGCACGACCCGGACCGCATCCGCTACCTGCGCGACCACCTCGCGACGGTGCGCCGCGCGATGGAGGCGGGCGCGGACGTACGGGGCTACTACCTCTGGTCGCTGATGGACAACTTCGAGTGGTCGTACGGGTACGGCAAGCGGTTCGGCGCGGTGTACGTGGACTACGAGACGCTGACCCGCACCCCGAAGTCGAGCGCCCATTGGTACGCGGAGCTGGCCCGCACGGGGGCACTGCCTGAGGGGTGATGGGGGACGGGCGTCCCGCGCGTGCGGGTGCGTGAGGGTGCGCGGGGGCTTGAACCTCACACGGCGTGAGGATGCACAGTGGCCTCATGACCGAATCCACCTGGAAGGTGGGCCCGCTGGCCGAGGCCAGCGGGCTCACCGTCCGCGCACTGCACCACTGGGACACCATCGGGCTGCTCTCCCCCTCCCGTCGCACCCCGGGCGGGCACCGGGAGTACACCGAGGACGACATCGCCCGCCTCTACCAGGTACTCGCCCTGCGCGGCCTGGGCCTCGGGCTGGACACCATCGCCGTGTGCCTGGACTCCGGGCTCGACCCCATGCGGGTCCTGCGCGACCACCGCGAGAGCGTCGAGGCACACCTCGCGGCACTCACCGGCCTGCGCGACCGGCTCGTCCACATCGAGCGGGAGGTGGCGGACGGCCGGGCGCCGACGACCTCCGCGGTCCTCGACGCGCTGCGCGCCACCGGCGCCGCGAGCCCCGCCGCCGAACAGGCGGTACGCCGCCACCTCGACGACGACCAGGTACGGGCGCTCGGCACCCACACCGCGGCCCTCGGCCCGGCCGCGCACTACCTGCTGGAGATCGAATGGCCCGAACTGTACCGCCGGGCCGAGAAGTTGAGAGCCTCCGGCACCCCACCGACCGACCCGCGCGTACGCAGGCTGGCGGCCCGGATGGACGAGCTGGGCGCGCTGTTCAGCGGCGGCGACCGGACGATCTCGGCGGGCGTACGGACCGCGTGGCGCGAGGACCCGGCGGCGCTGTCCGGGGACGCGTCGGCACGCCCGGGCCAGTGGGACGACCTCTCGGACTACCTGGACGCGGCCCGGGAAGGAGTCGGGCGATGAGGCTGAACAACTACTCGGCGCTGCCGCCGCTGCTCGTGGCCGTACCGCCGGCCGCCCTGCTCGCCGCCTTCGGGGTGCTCCCGTGGAGCGTGGTCCTCTCGGTGACGGTCGCGGGCGGCGTACTGGCGCTCGCGATCCGGGCGGGCGAACGCCGTACGTCCCGGCCGCAAGAGTGAACTCGGCCGGAACCCACGGCAGTTGAGGCCCCTTGGCGGGGCTACTTGTAGGCGCCGAAGGCCTTCGTGAAGGCGAGGGGCTCCTGGACGATGGATGAGCAGGTCGGGTCGGCGGAGTTCTTGGCACCGCCGGAGCACTGCTGGTCGCGGGCGCCGGACCACATGGCGAGCCAGCCGAGACCCTTGGACCTGGCGAAGTCCACGAGCTTGGCGGCATCGGCGACGGTGAACTTCTCGACGTTCACGTCATTGACGCCGATCATCGGCGTGACGGCGACCGCCTTCCACGCGGCGGCGTCGGAAAGACCCAGAACTCCCTTGATCTGGGCCTGAGTTGCGGTGGCCGCCTGGATCGCGTAGTCGCCCATGTCGCCGCTGTAGGAGGGCCCGTAGTCCATCGCCATGATGTTGACGGCGGAGACCTTCACGCCGTTCTTCTTGGCGTCGGCGACGAGGTCGACCCCGGGCTGGGTGAGGCCCTCCGGCATCACGGGCAGCGTGAAGGACACGTCGAGCCCGGGGTGGGACTGCTGGAGCTTCGCGATGGCCTGCGCGCGGCGGGTGTTGGCTCCGGTGTCGGGCAGCGCGGCGCCCTCGATGTCGAAGTCGACCTTGGTGAGCTTGTACGCGTCGATGACCTTGCCGTACGCGGCGGCGAGCTCGTCCGCGCTCTTGCAGACCAGGCCGAGCTCGGAGCCGGCGGCGCCACCGAAGGAGACCCGGACGTCACCGCCCTTGGCGCGCAGCGCGCCGATCTGCGAGGCGACCTTGTCGCCGCCCAGGTCCGTGACGCCGCCCCACAGCGGGGCGCAGCTGCCGCCGGAGGTGACGAAGGCGAGGTTGAACTGCTTGACGCCGGTCTTGTCGGCGGTGGCCGCGAGGTCGTACGTGGGGTAGAGCGAGGTGTCGACGTACGGCGCGAACCCGGCGCCGGTTGAGGTGCCCGTGCTCTTGGTGGGGGTGGGTATCGCGGTGGCCGACTTGGAGGGCGTGGGCTTGTCGGTCGGCTTGGTGCTCGCCGACTGGGACGGCTCGGGGGTGGGCTGTTCGGTGGGGCGGCCGCTGGGCCGGGGGGTGGCGCCGGTGTCGACGGAGCACTTCTCCTGGTCGATGAGGCAGCCGGTGGGATCGCCCGCGGCGCCGGCGGCGGAGGTGACGAACCCCACGGTGACGGACTTGCCCGCGGCGAGCCCCGCCTTGTCCCAGCTCGGGGGCTTCACGGTGACGTGCCGGCCCTTGACGGTCTGGTCGCCGTTCCAGAGGGAGGACAGCGTGGTGCCTGCCGGGAGGTCGAACTCCAGGGTCCAGTCGGCGAGCGTCTCGCCGCTGTCGTTGGTGATGACGTACTGCCCGGTGTAACCACCGGTCCAGCTGCTGGTCTTGGTGTACGCCGCGCCGACCGAGGCGGCCTGCGCGGTGCCGGTGAGCGCGAAGGCCGCGCCGCCGACGACCGCGGCGGCGGCCACCCCGCCGATCACCTTGGTCTTGCCACTCGCCCTGCGCCGGTGCGTACTGCTGCCCATGCCGTGCCTGCCTCTGCGTTGCGGGGGAATTCGGGGGTGCGGGCAGCACGCTAGCGATGCGGAATCGGACAAATGCCCAGTTCGGGGCGGGGGTTGGGGATCTTAGGGTCTGCTTAAGGGTGGGATGGGGGGAGGTTAAGCCGGCTGTTCCCCGCCCCGTCGGCCCCTCCCCCGCCCCCGTACCCGATGCCCCCGCCGCCCCGGAGGCGTAACGCCGAGCCCGATCCAGAGGCGGACCTCCGTCCCGCCCAGGACGGAGTGGCCGATGCGCACGTCGCCGCCCGTCGACTCGGCGACCCGGCGCACGATGTCGAGGCCAAGACCCGTCGACCCGGGACGGCCCCCGCTGTTGCCCCGCGCCAGCGCCGCCCGGGGGTCGGCGATCCCCGGCCCCGCGTCGGAGACGAGGACGATCACCGCGTCCTCACCGTTGTGGACGTCGACGGAGAAGGCCGTGCCTTCGGGCGTGTGCCGGAACACGTTGCCGAGGAGCGCGTCGAGCACGGCCACGAGATCCGCCCGGGCCACCGGGATGCGTACCGGACGGTCCACGCCCGCGAGCCGCACCTCGCGTCCCTCGTCCTCGGCGAGCGCGGACCAGAACGCCATCCGGTCGAGGATGACCTCGCAGGCGTCGCAGCCCGCGCCGGGCCCGGCGGGCTGGGTCTTGGGCTTGGCCTCGCGCGCGGTGCGGATGATCGTGTCGACCTCCCGCTCCAGTTGCTCGACCGCGGCCCGGGTCTGGTCGGCCGCGGGCCCGTCCCCGAGGGAGGCCGCGTTCAGGCGAAGGACGGTGAGCGGCGTACGCAGCCGGTGCGAGAGGTCGGCCGCCAACTCCCGTTCGTTGGCGAGGAGTTGGACGACCTGGTCGGCCATCGAGTTGAACGCGACGGCCGCCGAGCGGAGTTCGGTGGGGCCCTCCTCGGGGACCCGCGCCCCGAGCTTGCCCTCGCCGAGGTCCTGCGCCGCGCCCGCGAGCCGCTGGGCGGGGCGGACCATGCGTACGCCGAGCCGGTCGGCGACCGCCACGGAGCCGATGATCAGGCCGATACCGACCCCGGCCAGGACCAGCCAGGCCGTCGTCACGCCGTTGGTGACCTCGGCCTCCGGCACGAAGACCTCGACGATCGCGATCTGGCCGGAGCTGAGCGCGGTCGGCTGGAGCAGCGTGGAGCCGCCCGAGACGTCGGAGATGGACGCCTTGATGATCTTCCGCGTCGCCTGGAGGTCCTTGTCCGCGGCGCGCTGCCTGCCGATGTCCACCGGCGCGCTGCCCGCGACGGCCGGGTCGGCCGGGACGTGCACGGCCATCCGGTCCTCGGCGCCGGACTGGGTGGAGGCGACGGCCCGCTCCAACGCGTCGCGGCCGGTGGTGATGGACAGGGTCGGCCCGATCGCCGCGGCCTGCCGCTCGGCGTTGGAGAACGCCCGGTCGCGGGCCATCTCCTTGATGACCATGCCGAGCGGCACCGCGAAGGCGACCACGACCATCACGGTGACGGCGAGGCAGACCTTGACCAGCGCCCATCTCACTGAGGTGGCTCCAGCTTCACACCCACGCCCCGCAGGGTGTGCAGATAGCGGGGCCGCGCGGCCGTCTCTCCCAACTTCCGTCGCAACCAGGACAGATGCACATCAATGGTCTGGTCATCGCCGTACGACTGCTGCCACACCTCGGCGAGCAGTTCCTTGCGGGGCACGACCACGCCGGGCCGCCCGGCGAGGAAGGCGAGCAGGTCGAACTCGCGCCGGGTCAGGTCGAGCTGTACGCCGTCGAGTTCGGCCTGGCGTCGCAGCGGGTCGACGCGGAGCCCGCCGACCTGGAGGACCCGGGAGGGCGGTTCGGCCCCGGCCGTGGCGCGCGCCCTGCGCAGTACCGCGGACATCCGCGCGGAGAGGTGCTCCACGGAGAACGGCTTGGTGAGGTAGTCGTCCGCACCGTCGTTGAGCAGTCGGACGATCTCCGTCTCGTCGTCCCGCGCGGTGGCGATGATCACCGGTACGTCGGTGATGCCGCGCAGCATCTTCAGCGCCTCGGACCCGTCCAGGTCGGGGAGGCCGAGGTCCAGGATGACCACGTCGAACCGGTGATGGGCCACTTCGCGCAGCGCCTCAAGTGCCGTGCCGACGCTCCGTACCGTGTGGGAGGCCTCGGTGAGGTGGCGGATGAGGGCGGAGCGGACAAACTGGTCGTCCTCGACCACGAGCACACTTGCCATGGCCCGCACCGTACGCCATCCGGAGGAGCGGAGTCCCCCGTGGGAGTGGAGCGGGCGGTGGCGGGACACGGGTGGGGCTCGTGGTGCAGTATGGCCCGGATGCACAGAGGACTCGTACACGGTTTGGCGTGGTCGCTCGCTACCGGAGCGGCGGTCACGCTCTCCTGGTGGGGCGTCCACACGGTCCTTGCCGGCACGGTGTACGACCCGCCGCGCGCCCTGCCGATCAGCGGCGACGTGCATGTCACGCAGGGCTCGAAGCCGGACGCATCGTCGACCCGGCGCCCCAGGGAAACCCCGCCCTCTCCGTCACCTTCCCCCTCCCGGAAGCCGTCGAAGGACGCCGGGAGCGGGAAGCCGTCGGGCAGCGGCTCGCCGTCCGGCGGCAAGTCACCGTCGCCGTCCGGCAGTTCGGGCAATCCGGCCAATTCCGGCGCGGTGCAGGGCTACAACGTCTCGGGCGGCCGGGTCGTCTTCGACCTCGGCGACACCTCGGCCCAGCTGGTCTCGGCGACGCCCGCGTCCGGCTGGCAGATGGAGCGGTGGATCCAGTCGGAGTGGATACGGGTCACCTTCACCCGGGGCAGCGAGACCGTCTCGGTGTTCTGCACCTGGAACGGCCACCCGCCCTCAGTGGAGATCAACAACACCTGAGAGCGTGATCCGGGCGAGGTTCGGACACAGGCTCTCAGCGGAACGCGGAGGCCGGCGGCGCCGGCGAGGGCTTCGCGCTCGCGTCGCTCACCGCGAGGGCCCCGCCCGTGAAGTCGGCGAGCTCGCGCCCGTGCTGTACGCGGCCGGGGTGCGGGTCGCCCGCGATGCGCCGGGTCAGCTCGGCGACCGGCAGCGGCACGGCCGAGCAGACGAGCACCGCGTTCCCGAACCGCTTGCCCCGCAGCACCGTCGGATCGGCGGCGAGCGCGAGCTCGGGGAAGGCCCCGGCCGCGGTCGCGATCTGGCCCCGCAGATGCGCGAGCGGCGGCCCGTCGGCGAGATTGGCGGCGTACGTGCCGCCCGGCTTCAGCACCCTGCGTACGTCGGCGAGGAACTCGGTGCTGGTCAGATGGGCCGGGGTGCGGGCCCCGCTGAACACGTCCGCGATGACGAGGTCGGCCCAGCCGTCGGGGAGCTTGCCGAGCCCGGCCCGCGCGTCCCCGCCCCGCACCCGGATCCGGGCCCCGGGGTCGAGCGGCAGCTCGCGGCGTACGAGCTGGACGAGCGCGGCGTCGAGCTCGACTATCTGCTGGGTGGAGCGGGGCCGGGTGGCCGCGATGTAGCGGGCCAGGGTGAAGGCGCCGCCGCCGAGGTGCAGGACGTTCAGGGCCTGCCCAGGCGGGGCCGCGAGGTCGATGACGTGGCCGAGACGGCGCTGGTACTCGAAGGTCAGCCGGTCCGGGGCTTCGAGGTCCACGTGCGACTGGGGCGCCCCGTCGAGCAGCAGCGTCCACCCGCCGGTCCGGTCCCGGTCGGGTATGAGCTCGGCGAGGCCGCCGTCCACCGTCTCGACGACGGGCTCGGGCCCGCGCCGCCTGCTGCTTTTCGCCATCCGGCCATTATCGACCGCCCGAGCGGGTGCCGCCTTCCCGAGCGGTGGCGGCCCTCAGAGCCTGCCCTCGGCCTCGCTGATCCCGTCGGCGGCCTCGATCATCCGGGCCGCCTCGCCGAGGGCCTCGCGAAGGAGGCCCGGGTCGGTGACCTCGGTGGTGTTCGGCGGGAGGAGCCAGCCCGAGCCGGTGACGGGCGGCTCGACGGGCAGGCCCTCGATGCGAAGGCCCCGCCCGTTGGTCTCCGTGCAGGCGCTGCCCGGCACGTCCCAGGCGGCGGCGGTGCCGGACGGCACCAGGAAGCCGAGGGTGTCGCAGGTCCCGTCGTGCAGGACGGGACCGACGGCGGCCGGGGCGGAGCCTCGGCGGATGATGTCGACGGCCTCCAGGCCTTGGCGGGCGGGCACGGTCACCAGGTCGCAGGGCTCCTCGGCGCCGCGCGCGAGGACCGGCGGGGCGCTCGCCTGCGGTGCATGCGGAGGCCGGACGGCCGTCGTCTGCGTACCGGAGCCTGTGAAGTCGATGTCGGTGTCGGTGTTCACGCAGTCCTCCAACAAGGCAAGCCCTCCGCGTCTCTGCGGTGTCTGGCTCTCTCCGCATTGTTCAACGCCCTTACGCGTCAAGGGGAACGGCGCCGCGCCGCCGCAAAGGATGGCAGTTCATGGCGGATCGCGGGTGAGATATCCGGTTTGTAGCCAAACACTGCGTGAACGTCTCGTCACAGCAGGTACGTTCTTGCTTCGCACCACCCCGCCAGAGAGGGCTGTCGAGCCATGGCGCCGTCACCAGATCCCCAGGACGACTCCCGGGTGAACGCGCGGACTTCGCAGACACCGCGCCGGATCACGCGGGAACCCAACGTGGCCTTCCGGCAGTTGAGGGGCGCCCGTTCGCCGGGCGAGTTCGCGGCCGCGGTCCGCCGGGCCGCCCGCGAGATCGGCGAGCAGGTCGCCTGCGACGCCCGCTACATCGGACGCGTGGAGAACGGCGAGATCCGCTGCCCCAACTACGCGTACGAAAGGGTCTTCCGGCACATGTTCCCGGGTTTGACCCTGGCCGAGTTGGGGTTCTCGGCAAGAGAGACGGTACGGGGCCGAGGGGCGCGCCCACTGTCTTCCGCGCCCCTGCTCCACGTCACGCCCCGCCCCGCCCATCCACACGACGGTTCGCCCGGCCAAGGCCTCAGCCAAGTTCCCGGCCGATGGCCCGGCCAAGGACACGGCCAATGGCCCGGCCAAGGTCAGGGCCAGCCGTCAGACGCCGCCCACCACCACATCCACCCCCAGACCCACAACCAGATCCACAACCACGATCACCAGAACCACGAGGAGAGCGACGTGCTGCGTCGCGCATTCATGACGGGCTCCACCGCCACGCTGGCGGCCGTCTCGCTGGGCCTCGGCCCGGCATCCGCACATCCCGTCCAGCGCGTCGGCGAGGCCGAGGTGAGCGCCGTCGAGGAGGCGGTGCGCCGGATCAGACTCCTGGACGACCGGCACGGCGCGGACGGGCTCTACCAGCGGGCCGCCCAGCCGCTGCGCACCGCGTACGCCCTGCTCGACGCGAGTGCGGCGCGGCGCTCCACGCAGGAGCGGCTGCACACGGGAGCGGGTGAACTGGCCATCTCCGTCGGCTGGTTGGCACACGACTCGGGCCGCTTCGGCGAGGCGCGCTCGCACTACGCGGAGGCTCTCGCGACGGCCCGCCTCGCGGGTGACCCAGGTCTTGAGGCGCACGCGTTCTGCAACATGTCGTTCCTGGCCAGGGACATGGGCCGGCCGCGCGAGGCGATGCGGGCGGCGCAGGCGGGCGAGCGCGCGGCCCACTCGCTCGGCTCGTCCCGGCTGCTCTCCCTGCTCGCGCTGCGCGAGGCCGGGGGCTGGGCGGGGCTCGGCGACCGCTCGGCGTGCGAGGAGTCCCTGGCGCGGGCGCACTTCCACTTCGCGCGGGGTGCCTCGCCGGCCGACCCCGAGTGGATGACCTTCTTCGTGGAGGCCGAGCTGGAGATGCTCCAGGCGCAGTGCTGGTCGGCCCTCGGCGACTGGTCCCGGGCGGCCCGCCACGCGCACCGTGCGGCGACCGCGCAGGACCCGCACTTCACCCGGAACCTGGCCCTGTACCGGGCCGAGCTCGCCGACGACCTCGCGCGGGCGGGCGCGCCCGCGGAGTCCGCGGCGGCGGGGCAGCAGGTCCTGGACCTCCTGAACCAGGTCCAGTCCACCCGCATCCAGGCGATGCTGGCGGACACGTCCCGCATCCTGGCCCCGCACCGGGCTTCGCCGGAGGTGGCGGCGTTTCTGGAACGCCGGGCGGCGGTGGCGGTGTAGGCGGTTGTTCTTCCCCACCCCGCCCGTTCCCGCCGTGACACTCTGCGGCTCCGCCGCGTGGCCTCCGGGGGGTGGGGATGGGCTGAGGTCCGTTTCGTCCCGGGGGGGGCGAGGGGCCCAGCCCCTCAGGGGGTCTGGGGCAGCCCCGGGCGTTCCGCCAGGGGGGTCGGGGCTCCGCCCCCCCGAGGGCTCAGCGCTCCAAGTGGCCCGTGTCGTTCCAGCGCTCGATCGCCGGGTCCCCGTACGCCCACCCCAGCACCGACAGCGACGTCGGGTCCAGGCGGATGCGCGCCGCGAAGGAGATGTCCTCGCCCAGCCACCGCGCCGCGATGGACCGCAGAATGTGCCCGTGGGCGAAGACCAGCACGTCCCGCCCGGCGGAGCGCGCCCAGTCGACGACCTCGTCCGCCCGGGCGGAGACCTGCGCCAGGGTCTCCCCGTCGGGCACCCCGTCCCGCCAGATGAACCAGCCCGGCCGCAGCGCCTGGATCTCGGGCGGCGCCATGCCCTCGTAGGCTCCGTAGTCGTACTCCATGAGCGCGTCCCACGGCTCGGCCCGCTCCCCGAACCCGGCGAGTTCACAGGTCTCGGACGCCCGCACGAGCGGGCTGGTGCGGACCTCGACGCCGGGCAGTCCGCCCCAGGGCTCCCGGTGCAGCCGCTCGCCGAGGAGCTTCGCGCCGCGCCGGCCCTCTTCCAGGAGCGGGATGTCGGTCCGGCCGGTGTGCTTGCCCGCGAGCGACCACTCGGTCTGCCCGTGTCTGGCCAGCAGGATGCGCGGTGCGGCGGCTGCCATGGGTGTTCTCTCCCGATCCCGTACGAAATGTTCCGGTCACCATCATCGCGTACCGCCCGAGGCAACCAGGAGCCGGATCCCGGCGTCTGACCCGAACACCGGGGTGCTGCGTGAGGGCGATCACTTACACCGTACGGTTGAACGCACGCCAAAAACCCGGAGGCCCCGAGCGGGCAGCCTCAGTACCAGTTGGAGGAACCCGCCGGATGCAGCCGCCGCAGCACGCCACGCGACCGCGCTGGTGGACCGAACTCCCCCTGATCGCGCTCGTGTACGCGGCCTACTCCCTGGGACGACTGATCGTACGCGGCGACGAGGCGCGGGCCGTTGAGCACGGCCTCTCCATCCTGCGCTTCGAGAAGGCCTTCCACCTCAACGCCGAGCACCCGCTGAACCGGCTGTTCACGCACACCCCGGCGGTGGGCATACCCGCCGACTTCATCTATGCCTCGCTGCACTACCTGGTCACCCCGGCCCTCCTGATCTGGATGTTCCGCCGCCGCCCCACCCAGTACCGGGCCGCCCGCGGCTGGCTGATGACCTCCACCCTGCTCGGCCTGATCGGCTTCACCTTCCTGCCGACCTGCCCGCCCCGGCTGCTCCCGGCGGTGCAGGGCTTCACCGACACGATGGCCCAGTACGGCTCGTACGGCTGGTGGGGCAGTGAGGCGAGCGCGCCTCGGGGCATGGGCGGCATGACCAACCAGTTCGCCGCGATGCCCAGCCTGCACGTCGGGTGGGCCCTGTGGTGCGGGGTGATGCTGTGGCGGTTCGGCGGCAGCCGGATCACCAGGATCGCCGCCGTCGCGTACCCGCTGACCATTACGTTCGTGGTGATGGGCACGGCCAACCACTACCTGCTCGACGCCGTCGCGGGCGTCGCCGTGATGGGCGCCGGCCTGCTGCTCTCCAAGCCCGTACTGCGGCTCGCGGAGCGCGTGCGCACCCGCTTCGCGCCCGCCTCTTCCGCCACGGGCACCTCGATTGTCAGTACCGGATGCGAGACTTCCGTGGGTGAGCGAATCCCTGGGCAGCGGACGTCCTCCGTCACCCCCGCAGAAGCCGCCGACAGCACTGCGTCGAAGGCTCGCTGAGCTGCGCGGCCCGGCCACCGTGGCCCGGCCGCTGGACGCACGGGCCCTCGCGGCCCTCGCCGCGAACCCGGGCTGCCGCAGACGCGCGCTGCTCGACGGCGCCGGGGTCGACAAGGGCGCGCTCGCCGAGGCGATCGGCTCGCCGTCGGCGGCGTTCGGCCAGTCCCAGTTCGCGTTCATGCGGGGCAACGCCTTCGAGGCCAAGGTGAAGGGCGACGGCGGCACCGAACTGCTCCGTCTGCTGCACGAGCGGATGGGCGCGGGCTCCGAGCCGCCCGGTGACGCGCTGACCCCCGATCTCGCGGCGGCCGGTCCCGAGGGCCGCGCGGCCCGCACCGCGCTCGCCCTGCGCGAGGCGACCGCAGCCGGAAGCTGGGCGCTGCTCGACCATCCGATGCTGGCCCTTGAGGTGGCGGGCTCCCCCGCCTACCTGGAGCCGGACGCGGTGGTGGTGCACCCGGACGGGCGCTGGACGGTCGTCGAGATCAAGTCCTTCCCCATGATCGACGCGGCCGCAGACCCGTCGAAGGTGGGCTCCGCCGCCCGCCAGTCCGCGGTGTACGTGCTGGCCCTGGAGCGGGTCGCCGCGCTCACCGAAGGCGCCTCGGTGGACCACTCGGTCCTGCTGGTCTGCCCCAAGGACTTCTCGAACCTGCCGACCGCGTCCGTCATCGACGTACGCAAGCAACTCTCCGTCACCCGGCGCCAGTTGACGCGCCTGGCCCGTATCGAGGACATCGCGGACGAGCTGCCGCCCGGCACCACCTTCGACCTCGACGGCCAGTCCGGCGAGTCCCTGGCATCGGCCGTCGAGGCGGTTCCCGCGGTGTACGCGCCGGAGTGCCTGGCCGCCTGCGAGCTGGCCTTCCACTGCCGGCGACGGGCCCGCGAGGAGGGCGCGGTGACCGCGCTCGGCCGCTCGCTGCGGGGCGAGCTCGGCGGCCTGACGACGATCGGCGAGGTCCTCGCGGCCGCGCGCGGCGAGTCGGGCGACCCCGCCGATCCAACGGTGGCCGCGGTACGCCGCGCGGCCGCCCTGCGCGCGGAGGCGGGTGCCCCGTGTCGCTGATCTCCACCCTGGCCCGCCTGGAGGCCGTCGAGTCCGGCCGGGCCCAGCCGCTGACCACCGTCCGCCACCGCCACCTGAGCGAGCGGCCCCTCGTCTTCGTGCCGCTCACCACGGCGGGCGAGGCGGGCGCCCCGCTCGGCGCCCTCGTCGGCACCGACCGCACGGCCCCGACGCTGCTCGTCGTCCCCCAGCCCCGCGACCGCGACCTGCGCTTCGGCTTCCTGGCCGACCTCGCCGAGGCCGTACTGCCGTACCTGGACGCGTACACCGACGACGTCGAGCTGACCGAGCGCGCCGAGACCGACCCGGAGACGGGCAAGAAGACCAAGGTCGAGGTCGAACTGTGCGCGGACGCGCCGCAGTTGATCGTCCCCGGCCGGGCCGGCCTCGACTTCGTACGCCTGCTGGGCCGCTCGATGCGGTTCCGCCGTACCGCCGAGCAGGACCCGGACGCGCCCTATCCGGCGCCGCCCCGCGTCCCGCTGCTCGGCCGCTGGTTCACGCACTACGCCGAGCGCGCCCGCACCCCCGGGGCCGCGCTGCTGCTCGCCGCGACCGACCTCCTGAACCGCCATTGGGCGACCGGCCAGTCCAGCCTGGAGGACCAGCACCTGGGCTCGCTGCTCGCCTGGATCGACCCGCCCGCGGGCGAATCCGGGGCAGAGGCGGCGCTGCGGGCCGAGCTGGCGCGGGGCGCGGACGGCCAGTTGCTCTGCCCGCCGGCCGGCCCGGCCACCGACCCGGCGTTCGACAACCGCCTGCTCGCCCCCGCCGTGGAGCGCTACGACCGGGCCCGCCAGGCGTTGGGGACCGCCGAGGACGGTCTGGTCGCGGACGAGCGGCTGGGTCAACTGACCGTCGCGGAACGGGAGATACGGCGTCTGCTCGCCGCCCAGCTCATGCCCACCTGGTCGGCGGTGTGGCGCGCCCTCGACCTGCTGCGGGAGCTCCCCGAGGGCGAGCGGGCCGCCGCGCGCTGGACGAGCGACCGCTGGTCGTTCACCGGCCACCGGGACCGCATCGCCGCGGGCGAGCCGCCCCAGCCGCGCCGCGACGACGCGGTGACGGCCGCCACCAAGCTGCTGCGGCGCGAGCGCGCGCAGGCCGAACTCGAAGCGGGCGAAGCGCTCGACGACCCGCTCGTGATGGCGGGCCGCAGGCTCGCGGGCGAGGCGTTCGTGGGCGAGGTCGTCGAGGTCGTGGAGGCGTGGACGGAGTCCAAGCGCCCGAGCCCGCGCCCCCTGGTCACCCTGCGCACGGACGACGCCCCGCACCTCGCCGAGGGCGCGAAGGTCTACCGCACCCTGGACGGCAAACCGCAGAGGGCCGAGTTCGTGACGTACGAGTCCGAGGGCTCGCTCGTCCTGCGCATCCTGGACAAGATGGGGCGCGCCAAGGATCCGGCGCCCGGCTCCGTCCCCGAGAAGGGCGACCGGATCTGCTGGACGTTGTTCGAGCACGAACAGCGCGGCGCCCCCAAGCTGCCCGACCCGGAGGCCACCCCGTGGACGCACGGCGGCCCGCCCCGCTCCGACATCGCCGAACAGCCCGATCCGCTGACCCCGGAGGACCTTCTGTGACCGCCTTCGATCCGGGCGCGGCCGCGGCGGAGGCCACCGACGCGATCCTCGCCGACACCCTGCACGGCTCGTCCCGCGGCGTCGTCGTCGACTCGCCACCGGGCGCCGGCAAGTCCACCCTCGTGGTGCGCGCCGCCCTCGAACTGGCCGCCGCCGGGCGCCCGTTGATGGTGGTGGCCCAGACCAACTCGCAGGTCGACGACCTGGTGATACGCCTCGCGGAGAAGGCCCCTGACCTGCCGGTCGGCCGCCTGCACAGCAGTGACAGCGACCCGTACGACAAGGCCCTGGACGACCTGGAGAACGTACGGAAGTCGTCGAAGGCGGGCGATCTCGCGGGCCTGGACGTGGTGATCTCGACGGCCGCGAAGTGGGCGCACGTGAAGGATGTCGAGCCCTGGCGGCACGCGATCGTCGACGAGGCGTACCAGATGCGCTCCGACGCGCTGCTCGCGGTCGCCGGGCTCTTCGAGCGGGCGCTGTTCGTGGGCGATCCGGGGCAGCTCGACCCGTTCGCGATCGCGGATGCCGAGCAGTGGGCGGGGCTTTCGTACGACCCGTCGGCGAGCGCGGTCTCGACGCTGCTCGCGCACAACCCGGCGCTGCCGCAGCACCGGCTGCCCGTGTCCTGGCGGCTGCCCGCGTCGGCGGCGCCGCTGGTGTCGGACGCGTTCTATCCGTTCACGCCGTTCCGCAGCGGCACGGATCACGGGGACCGGCGGCTCGCCTTCGGCGTCGCGTCGGACGGCTCGGCGCCGGACCGCGCCCTTGACGAGGCGGCCGAGTCGGGCTGGGCCCTGCTCGAACTGCCCGCCCGGCACACCCCGCGCACCGACCCGGAGGCGGTCCGCGCCGTCGCCCAGGTCGTACGCCGCCTCCTGGACCGGGGCGGCGCGGCGACCAGCGAGCGCTCGCCGGAGCCGGTGCCGCTCACGGCGGCTCGGATCGCGGTCGGCACCGCGCACCGCGACCAGGCCGCCGCGGTCCGGGCGGCGCTCGCGGAGCTTGGCGTGACGGGGGTGGCCGTGGACACGGCGAACCGGCTCCAGGGAAGGGAGTTCGACGTGACGGTCGTGCTGCACCCGCTCTCGGGCCGCCCGGACGCGACGGCCTTCCACCTGGAGACGGGCCGCCTGTGCGTCCTGGCCTCGCGCCACCGGCACGCCTGCATCGTGGTGTGCCGCGCGGGCGTGACGGACCTCCTGGACGACCACCCGTCGACGGAGCCGGTCCAGCTGGGCGTGACGGTGAAGTTCCCGGACGGGTGGGAGGCGAACCACGCGGTGCTGTCCCACCTGGCAGAACACCGGGTGATCTGGCAGCCCTGAGCCCCGCGGGGCCGCCCCCGCAGACCGCCCCGCGAAGGCCCCCTTGCGTACGCGCGGGAGAATGGACGGTGGCCCGGGGCGCCCGGACCGTGACCGTCGAGCTTGCCCCTGGGAGGACAGACATGCCGGAACACGAGCGGAACGAGGAGCGGCAGCGGCTCAGGCCCGCGCCGCTGCTCTTCGAGCCGTCCGAGGCCAGCGCCGACCCGGAGCACTTCTTCGACCTGGAGTCCATCGAGGACCCCCGGGCGCTCCTTTCGCGCGCGACCGAGCTGGCCCTCGCCTTCCGGGCGGCCGCGGACCGGGCGGTCGAGTTCCAGGCGATCGCGGCGGCCCAGCTCGCCGACCCCCGCCGCTTCGACCGGCTGACCCCCGCCGACGTGGCGGAACGGGCCCAGTGGACCGAGGACTACGCGAAGAAGATGATCGAGTTCGGCCGCGATCTGATGCGCGCGGGGGAACTTCCCTGACCACGGGCATATGCCGGGGTGCAAGATACGCCCTCCCGCCCCGCCCTGTCCCGGTTTCCGCCAAGTCGCCGAACCGGAATCTGTCCAGCCGGTAGACGTAGAGCATGAGCAGCGACAACGGCACGGGCAGCGGCGTCCGGGGGACCAGGGCGGGCGGCGGCCCGCTCACAGCGGTCGGTGGGCGCGGCGGACCGGCCGGGGGCCAGGACGCGTACGACATCTTCCGGGCGCTGCGCGACGAGGACGACCCCCAGGTGGGCGAGGTGACCGCCGCGGGCGCCGCCTGGCTGTCGTCCGCGGCCACCCACGCGCGCAGCACCCTCTCCCTCTGGGAGGCCCGGCCGACCGCGCCCGGCGTGCTGCCCTGCGGCTCGGTCTTCGACGTCGTGAACGTTCCGTCGATCTTCGGACGCCGCATGCTCGACCGGCTCTGGGCCGAGGGTCCGGGCTCCGGGCCGGTCGCCGTCCACCGCGGGCGCATGCTGCTCTTCGCCGCGCCCGGCACCGCGCAGCGCCTGCCCTCGCTCCTGGAGTGGGAGGAGTGGCACGGCGCCGGGGTCCCGGTTCCGCCGCTGCTCTGTCATGGAGCCGGCGACGCCGTCACCGTCCCGGCGCTGGTCCGCCCGCAGCGTGAGAACGCGGGCGCGGCCCGCTGGCTGGTGGCTCCCGACACCCGCCGCCCCTGGCTGCCGGGGCCCGACGTACTGCTGTGGGCCTGTGTCCGGGCGGCCAAGAGCGAGCCCACGGACCTCCCCCGGATATCGATTTTTCCTCGCGCCGATCAGGATGCTAATGTCTACGACGTCAGCAGGCGCCGCTAGCTCAGTTGGTTAGAGCAGCTGACTCTTAATCAGCGGGTCCGGGGTTCGAGTCCCTGGCGGCGCACAGACGGAAGAAGCCCCTCGCGGAAGCGGGGGGCTTCTTCGTGTGCGCGGGCGGGCGCCGGTCAGGGCGTGCGGCGCGGGGGCGGTCAGTGCGAGATCTTGACCGTCCAGGCGCCCGATTTCGTCCGGCCCTCGGCCTCGATCCTGATGCCTTCGCCGGGCACCGTGAACGTCTCGCCGAGCGCTACTGGGGCGTCCGCGAGCGCCGGGTACACCGACTTCTCCCAGCACGCTTCCGTGCCCGGGTGCGCGTCGAGCACCTCGACCGGGCCGCCGCCGGACGCGGACCCGCCGCGGACCCGGTAGACGAGCAGGCCCTGTTTGCAGCTCGCCCGGTCCAGGCCGGCCGAGTCCCGTACCTCGATGGCGATCGCCCGGTCCTCGCCGGTACGGGCCACCGCGAGGCGCTTGGCCGCGGTGCCCGCCTTCGCGGGGGACGCGGAGAGTGGTTCAAGGGTGAGCCGGGTCGTGCCGTCACCCGTCACACAGATGACCTGCTGCCGGTCGAGCCAGCCGAGCTTCCACTTCTGCCAGCCGAACAGGTCCGGCGCCGTCCCGAACTGACTGCCCATCACATCCCAGTCGCCGACGTAGGTGTCCCAGTCGCCGTTCTTGCCGTCCTGGGGGCGATGGTAGAGATCCGGCAGGTCGAAGACGTGCCCGGTCTCGTGGGCCAGCACGTTGCGGTCCGGCGGGTGGTGCTCGAAGACGGTCACGACCCGGTTGATGTCCCGGCCGTCCGCGCGCACGGGCCGGTCGAAGTTGACGACCTTCGTGGCGTCCGAGTCGACGCCGGGCGCGTCCGGGTCGGCGACCAGATAGACGATGTCGTACTTCGAGAAGTCGGTCGTCGGATCGGCCGCGTGGATCGCGTCCGTCAGATAGCGGGTGCGCTGGTCCGGGTCCCAGTCGCGCTGTATGCGGTACGAGGTCGACGCGGCCGGCATGCGCACCCAGCGCCGCTGCGGCTCGGCGTTCAGCCGGAACTTGCCGTACGAGGCCTGCTCGAAGAAGCGGCTGGTGGCGGGGAAGTAGTCGGCGGCCAGGTCCTTGGGGTCGTTGGCGGGCTTCGAGTCCGGGAAGGACAGGAAGACCATCACCGCGGTCAGGGCGCGGTCAGGGCGCGGGTAGGCGGCGTTCCAGGTGTCGAGGCCGAGCGAGTGGTGGGCTTTGGTCCGGGGCAGGGCGCACGGCACCGCGGAGTTCGCCGCGACGGCGGGGCCCGACACCAGCGAGATGGCGGCGAGCGCCGAGAGGGAGGTGAGCGCCGCCGCCGCACTGCGCAGCCGGACACGCTCCACTCCCCCGGGTGTCTGCTGACGCTGCACGTCGACCTCCGGGAGCGGGATGCGGGACATCCCACCCACTTTGATCATGTATGTACGGATACGTCCTGTTCTGCTGCCCCAGAAAGGTGAAGGGACCGACACTCCGATGGCTTACGGAAAGTCACGACCGATCACCGACGGCCCGAGCCCGGCCACACCCGCGCAGAAACGATCGGCCAACGATCGACACGGAACTCCGGGTGCGCTTGATCACGACGCCGAAGCTGGATCGCGCCGCGCGGCAGCCTCTATGATCGGCACACTTTCCTGCGTGGAACCGGCCTCCCAAGGCTGTCGTCCACCCCGGCCGAAGAACCCGAGCAACTCCGTACTACCTCTGCACAACTCGATTGCACTGCGGGAGCCAGCGGTGAGCGGAACCTCCGAAGGACCGGGTCAAGGACCCGCGACCACCCGGCCGCCGATCACAGAGCGTCATGCCGACCGGCTCGGGGACGCCCTGGCCGAGCGCCCTCCCGAACGCGCCGGAAACCCGCCGCCCGAGCACCATCCGCCGGAACCGGCCGGCCCCGCGCCGGACCGCTCCGCACAGGAGCGCGCGGGCTCGCTCGCCCAGCGGGCCGCCGAGCTCCTGGCCGCCCTGCGGGCCGAGCGCGCCGAGCAGGCCGGCCGGATCGACCAGTACGCGGCGGGGCTCAGCGCTTCCGAACTGCGCGACTACCGGGCCGCTTTCAACGCCGCCCACCTCGCGATGGCGGTCGTCGACCGCGAGGGCACCGTCGTCGCCGCCAATGACGCGCTCGCCGAACTCCTGGGCACCGACCCGGCCGCGCTGCACGAACAGGACGCCGCCGACCTCGTCGATCTGGCCGCCGACAACCGCACCTGGCACGCCTACCGCGAGGTGCTGCGCGGCGCCCGCAACCGGTTCCGCTGCACCCGCCGCCTCAAGCACCCCGACGGCCACTCACTCTGGGCCGAGGTCACCGTCGCGCCGGTGCCCGACAGCTCCAGCGTGCTGCTCTCGATCGCGGACATCAGCGACCGGCGCGAGCTCCAGGCCCGCCTGCGCCACCTCCAGATGCACGACCCGGTGACGCGGCTGCCCAACCGCACCCTCTTCTTCGAGCGGCTCAACTCCGCGCTCGAAGCGTCCGCGTACGACGACGGCGGCACCGGCCGCATCGGGATCTGCTACCTCGACCTCGACGGGTTCAAGGCGGTCAACGACACGCTGGGCCACCGGGTCGGAGACCGGCTGCTCAGCGCGGTCGCGGCCCGCCTCACCGAGTGCGCCGACCAGCTGGGGTACTCGCGCAGCGGCGGGCACCTGGTGGCGCGGCTCGGCGGCGACGAGTTCGCCGTCCTGGTCGAGGACTCCACGGGTACCGAGCAGTTGGCCGAGCTCGCCCGCTCCGTACTGGACGCGCTCCAGCAGCCCTTCGACCTGGCGGGCCAGCGCCTGTCGGTGTCCGCCTCGATCGGGGTGGTGGAGCGGGCCAGCGCCGGCACCACGGCGACCTGTCTGATGCAGGCCGCCGACACCACGCTGTACTGGGCGAAGGCCGACGGCAAGGCCCGCTGGACACTCTTCGACCCCGAGCGCAACGCCCACCGCATGACCCGGCAGGCGCTGTCCTCCACGCTCCGCCCGGCCGTCGAGCGCGGGGAGTTCACGCTGGAGTACCAGCCGCTGGTGGGCATGGCCGACGGGGTGGTGCACGGGGTGGAGGCGCTGGTCCGCTGGAATCACCCGCAATTCGGGATGCTTCCGCCGAATCGGTTCATCGGAATTGCTGAAGAAGACGGTTCGGTCGTCCAGCTCGGCCGCTGGGTGCTGCGCACCGCGTGCCGGCAGGCCCGCCGCTGGCAGATCGAGCACCCGGACGTGCCGCCGGTCTTCGTCAGCGTCAACGTCGCGGTGCGCCAGGTCTGGGACTCCGACCTGGTGGCGGACGTCGCGGAGATCCTCGCGGAGACCCAACTGCCGCCCCAGCTGCTCCAGTTGGAGCTGACCGAGTCCGCGGTGATGGGCTCGGCGGGCCGCCCGCTCCAGGCCCTCCAGGCCCTGTCCGACATGGGCGTGCACATCGCGATCGACGACTTCGGCACCGGCTACTCCAACCTCGCCTACCTGAGCCGACTCCCCGTCTCCGTCCTCAAGCTGGACGGGGCGTTCGTGCGCGGTTTCCAGTACGACGAGGGCGGCGCCCACCCCAACCCGGCCGACGAGACCATCGTCGAGGCGATGGTCCAGCTCGCCCACCGGCTCGGGCTCACCGTCACCGCCGAGTGCGTGGAGACCACCGAACAGGCCTCCCGGCTGGCCCGGATCGGCTGCGACACGGGCCAGGGCTGGCTGTACTCCCGGGCGGTCGCGCCGGACCACATCGCCAAGATGATCGCGCTGAGCCCGCAGAAGGTCTGAGACTCCGTACGGCTTGAGGCTCCGCGCGGTCTGAAGTTCCGTGCGGTCTGAAGTTCCGTGCGGTCTGAAGTTCCGGACGCGCTGAGTTTCGGTACGAAAGCGTGCGCCCCACCCCAGGACGAGGGGCGGGGCGCACGGGTCTGTCCGGCGGGATCGCGCGATCAGCAGGCGCCGAGGTCCTGCCACACGCCCCACTCGCCGGTGGTGCCGGGCTGCTCGCCCTGCGTCCACCACTTGGCCTTCCAGGTGTGGCCGCCGTACGAAACCTGCGTACCGCCGACGTAGGCCGCCGCCTTGTCCCAGGCCCGGGCGGTGCAGCCGCCGGGCGTCGGGGAGGGGCTGCTGGTGGCGGTCGGGGTCGGCGACGGGGAGTTGGTGGCCGTCGGCGTCGGGTCCGGGGAGGAGGAGGGCGACGAGCCGACCGCGTCCGCGATGTAGTTGAGCAGCGTGGTCTTGTCGTCGAGGCCGAGCAGGCTGTACATCATGGCGCCGGCGAGGCCGCGCTGGTGCGCGTAGTCGGCTCGGGCCTGGATGGACTGCTTGTCGAGGCCGGTGAAGAACTCGCCGTCCTTGTAGAAGTACGAGGCCTTCGCGTCCGCGTCCCAGAAGGTGGTCGCCGGGTTGTCGACTATGCCGCCGAGCTCCTTGTAGAGCGCGGTGCCCGCGACCTGGCTGGTGGGCCGGGCGCCCGAGGGGCCGGTCGCGGTCTGGGCGAGGCCGTTGCCCGTCGCCGGGACGCCCTTCCAGCCGCGGTAGTAGAACTCGTACCCGAGCGTGATCTTGTTGGCGGGGAAGCCGCCGACGATGCCGTAGGCCGCGTTGCCGTCGATCCAGGAGTCGATCGCGTTGGAGATCGAGTACTTCTGGGTGCCGGGCTTGATGACGTCCGTCGGGTCGTTCGCGGGCGAGACCAGCGGGGACTGGTGGTAGGTGGGGCCGGTCGCGTTCCAGGCGCCGTGCATGTCGTACGTCATGATGTTGGCGTAGTCGAGGGACGCGCCGATCTTGTCCGTCTCGATGTTCTTGATCTTGTCCTGGCCGGCCGGGAGCGCCGCCGTCAGGAGGTAGTGCTTGCCGCCGTGCGCGGCTCCGTACGCGTCCAGCTGCGAGCGGAACTCGGCGAGCAGGGCGGTGTAGTTGGCCTTGTCCTCGGCGCCGTAGTGGTTGCCGAGGTGGCCGTCGGGTGAGCCCGGGTACTCCCAGTCGATGTCGACGCCGTCGAAGATCCCGGCCGCCGCGCCGTTGCCGCCGTACCCGCCGTCGACCGGCAGGTTCCCGGCGATGTACTGGTTGATGCAGGAGGAGACGAACTTCTTGCGGCTGGCGTCGGTGAGGGCCGCGTCGTGGAAGTACTTGGAGTACGTCCAGCCGCCGATCGAGATGTTGATCTTCAGCTTGGGGTACTTCGCCTTGAGCTGCTTGAACTGGTTGAAGACGCCCACGATCGGCTGGTTCCAGGTGTCGGCCACGCCACTGACGCTGTCGGCGGCCGAGAAGGACTTCTGGTAGTCGGCGAACGAATCGCCCGCTCCGTCACCGGCGTTGGGGTTGTTGTCGTCGCCCGCCGCCTTGTTCGCCTCGAAACAGGTGAGGTTGGTGGGGTCGATGTTGCCGAACGAGTAGTTGAGGACGTCCAGTTTGCCCGCGATGCCCCGGGTGTCGAGGTGCTTGGGGTAGAAGGCGTTCCCGTACACGCTCCACTGGTCGTAGTACGCGATCTTCACGCCGCCCGTCGACGGTGTGGCACTCGGGGCGGTGGTCGCGGCGGATGCGGTGCCGAGGCCCGCGAAGGCGGCCAGGGCGCCGGCGGCGAGCACGGCGGTGCTCAGGGCGGCAACAAGGGGTCTGCGGCGGTGCAAGACGGCCTCCGGGGGGTGCGGCACAGGGGGTGCGGGTTACGGCGGTTGAGGAAGTGATAGCGATCGAATCCCGGCCACGTCAATGGTCTGAACCAAATTGAGGACTAGACCAATCGGGAGGGGAATGCCCTTGTCAGGGGCCGAGTTGGGGTGCTTTGGCCTGCCTCTGACCGGCGATCGCTGGCCATTCGCGGCTGCGGGGGCGCGGGCGGGAGAGCTGGACCAGCCCTCTGCGGTAACCCAGGTTTTACCGACGCGGCACCGGCTTTCACCGACGTAGCATCGGCGCCATGACCTCCCTCCCCACCCTCATGCTCATCAGCGGCAGCCTGCGCGGCGCCTCCACCAACTCGGCCGTGGTCCGCACGCTCGCGGAGCTGGTGGCCGGGCGCGCGAGGGCCGTCACGTACGAGGGCATGGGCGACCTGCCCCACTTCAACCCGGACGACGACACGGACCCGCTGCCGGCGGAGGTGGTGCGCCTTCGCACCCTGATCGCGGCCGCGGACGCGATCCTCATCTGCACCCCGGAGTACGCGGGCGACCTGCCGGGCTCCTTCAAGAACCTGCTCGACTGGACGGTGGGCGGCGTCGAGATCACGGACAAGCGGGTGGGCTGGATCAACGCGTCGGTGGCCCCGACGGGGGCGGCGGGCGCGCATGCGGCGCTCCGTACGGTGCTGGGCTACACGGGCGCGCACGTCGTCGACGCGGCAGCCGCCCACGTCCCGGTCCCGCGCGACGCCATAGACCCCGGCTCGGGACTGGTCACCGACCTGCCGGTACGGGACGCTCTGGGCGGGGTGGTCAGCACCCTGCTGGAAGCGGAACCCGCTTGATTTGAGGGCCAGTTGGGGCCCCCGCCCTACCAAGGGCGCGACCAGCCGAGCGAGCCCGGCCCCCACCGCGCCCCCGACAGGGCCGGTCCTGGCCCCCTAGAAAGCCTGGGCCGGCAGCCCGTAAGCGTCGGCGATCAGGTCGTAGGAGCGCACCCTCACCTCGGACCCATGCGCGTTGGCCGTGATCATCAACTCATCCGCACCGGTGCGCTTCTGGAGGTCGTCCAGCCCCGCACGCACCTCGTCCGCCGTCCCGGAGACGACGTTCGCCAGCCAGCTGTCCACGAACTCCCGCTCCAGCGCGCTGAATTGGTAGGACTCGGCCTCCTCCGGGGTCGGCACGAGGCCCGGGCGGCCCGTGCGCAGGCGGACCATCGAGAGCGCGTTGGTCAGGGTCTGGCGCCTGGCCTCCCGTTCCTCGTCCGCCGCCAGCGCCGAGACGCCGATCAGGGCGTACGGCGCGTCCAGAATCTCCGACGGCCGGAAGGAATCCCGGTACAGGTCCAGCGCCGGGACGGTGTTCGCCGCCGAGAAGTGGTGCGCGAAGGCGAAGGGGAGACCCAGCATGCCGGCCAGGCGGGCGCTGAAGCCGGACGAGCCGAGCAGCCAGATCGGCGGGCGGGCCGAGGGGCCCTGCACCGGACCCGGCACCGCGTGGATGCGGGCGTACGGATGCCCGTCGGGGAAGTCGTCGTCGAGGAACCGGGTCAGCTCGGCGAGCTGCTGCGGGAAGTCCTCGGCGCCTTCGTTGAGGAGGTCGGTGCGGCGCAGGGCCGCGGCCGTCGCGCCGTCCGTGCCGGGCGCCCGTCCGAGCCCGAGGTCGATGCGGCCCGGCGCCATCGCCTCCAGCGTGCCGAACTGCTCGGCGATCACCAGCGGCGCGTGGTTGGGCAGCATCACCCCGCCCGAACCGAGCCGGATGCGCGAGGTGTGGGCGGCGAGGTGGGCCAGGATCACGGCCGGCGCGGACGAGGCGACGCCCGGCATGGAGTGGTGCTCGGCGACCCAGTGCCGGTGGTAGCCGCGCCGCTCAGCGAGCTTCGAGATCTCGACGCTGGTCCGCAGGGCACGGTTCGCGGTGTAACCGTTGCCCACCGTCACCAGGTCGAGTACGGACAGGGGTACGGGTGCGGTTCCGGCCGCCGTCCCTCGAATCGCATCCACGTCCACCGGTTCGCGCCTCCAGTTCGTTCCGTCGTACGCGGTCCGCGTACGTGCGGCCAAACAGGAGGCAGTCTCCGTTTTATTCCCGGGGGCGGACATCCTGCCGGGACCGAACCTCCACGACTCCGCCGGGCCGAACCCCCGAGGGCCGGCCGGCCACCCACGATCGGCCGCCAGCCCGACCCCCCTGGCGGGCTGGAGGCCGAGCACGGCCAGGCGGTCGGCCACGTGGCAAGCCACAAACATGGGTACGACCTCATTCATGACTGAGCCGAGCGAACTCTTCGACCTGACGGCACGTCAACTCCTGGCCGGCTACCGGGCAGGCACCTTCTCGCCCCTCGATGCGACCCGGGCGGTACTCGCCCGGATCGAGGCGGTCCAGCCCCGCCTCAACGCGTTCGTACGCGTCGACACCGAACCGGCCCTGGCCCAGGCCCGTGCCGCCACGGAGCGGTGGCGTTCGGGGGAGCCGAAGGGGCTTCTCGACGGGGTGCCCGTGTCGGTGAAGGACGTACTCCTCCAGGCGGGCGGGCCGACGCTGAGAGGGTCCAACACCACGTCCGAGCACGGGAGTTGGCACGAGGACGCTCCGGCCGTGGTACGGCTGCGCGAGCACGGGGCGGTGCTCGTCGGCAAGACGACGACCCCCGAGTTCGGCTGGAAGGGCGTCACCGATTCCCCGCGCACCGGCATCACCCGCAATCCGCACGACCCGGCTCGCACGGCGGGCGGCTCCAGCGGGGGCAGCGCGGCGGCGGTCGCGGCCGGGGCGGCGCCGCTGTCGGTCGGCACGGACGGCGGGGGCTCGATCCGTATCCCCTCGTCGTTCTGCGGGGTGTTCGGCCTCAAGCCGACGTACGGCCGGGTCCCGCTGTACCCCGCGAGCGCGTTCGGCACCCTCTCCCACGTGGGCCCCATCGCCCGGGACGCGGCGGACGCGGCGCTGCTCCTCGATGTGATCAGCGGCGCGGACTGGCGCGACCCGACCGCCCTGGAGCCCCCGGCCCACTCGTACGCCGCGACCCTCGCCGAGGACACGGCGGCGGGCGTCAAGGGCCTGCGAATCGCCTACTCCCCCTCCTTCGGCGGGCAGGTGGCGGTGCGCCCCGCGGTCGCGTCCGCGGTACGGACCGCGGTGAGCCGGCTCGCCGACCTCGGCGCGCACGTGGAGGAGGCCGACCCCGACTTCGCCGACCCGATCGACGTCTTCCACACCCTGTGGAGCGCGGGAGCGGCCCGCCTGGTGGACCAACTGAGCGCCCCACAAAGGGAGTTGATCGAACCGGGGCTGCGGCAGATGGCGGTGCGGGGCGCGCGGCTCTCCGCCCTGGAGCTGCTCGCCGCGCGGACGGCCCGCCTGGAGCTCGGCCGGCGGATGGCCCGCTTCCACCAGCGGTTCGACCTGCTGGTGACGCCGACGCTGCCGATCACCGCCTTCGAGGCGGGCCGGGAGGCGCCGACGGGCCCCGCGCCGCACCGCTGGACCGGATGGACCCCGTTCACATACCCGTTCAATCTGACCCAGCAGCCGGCCGCCACCGTCCCGGTCGGCACGGACGCGGACGGCCTCCCGATCGGCCTCCAGCTGATCGCGGCGCGCCACCGGGACCAGGTGGTGCTGCGGGCGGCCGCGGCGTTCCCGGAGCGCCCGACGGGGTGAGTCCGACGGGCGGGCCCGAGCGGCGCCCCGAAAAATAGGGGGCATGGGCCGAGTAAAGGGGGGTAGCCGCGCCGCCATGGCCCGAGCTACCTCACGCCCCAGACCCTCCGTACCCAGGCGAACCCTGCTCACCGGCGCCGCCGCCGTCGCCCTCACCGGCGCCGCAGCCTGCTCCCGCGTCCCCCAGGGCGGCGCCCTCGCCCGCCTCAAGTCACAGGGCGCGGTACGCCTCGGCATCGCCGGCGAGGTCCCGTACGGATATGTGAACGACCAGGGCGAGTTCACCGGCGAGGCCCCCGAACTCGCCAAGGTGATCTTCAAGCGGCTCGGCATCGGCCGCGTACAGCCCGTGGCGACCGACTTCTCCTCGCTGATACCCGGGCTCAACTCCCAGCAGTTCGACGTGGTCTCCGCCGGGATGTACATCAACAAGGACCGCTGCGCGCAGGTCCTGTTCGCGGACCCCGAGTACCAGATGCTGGACGCGTTCATCGTCCGCAAGGGCAACCCGAAGAACCTGCACAGCTACGAGGACGTGGTCCGCAGCAAGGCACGGTTCGCGACCGGCACCGGCTACGCCGAGATCGGCTACGCCACCGCCGCCGGCTACCCCGAGAGCAACATCGTCATCCTCCAGGACCAGGTCGCGGGCCTGAACGCGGTCGAGTCGGGCCGCGTCGACGTCTTCGCCGGCACCTCGCTCACCGTGCGCGAGGTGGTGAAGAAGAGCGCGAAGGCCGAGGCCACCCAGCCGTTCGCGGCGGTCGTCGACGGCAAGAAGAAGATCGACGGCGGCGGCTTCGCCTTCCGGCCCACCGACGGCCCGCTGCGCGACGCCTTCAACACCGAGATCCACCGCATGAAGCAGAGCGGCGAGCTGTTCCGGATCCTGCGGCCGTTCGGCTTCACGCAGGCCGAGATGACCACCCTGACCGCCAAGGAGCTGTGCCGATGACGGCGGGACTGTGGCAGCACTGGGTGCTGCCGGGAATCTGGGTCACTGTCCAACTGACCGTGTACAGCGCGGCGTTGGCGGCGGCGGTCGCCTTCGGCATCGGCATCGCCCGCACCCACCGCTCGCGCCTGGTGCGCTTCCTGGCGGCCGCGTACACGGAGATCTTCCGCGGGACCTCGGCGCTTGTCCTGATGTTCTGGCTGTTCTTCGTGCTGCCGCCGCTCGCGGGCTGGCAGCTCGTCCCCATGTGGGCGGCGGTCCTCGCGCTCGGTCTCTCCTACGGTGCGTACGGCGCCGAGATCGTGCGCGGCGCGCTGAACTCGGTGGCGCCCGCCCAGCGCGAGGCCGGCATCGCGCTGAGCTTCACGCCCTGGCAGCGGATGCGCCTCGTGCTGCTGCCGCAGGCGGTGCCGGAGATGGTCCCGCCGTTCTGCAACCTGCTGATCGAGCTGCTCAAGGGGACCGCCCTGGTCTCGCTGCTCGGGGTGGGCGACGTGTCGTTCGCGGCGTACCTGGTGCGGCTCGCGACACAGGACAGCGCGCAGATCTACTCCATCACCCTGGTCATCTACTTCGTGCTCGCCTTCGGGATCACCCGTGGAATGAAGGCACTTGAGCGCCGTACCAAGGCCAACCTGGGCCTGAGCACCGCGCCCCCGGGGGACGGCCCCCGGACCACCGCCAAAGTGAGGAAGCCCGCCGTGGCCGGCGGCACGACAGCGCGAGGTGACCTTCGATGACCTGGGACTGGTCCGCGGTCTGGGACTTCATGCCGCGCTTCGGGGACGGCGTGCTCACCACGCTGCAGATCCTCGCGCTCGGCTCCCTCATCTCGTTCAGCCTTGGCCTGGTGTGGGCGCTGGCCTTCCGGGCACCGACCCGCTTCGTGCGCTGGCCGGTCAACCTGATCACGGAGTTCATCCGCACCACCCCCCTACTGGTGCAGCTGTTCTTCCTGTTCTTCGTGCTGCCGGAGTGGGGCGTGAAGTTCTCCGCGCTGACCACCGGCGTCCTCGCCATCGGCCTGCACTACTCGACGTACACCGCGCAGGTCTACCGGGCCGGCATCGATGCCGTGCCCAAGGGCCAGTGGGAGGCGGCGACCGCGCTGAGCCTGCCCGCGCACCGCACCTGGTTCGCGGTGATCCTGCCGCAGGCCGTGCGCCGCATCGCGCCCGCGCTCGGCAACTACGTCATCTCCATGCTGAAGGACACCCCGCTGCTCGCCGGGATCGGCGTCCTGGAAATGCTCCAGCAGTCCCGCCTGGCAGGGGCGAGCACCTTCCAGTACACCGAGCCGCTGACCGTCGTCGGCGTCGCCTTCATCCTCATCGCCTATCCGGCTTCGCTGTTCGTACGAGCCCTGGAGCGCCGCCTTGTCCGCTGACACCCAGATCGACATGCCCATGAAGAAGCAGAGCGGCACCGAGCTGATCCGCTTCGAGAACGTCACCAAACGCTTCGGCGACAACACCGTCCTGGACGACCTGTGCTTCACCGCCCGCAAGGGCAAGCACGTCACCCTGATCGGCCCGTCGGGCTCCGGCAAGACCACGATCCTGCGGCTGCTCATGACGCTGGAGACGCCCGACTCGGGCATCATCCAGGTCAACGGGACGCGGCTGCACCCGGCCGGTGAGAAGGAGCGCAGGGAGGCCCGCAAGAAGATCGGGATGGTCTTCCAGCAGTTCAACCTGTTCCCCAACATGAGCGTGCTGCGCAACATCACCGAGGCGCCGGTGCGGGTCCTCGGCCTGTCCCCCGACGAGGCCGAGGCGCGGGCGCGCGAGCTGCTCGACCTGGTGGGCCTGGGCGAGAAGCGCGACGCGAAGCCCGCTCAACTGTCCGGCGGGCAGCAGCAGCGCGTCGCGATCGCGCGGGCGCTTGCGATGCGTCCGCAGGTGCTGCTGCTCGACGAGGTGACCTCGGCGCTCGACCCGGAGCTGGTCGCCGGGGTCCTCGACCTGCTGCGCGACATCGCCCGTACGACCGACATCACGATGCTCTGCGTCACGCACGAGATGAGCTTCGCGCGGGACATCTCGGACGAGGTGATGATGTTCGACGCTGGCAAGGTGATCGAGTCCGGCCCGCCGGAGAAGATCTTCGGCGAACCGGAACACGAGCGTACGCGTGAGTTCCTGGGCGCAATTGCCTGAGCACGCGCCGTGCACAACGCTGACCTCACGTTCCGGCCACCCAAGCGCCCCCGATCGTGACTCTGGCATATGCCACGGTGGCGCGTCCCAGCGTAGAGCCCTGAAACGCGCCACCAATCTTGTCAACACCCCCACCAGAAACGGGTCTTGGCGGCTATCGTGGAACGGCAGACCTGCCACCTTCGCAGCTCGACCTGCTAGGGGGAAACCGTGGCGCTGAAGCCAGAGCCGACCGCGCCGTTCCATTCGGTGCAGTACGTCCTGCGGGTCCTGGAGGCGATCTCCAGGCACGGCGGGGGTGTGACCGATGTCCAGATCGCGCGCGAGACAGGCCTGCCTCCCGCTCACCTGACCTCGATGCTGCTCATGCTGCGGCGCGAGGGATACGTCGAGCAGGTCGCCGACGGCGCCTACGCGATCGGCGATTCGATGGTCCTGGTCGGCTCGGGCACCGCCCGCCAGCAGGCCCTGGAGACCAAACTCCAGGACACCCTCACGTCCCTGCGCGACTCGGTGGGCGCGGCCGTCTACATCAGCCGCTACATCGACGGCGAGGTCAAGATCACCCAGTACGCGGACGGGCCGACCGCGCCGAAGGTGAACGAGTGGGTCGACTTCAAGTCGGCGGCGCACGCGAGCGCGGTCGGCAAGTGCCTGCTGACCCAGCTCGACCAGAACGGCCGCCGCGACCACCTCTCGCGCCACAAGATCGCCCGGCTCACCTCGCGGACGATCACCAGCGAGAAGGTCCTGTTCTCGAAGCTCGACAGCCAGCCCGCCACCGTGCCGGTGCTCGACCTCCAGGAGTACGCGGTGGGCACGGTCTGCGCGGCCGTACCGCTGACCGCGGGCTCGGCCGTGGGCTGCCTGGCCCTGTCGATGCCGATCGAGCACGCCCACCGACTGCGCGCCGCAGCCGACACCCTCAACCGCAGGGCCGCCCCGGTGGTGCTCTCGCTGGCCATCTGACCACCCCGGCACAGCCCCGTCCCGAGGTGGTCAGAAGCACCCCGAAGGACCAGGTAGTATTTTCTCTGTCAGCAGGCGCCGCTAGCTCAGTTGGTTAGAGCAGCTGACTCTTAATCAGCGGGTCCGGGGTTCGAGTCCCTGGCGGCGCACAGACGGAGAAAGCCCCTCGCGAAAGCGGGGGGCTTTTTCGTGCGCGCGGGCGGGGCCGCGCGCACGCCCGGGAGGCGACGACGGATCACAGGACCGCTGGTCCACTACGGCGGATCGACCCGCCCCAAAATTTATACGGACGTCTTAAACGCTAGTACTAGACAGACGTTTAAGACGCTCGTACATTGATGCCATGACGAACTCGACGAGCACCACAGCGAGCACCACCGGCGGGGCGGGCCTCCGCGCCGGGCGCAGGGAATGGACCGCCTTCGTGGTCCTGCTGCTCCCCCTCCTCCTCGTCTCGATGGACGTCTCCGTCCTCTACTTCGCGCTCCCCTCCATCAGCCGCGAGCTCGACCCCTCCGCCACCCAGCAGCTGTGGATCATCGACGTGTACGCCTTCGCGCTCGCCGGGCTGCTGATCACGATGGGCTCGCTCGGCGACCGGATCGGCCGGCGCAAGCTGCTCCTGATCGGCGCCGCCGCGTTCGGGATCGCCTCGGTGACCGCCGCGTACGCCACCAGCGCCGAGATGCTCATCGCCTCACGAGCGCTGCTCGGCATCGGCGGGGCCACCCTGATGCCGTCCACCATGGGCCTGGTCCGCAACATGTTCCGCGACGACAAGCAGCGCGGTCAGGCGATCGGCATCTGGTCCGGCGCGATGGCGGGCGGCGTCGCGCTCGGCTCGGTGATGAGCGGGATCATGCTGGAGCACCTGTGGTGGGGCTCGGTCTTCCTGATCAACGTGCCCGCGATGGTGCTGCTCCTGATCCTGGCGCCGCTGCTCGTCCCGGAGTTCAAGGACCCGGCGCCCGGCAGGTTCGACCTGCTGAGCGTGCCGCTGTCGATGGGCGCGGTGCTGCCGGTGGTGTACGGCCTCAAGGAGTTCGCGGCCGACGGCTTCTCCGTGCGCAGCGCCATCTGCGTCACGGTGGGTCTGGCGCTCGGCACGGTCTTCGTACGCCGTCAGCTCACCCGGCGCGACGCGATGATCAGCCGTGAACTCTTCCGCCCCGGCCGGGGTTTCGGCGCCGCGATCTCGCTCAACACCATCGCCGCGTTCGCGATGATGGGCTCGGCCTACTTCACCACCCAGTACCTCCAGTCCGTGCTCGACATGAGCTCGCTGCGCGCCGCGCTGTGGAGCGTCGCCCCCTCGCTCGCCATCGGCGCCGCCGCCCCGACCGCGACCGCCGTGGCGCAGAAGGTGAACCGGGCCTACGTCATCGCGGCGGGCTTCGCGATCGGCGCCGCCGGCTACGCACTCCTGGCGCTCGCCGGGACCGATTCACTGTGGACCGTGCTCGCCGGTGCGGCGGTCATCGGCATGGGCATCGTGACGGTGATGGCCCTCGTCTCCGACATGGCGCTGGCCTCGGCGCCTGCCGAGAAGGCGGGCTCGGCGGCCTCGCTGCTGGAAACGGGGCAGGAGTTCGGCGGGGCGCTCGGCATGGCGGTGCTCGGCTCGATCGGCACCGCGGTCTACCGCTCCGACATGCCGGCCTCGGCGCCGACCGCCGCCCGGGAGACCCTGGGAGCGGCCGTCGCCGGCGCCGACCGGGCCCTGGCGGGCATCGCCCGGGAGGCGTTCGTGCACGGCATGCAGTACGCGGCGGTCGGCGGCACGCTGATCCTGGCGATCGCGGCGGCTCTGGCGGCGGGGATGCTGCGGGGTCCGGCCGCGGCGGCGAAGGATGCGGCGCGGGCGCAGGGCGGGGAGGACGCGAGCGGTGAGGCCACCCCGCCCCGGGCCGCGGAACCGGCGATGTGAAACCCGTACATATCTGTCCCGCCGAGCGACCCAGGGACCCGATGTAACCGACGTATCCGATGTAACCGACGTAGCCCAGGTAGCCGAAGGGCCGGTCATCTCCACGATGGCCGGCCCTTCGGGGGTTTCCGAGTGGGTCAACTACCCAATTCCGCAAGGACAGTCGCGGCCTGGTGGTCGGCGCCGAGACGGTTCGGGTGGAACGGGACGGCGGGCCCCGGCGGGTTGCTGGACATCGGCACCAGGCCCTCGACCCAGCGCGTACCGTCGGGCTTGCAGATGTCGTGCCCGACACTTCCCCGGTACGTGTCGACGAACCGGGCCCCGCCTTCTGCCGCGGCGGAGGCGAGCATGCCGTTCAGATCCTTGAGCCGGGCGCCGAACCAGGTCAGGTCCTGGTCTTGGATCGGCACCGTCGGATAGCAGCCGCGGTCGGCGGCGACCCCCGCGAGATAGTCGACGACCAGCACGGTGGCCCTGGGCGAACGCTGGTGAATGCCCGCCAGTACGGAGGTGATCCGCGGCTTGACGGCGGCGATGCGCTGCGACATCAGGTCCTTGCCGCCGGGCGCGGCGAACCTGGTCCGGCACGCGTCGGCGAGCGGGGCGGGCAGCGGGCTGATACAGCCGAGGACGGCGCTCACGAGCTCCGCGTCATTGCCTCCGATGCCGAGGGTGACGAGGTCGGTGGTGGGGGTGAGCCGATCGAACTGCGGCGGGTTCACGCCCTGCGTCAGCAGCAGTGCGCTGCCGACCTCCTGCGGCTTGGTCATCTCGGCGGTGGTGGCGCCACCGCAGGTCGCGTCCCGGAACGCCTTCACGCCGAGCCGGGCGGCGACCTGCTTGGGGTAGTTCCAACTGCTCTGGGCGCAGCCGACGGGGGCGTAGGTGTGATCGATACCGAGGACCGTGACGTTGGCGGACCACGAGTCGCCCAGGGCGACGTACTCATGGAACCGGTGTTTCGCGGGCGCGGCGGATTCGGCGGGGACGGCCCGGGCGGTGCGGGGTGCCGCTTCGGCGGGGGTTGCCGGGGCGGCGAAGGTGGCTGCGCCGGTGGCCACGGTGGTGGTGAGGGCGAGGGCGGCGAGGAGGAGGCGGGGGTTCACTCGCCCATCCACCCATTGTGGGGCGGGGTGTTGGGGGACCCTGGCCGGTGATTCACCCGGGCGCGGGATGCGGGTGCGGCGGCTGGCACAGCCCGTTCCGGTCATGCCGCATGCTGCGGCGGCCCGGTGGGGCCCGCCGGGGGGTGCCTGGGGGTGCGCTGGGGCTTTCGCCCCAGACCCCGGAGCGACCAACCACCCTGGGTGCCCTACAGGGGCGCGAGGAACTGCGCGAGCAACCACGCACGGTCCGAGGCCGAAAGCGGGGTCAGGGGCGCGGGGAACTGCGCGACCAGCCAGCCACGGTCCGCGGCCGACTGACGGCGCTTCCAGCCCCTTGGCGGAGCTTGAGGAACGGGGTGGAGCTGCGGAGGGGGGTGCGGGGGAGGAAGTCCCCGCAGGGGGCCCGGGGCGCAGCCCCAGGAAGGGGTGCAGGGGACGAAGTCCCCGCAGGGGGTCTGGGGCGCAGCCCCAGGGCTCGGCCCTCTTCACCCCCGCTCACGGGCGGGCGGGTGGGCAAACCCCCCGGGGGTCTGGGGCGCAGCCCCAAGAGTCAGCCTTCTCCACCCCCGTCACGGGCGGGTGGGTGGGCAAACCCCCGGGGCCCGGGGCGCAGCCCCAGGGGGCAAGCTTTCCGGCCGTGAAGTACAGCAGGAGGCGGCTGGCCGGGCTCACAGTCCCCAGCGTCGACTCGCCCGGCTTCGCTCCCTCGTACGGCGCGAGCAGTTGCTCGTACGCCTCCGTGTCCGTCACCAGGATGCGTACGCCCGGCAGTTCAAGACCGTCGAGCAGGGGAAGGTGTGCGCGCCCGGTGACCAGGACCCGGCATTCGGTGTGCAGGATGTCGCGGGCCAGCTCGGGGCCGCGCCGGGTGGGGTTGATGCCCGCCACGGCGGCCCCGGCCAGGGCCGCCGCGCTGAGCCACAGCGGGAACTCGGGGGTGTTGTCGAGCAGGACCCCGAGGTGCGGCTCGGCACCCCGGGGCAGCAGCTCGGCCAGGAGCGCGGCGCGGGCGGCGGCGCCCGCGGCGATCTGGTGGGGGTCCCCCTGCTCCTTAAGAGCTTGGGGGAGGGTGAGTTCCAGATCGCCGTACCGCAGCCCGGCCCGCCCGTCGCCCCACTGGCGCTGCACGTACTCCGACACGGTCGACGCCGTCGATCCGCTCGACACCGTCAATGCGGTCGATACGGTCGACGCGGCCGGGGTGGTCGATGCGCTCGGCTCACGCTTCTTCATGGGGGCGCACGGTAGTTGACGTACCGTCAGAACTGAACGTCCGAGCAGGCGTAGAAGGCGTTTCCGGTGTCCGCGACCGTCCACACGGCCAGGATGATCTGGTGGCCGGTCCGGCCGGTGGGGATGGTGCCCTGATGCGAGAGCGTGGCCGGGGGCTGCTTACCGCCGTACGGGACGACGAGGAACGGCCGGGTGTCGAGTGCGGCCCGGGTGAGTTTCTGGCTCGGATCCCAGCCCTGCTTGGTGAGGTAGTAGCGGAAGTCGGTCGTCGCGTGCCGGGCGGTGAACTGCCAGCGGAACGTGTATGTCTGACCGGCCGTCAGCTTCGTGGTGGGCCAGCCGACGCCACCGCGCGGATCGTCCAGCTCGGCGAATCTGCTGTTGCCGCCCGCGCAGATCGTCCGGTCGGCCGGGCCGGCCACCGGGAAGCCCTTGGGGCCCTCGACGGACTGCGGCTCCCACTGGATGTCACCGCAGCCGGTGACCGTTCCGTTGGCGCAGAGCTTCTGTCGGCTGATCGGCTGGTCGGTGTAGCCGTGGCTGCTCGCACTGCCGGTCGCGAGCAGGGACGCGCCGGCGACGGCGAGTCCCACCACGGCGGCACCGAGCCGCTGCTTCTTTCGCATGCTGACCACTCCTGGAGAACGTGGGGGAGTTCCTTGGATGGAGCTGCACGCGTGCGGTATCTCATGTTCCGGTCTAGACCAACTCCCAGACTATTGACGGGAGTTGGACGTGTCCAGGCCAACGGCCACACCAGCTTCACGGGCGCATCAGATTCACGGCGGCGTCGGATTCACGGCGCCGTCAGATGCGTGACAGCGTCGGATT
The DNA here is from genome assembly GCF_053597395.1 of Streptomyces sp. NPDC001415. Taxonomy (NCBI): domain Bacteria; kingdom Bacillati; phylum Actinomycetota; class Actinomycetes; order Kitasatosporales; family Streptomycetaceae; genus Streptomyces; species Streptomyces sp. NPDC001415. Next base: position 362,827 of record NZ_JBSFIE010000002.1, read on the forward strand.
CATGGCCGTATCGGATTCATGGCCGCGTCAGATTCGTGCGGGCCCGCCCAGCGCGGCCTCGCCCGCCTTCGCGGCCCCCACCGCGCCGGTCTCCGACTCCCGTACCCGCCCCTACGCGCCCTCCCCCGCCCCCCGCCCCGTGTAGAACGCGACCGTCAGGTCCTTCACCAGGCCCTTGCGCTCGTAGTCGTCGAGTTCCACCAGGCCCCGAGAGGTCAGCCGGTGCACGGTGTCCTCGACGGCGTCCACCACCGAGGTCAGCACCGCGTCCCGGTGGCGGGCGTCGATCGCCGCGACCCGTCGGCGACGCATCGCCGCCGCCACGTCGGGCGCGTACTCGATCCGGGTCGGCTGCGCCGCGTACAGCTCGATGCCGACCGCCTCCGCCTCCGGCTTCAGCATGCGGGTCAGCGCGTCGCCGACGGCTTCCGCGTTGCGCAGGGTGGGCGCGTCGTCGTCCTGGAAGGCGTCGGCCGGGAGCTGCGAGAGAACCCGGGCCATCGCCGCCTCCACGTGGTCGCGCAGATACCTCTGATGGTCGGCGACGGCGAGCGCGGCCCGCGCCGTCTCCCGGATCCGCCACACCACCAGGACCACCACCCGCAGCGCCGTCCCGTTCGCGTCGGCCGCGTCCATCGGCTCGCTGCGCCAGTGCCTCAGCCGCAGGTCGACGCGGCGGCGCAGGAACAGCGGGCTCATCCACACCAGGCCGGTGCGCCGCACGGTCCCCCGGTAGTCGCCGAACAGCGAGAGCACCCAGGCGTGCCCGACCTGACCCCGCCCGAGCCCGCCGAACGCGAGCACCGCCACGATTACCCCGAGGCCGAGCAGCCCCCACTGTCCGAGACCGATTCCGACGTACGGGTACGCGGGCAGCCCCAGCAGCGTGGCGAGGAGCCGGGGCGGGGCGCCGGTCCGCCAGATCACCGCCGCGCAGCCCGCGAGCGCGAAGGCCCCGACGGCGACGGCCGCCCAGCCGGGCAGCACCGGGCCCGGCCGCTCCGAGATGCGCGGGTCGGCCGCGGGCGCCGGCCTGGCCGGGGCCGCGACGACCGTGCGCGCGCCCGCCTGTCTGGGCGGCCTCGCGATCGTGCGCGAGGCGGGCGGATCCGCCGCGGGGACGCTCCGGTTGGGCCCCGTGTCGTCCCGGAACAGCAGGTGGACCGGGAGCTCGGCGGTGTTCTCGCTGCTGATCAGGGTCACCCTGCGCCCGGCGTCCGGCACCGCGAGGGCGGGACTCCGGGACGGCTCGGCGCCCTCGGGCGGGGTCGGGGTCGGGGTGGCGTTGGGGGTGGGGGTCTGCATGCTCGTCCTTCTCTCCGTCATGCCTTGATGCCTTGATGCCTTCGTGCGCTGATGCCGTCCTGCGTTGATGCCGGTCCTGCGTTGATGCCGGTCCTGCGTTGATGTCTTCGTGCCTTGATGCCGGTCCTGCGTTCGTGCGGTCCTGCCGTCTCGCCGTTCTGCGGTCCTGCCGTCACGCGGTCACGCGGTCACGCGGTCACGCGGTCACGCGGTCACGCGGTCACGCGAAGAGTCGCCGCCAGGTCTCGGGGCCGGGGTAGCCGTCGGCGTCCGCGCCGGACCAGCCCTGGGCCCGCTGGAACGCCTCGACGTTGCGCCGGTCCTCCTCGCCCCAGTACGGCCCGGGCCCCGAGGTGTAGTACATGCCGAAGCCCTTCATCACGAGCTGCCGACCGAGCTGGGTGACGTAAGGACTGTCCTGGCCCGGCCGGAAGTGGCCGAGGCCGGGATAGGCCGGCCGCACGGCCTGCGAACCACCCGAACCCGAAGCCGAATCGGAATCGGCATCGGAATCCGAATCGGAATCCGCAGCCGCATCCGGAGCCGGAGCCAGGGCCAAATCCGAATCCGGAGCCGAATCCGGAGCCGGTGCCGGGACCGGAGTCACGGCCTGGGCCGGAGCCGGAGCCGGGGCTTGGGTCGGAGCCGGGGCCGGGACCGGGGCTTGGGTCGGAACCGGGGCTGGGGCCGGGGCCGCCGGGGCCGGGGGGATGTCCTTGCCGCCGCCCTCCACGAGCAGCGCCCAGGTCCGCGCCCCGGGAATCCCGTCGGCGCCCGCGCCGGTCCAGCCCTGGGCCTGCTGGAAGGCCCGGGTCGCGTTCAGGTCTGCCGAGGTCCAGCGGGGTCCCGGCCCCTCGGTGTAGAAGCGGCTTCCGCCGCGCCGCACCAGCATCTGGCCGAGCCGCGTGACATAGGCGTTGTTGGCACCGGGCCCGAACTTCGCGGCGCCCGGGAACGCCGAGCCCTCGCTCTCCGTGCCGGTCTCCCCGCCGCCGCTCCCCGTGGCGAGCCCCTTGTACCGGTAGGGCACGTACTTGGCCGAGTTCTTCCAGTACGCGTACGGGGTGGCCTGCTTGCGGGTGCCCGGCGGGGTCTGCTCGTAGGCCGTGTAGTAGTTGTGCGTGTGGTCCGTCCAGCCGCCGAAGATCACGACGTGCGAGCCCTTGGACGGGTTGCTCGGGTTGTGGAAGAGCAGGATGTCGCCGGGCTGGAGCGCGTTACGACTCGTCCGCGCGGCGAACCGGTCCAGGCTCCCCGTCCACTCGTTGCTGCCGAGGTCCCACGCCATCGACACATAGCCGGAGCAGTCCTGCCGGTACCCGTCCGTCCAGTACGCGTCCATGTTGTACGGGACTGACGCGGCCACCCAGGTCTTGGCCCGGTTGATGATCTGGGCCCGGGTGACCGGGCGCAGCTTGGGGGGTGCGCCCTGCGCCGGCTGGCCCGGCGCGCCGTGCAGCCCGCTCGGGCCGCCCTGCTCGGTGGGCGGCCCGGGGTCGGCCGGCGTGTTGGCGCCCGGTCCCCCGGGCAGCGGGATGGGGGTGGCCGCGGCCACCGCGGAGCCCCCCAGCACCATCGAGGCCGCGGTGGCCGCGACGAGCGCGCGGCGGGCGCCCGGGCTCGCCGCGGGGTGGCCGCCGTCGCGCACCGGGAGCAGCCGCAGCCGCCGCCGGTCCGCGCAGCCGGGGCAGCCGCACGCTCCCGTGGGCTCGTAGTCCTCGAACACCGGCCCCGGTGTACTGGCCTTCATCCGCTTCCCCTCCCGTTCTTTTCGTTCTCGGAGACTTCGGAGACTTGGAGACTTCGGAGATCTTTTCCGTGCCTCCACACGGACAGCTGTGTCGTAATTGTCATAATGTGTAGCAGTTTGACGGAACGAAACGGATAAAACGAACATCTGACAGCGTGGCGCTGGTCAAAACCACCCTCAGGAGTCCGGTAAAGTTTTCCGAGTCAGCAGGCGCCGCTAGCTCAGTTGGTTAGAGCAGCTGACTCTTAATCAGCGGGTCCGGGGTTCGAGTCCCTGGCGGCGCACGCACCACCGAGGCCCCCTCGCCCAGCGCGAGGGGGCCTCGGTCGTTCCCGACGTCCGGCGGGGCCGCTCAGCGGGAATTACGCGCCAGGCCCAGGGCGTATTCCGGCCACCACGCCCCCGCCTGTGGGCCGCCCCTGCACGGGCCGTCCGACTCACCCGGCCGCTTCGCCCAGACGTAGGCGTCGACCAGGCCGTCCCCCGTATGCGTCGTCGGCGGTTCACCGAGGGCCCGGCCCGGCGGATTGCACCAGTTCTCGGCGGGGTCGCCCTGCGTGTAGGGGCCGTTGCCGTTGCGGCTCGTGTCGATCACGAAGTGCTTGCCGCCGACCTTCGCCGACAGGCGCTCCCCGAACTCCCGACTCGCCCGCGTCGTCTGGAAGTTGGAGACGTTCACCGCGAACCCGTCGGCGCTCTCGATGCCCGCCCGCCGCAGCGGTTCGTCCAGGGCCTCCGGTGAGCGCCACCCCGCGTTGCCCGCGTCCACGTACACCTTGGTCGCCGGCTGTCGCTTGAGCCGCTCGACGGCGCCCTTGAGGAGCGCGTACCGCGCCTCGTGGAGCGCGTTCGGGGTGCAGCCGTCGACGAGGTGCACGACGGCGTCCGGTTCCAGGACGACCGTGGCGGGGCGGTCCGCGATGCCGCGGGCCACCTGGTCGACCCAGTTGCGGTAGGCGTCGTCGTCGGGGGCGCCTCCCTTGGAGAACTGGCCGCAGTCGCGGTGCGGGATGTTGTAGAGGACGAGCAGCGCCGTGCGGCCGGCCTTGGCGGCGGCCTCGGTGTAGCCGCGCACCACCGCCTCCGGATCGGGATCGCTCCCGGCGATCCACTCGCCCACCGGCCGCTCGGCGATCTTCTTCATGAGCGCGGCCTTCTCGCCGTCACCGGCCTCCGTGTACGCGGCCAGCTGGCGGGCCGCGCTGGTGTCGGGGTCCACCCAGAACTGGCCTGTGGCGGTGGGTAGTCGGGACGGCCGGGAGGGCGCCGAGCTCGGGGCCGAGCCCTTGCCGGATCCGGCGCAGCCCGCGGCGAGGAGGGCCGTCGCGGCGGCCAGCACGCAGGACCGCACCACGGCCCTGGCACAACTCCCGTACATCCAGCCCGAGTTGTCCGAATACGTCGCGGCTCCGGCTCCGGCTCCCAACTCAGGGTGTCGCTCAAGGGACTTGGCGTTAACCGGGTCTAGGCCAGGTGCGTACATCGGTTCTACAGTGATGGCGTCGAGCCCCGCTCGGGTCGTCTCACGGGCTCCCGACCTCACTGAACCTCCCGCGGCGGCGCCGGGCTTCTCCCGCAGCCCTTGCGCCTGCGGTCGAGGACCAGCCCGGCCGGCGGCTCCGGGGGGAGCGGGCCATCGGCCGGGCCAGGTGCCCGGTGGCCGTCCGGGGTCCGGGCCCGGCCTCCCGCGCGCGGCGGTCAGGGCTTCGGCGGCTTCGAAGGGGCCGCGTCCCTCGCGTCGGTCAGATAGGCCGAGACCACCACGTTCGCCGTGTAGGCCTTCGTCCTGCGGTCGTACGTTCCGCCGCAGGTGATCAGGCGCAGCTCGGCACGCCCGTGCTGCCGGGGCCCGTACACCTTCGCGGCGTCGAAGTGGCTGCGGGGGAAGACCTGGACGTCGTCGATGGTGAACTCGGCGATCGAGCCGTCGGCGCGGGTCACCTTGACATGCTGGCCTGGGCGGGCCGAACTCAGTCCGTAGAACACGGCCGGCCTGCTCTCGGTGTCCACGTGCCCGACCAGGAGCGCGGCGCCCTCCTCGCCGGGCCGGGCCCCGCCGCCGAACCAGCCGACCGTGCCGGGCCGGTCGTAAGGCGGCGGGTCGACCGCGCCATCGGCGTCCAGGTTGCGCGGCACGACCGGCGCGGCGACCCCCAGAGCGGGGATCTCCACGCGCTGCGGCAGCACGCCCTTCAGCGGCTCGTGCGCGGGGGGCAGCGGCACGCCGAGCGGCCGGCCCACGGCCGCGATGTCACCGGTGGTGGGCGCCGACGTACTGCCGGAGCCGCTGGATGCGTCCCGGCCCCACAGCCACAGGCCGAGCAGCAGCACGGCCCAGGCGAGGCCGGTGAGCCGCCCACTGCCCTGCGCCGAGGACATGTCAGTCGCCGCTGCGCCGACGCCGTACGCTCCGGGAGGCCACGGCGACCGCCGCGACGGCCGCGAGCGCGAGGCCGATCACCGTGTGCACGGTGCCCGGGCCCTGCTCCCTGGCCTCGACCGCGGCCGGCGTCGCAGTACCGCCGCCGCCCGCGTGCACGGGCCGGAACGGGGTGGGCCGGGAGTGGTCATGGTGGTGGTGCGATTCGCCGTGGACCACGGTGAGGCGGCCGCTCGCCTTGCCGGGGCTGTCCTTGCAGGTGACCCAGATGTCGTAGTCGCGGTCCTGCGCGTCGACACGGATCCGGGCCCGGGCGAAGAGACCGCCGTCGGCGGCGGGCATGAAGTGGGCCTCCGACACGAAGGCGTCGGAGCCGGCGACCGCCTCCCGGCCGCCGCACACCCTGATCCGCAGATCCACTTCCCCGCCCGGGGCCGTGGTGCCCGGGGTCACCCGCACCGATCCGTGTTGCTCGGACTCGGCCACCGCAAGGGACCCGGGGAGCACGGTCAGGGCGGCGGCCGCCACGGCCGCACAGATGGTGATGGGGCGGATGCGCATCGTGAACCTCCTGCAACCGAGATTCGCGTGTGAGCCCGCATTCCGCACCCCGAGGGCGTGGCGGCTCCGCCGGACGGGCGCCCCGTGCGCCCCGGACGGGTCAGATCAGCTTCACCAGGTCCGCGATCGAGTCGACGATCTTGGACGGCCGGAACGGGTACGACTCCACGTCGTTCGGCCGGGTCAGCCCCGTCAGGACCAGGAACGTCTGCATGCCGGCCTCCAGGCCCGCGAGCACGTCCGTGTCCATCCGGTCACCGATCATGGCGCTGGTCTCGGAGTGCGCGCCGATCGCGTTGAGGCCGGTGCGCATCATCAGCGGGTTGGGCTTGCCCGCGAAGTACGGCTTCTTGCCGGTCGCCTTGGTGATGAGCGCGGCGACCGCGCCGGTGGCGGGCAGCGGGCCCTCCTGGCTCGGCCCGGTCTCGTCGGGGTTGGTGCAGATGAACCGGGCCCCTCCGTTGATCAGCCGGATCGCCTTGGTGAGCGCCTCGAAGCTGTAGGTACGGGTCTCGCCCAGGACGACGTAGTCCGGCTCGTGGTCGGTCAGGACGTACCCGATGTCGTGCAGCGCGGTGGTCAGGCCGGCCTCGCCGATGACGTACGCGGTGCCGCCGGGCCGCTGGTCGTCGAGGAACTTCGCGGTGGCGAGCGCCGAGGTCCAGATGTTCTCGACCGGCACGTCCAGGCCCATGCGCTGCAGGCGCGCCTGCAGGTCGCGCGGGGTGTAGATCGAGTTGTTGGTGAGCACGAGGAAGGGCTTCCCGGACTCCTTGAGGCCCTTCAGGAAGGCGTCCGCCCCGGGGATGGGGGTGCCCTCGTGGATGAGGACACCGTCCATGTCGGTGAGCCAGGATTCGATCGGCTTGCGCTCTGCCATGGGTGCGGACTCCTGCGTTCTGCGCGGTCTTCGCGCGCTGCTGAGCGATGAGCTGGGGACGCCGGCGCACCGCGCTGTGCGTTGCCGGCGCCCCCAGCCTAGCCACGATCCGCCGATCCCGACCTGGGCGATCAGCGTTCGGCCGCGGCTCAGTTTCCGGTGGCGGACTTCCACGCGTCCACGTACGCCGGCAGGTTCTTGGCTATGTCCATCCAGTCGGGCTGGAAGACGTCGACGCCCTGCATCAGCTTGCCGAGGGCGACCGCGTCGGCGTCGGTGGCCTTGATGTCGGCGCGGGCCGCGAAGCCGCCGCCGATCGCGCTGACCTCCTTCTGCGCTTCCTCGCTCAGCATGTGGTCGAGGAGCTTCTTGCCGTTGGCGCTGTGCGGCGCCTTGCTGACCAGGCCGGCCGCGTACGGCAGTCCGAAGGAGGACGGCTTGGTGCCGCTCGCGGTGCCCGGGAACCAGATGCCGAGGTTGGGCATGGTCTTGGCCTGGGCGTAGTTCATCTGTACGTCGCCGTTGGCGGCGAGCAGCTCGCCCTTGTCGACCTTGGGCGCGAGCTTGCCGGTGGAGGCGGACGGGCCGACGTTGTTGGCCTGGAGCTTGCGCAGGTACTCCATCGCGGCTTCCTTGCCGCCGAAGTCGTGCATGGCCTTGATGACGAGCGCGGTGCCGTCGCCCGCGACACCCGGCGTGGAGTACTGGATCTTGTTCTTGTATTTGGTGTCGAGGAGGTCCTCCCAGTTCTTGGGGGCCTCCTTCAGCTCCTTCTTGTTGTAGACGAACCCGAAGTAGTTGTTGACGACCGAAGTCCACATGCCGTCGGGTGACTTGGCCCCGCCGTCGACCTTGTCCGCGCCGGCCGGAACGTACTTCTGCAGCAGCCCCTTGTCCTGGGCCTGCTGGATGAACGGCGGCAGGGTGATGAGCAGGTCGGCCTGCGTGTTGGACTTCTCGCGGACGGCGCGCTGCACCATCTCGCCGGAGCCGCCCTCGACGTACTTGACCTTGATGCCGGTCTTCGCCTCGAAGTCCTTGAAGACCTTGTCGTACCAGCCGTCGCCCTTCTCGCCCTTGAGGCCGTCGGCGCTGTACACGGTGACGGTCTTCGCGTTGGAGTCGGCGGAGGAGTCGCCGCCGCAGGCGGTCAGGGTGGCGGCGAGGGCGAGGCTGCCGGTGACGGCGGCGATCGGCTTGAGTGCGGTGAGGGTGTTTCTGTGCATGACGTTCGGGACTCCTGAGATTCTCGGGTCAGCGGAAGGAGGCTTTGGTACGGATGCGGGAGACGGCGAACAGGACGAGCAGCGTCGTTCCCATGAGCACCACGGCGACGGCCGCGCCGGTGAAGAGGGAGCCGCGGTCGGTGGCCGCGAAGACCTGCACCGGCAGCGGGGTCCAGTCCGGCGGGTAGAGCATCATGGTGGCGCTCAACTCGCCCATGGACAGGGCGAAGCAGAGCCCTGCGGCCGCGGTCAGGGACGGCAGCAGGAGCGGCAGCTTCACCCGCCACAGGACGTACGCGGGCCTGGCGCCGAGGGAGGCGGCGGCCTGTTCGTACATCGGGTCCAGACGCCGGATGGCGGCCGAGACCGACTGGTGGGCGAACGCCATGACGAGGACGGTGTGCGCGAGGATCACGATCCAGCGCGTCCCGTTGAGCAGCACCGGCGGCTTGGAGAACGCGACGAGGATCGCGAGGCCGACGACCACGGAGGGCACGGCGACCGGCAGCACGAACAGGGCGTCCATGAACCGCCGTCCGCCCTTCTTCAGGGCGGCCGCCGCGAGCGCCGCCCACGACCCCACGGTCAGCGCGAGGACACTCGCCGCGAGCGCGGTGACCAGGCTGGTGGTGAGCGCCTGGAGGGAGTCCCCGGTGGTCGCCGCGCCGTAGTTGGCGGTCGTGAACCCGGAGGGAAACGCGCTCGACCAGGTCGTCGCGAACGACGCGGCCACGATGACGACCAACGGCAGCGCGAAGACCGGCAGAAACAGGACGAAGAAGACGAGGTACGTGGCCCAGCGGCCGCGCCGGCTATGCACCAACACGACGGCTCACCACCCGGTAGAGGCCGTAAAGGCCCACGGAAATCGCGATGTTGACGACGGCGACGACACAGGCAGCCGGGTAGTCCGACTCCAGGATCGCCTTGCTGTAGACGAGCATGGGAAGCGTGGTGACCCCCTTGGCGCCGGTGAACAGCACGATGCCGAACTCGTTGAGGCACATCACCAGGACCAGCGAGCCGCCGGCCGCGAGCGCGGGCAGCGCCTCGGGCAGGATCACCCGCCCTACGATCCTGGCCGGCCGCGCGCCCAGCGAGGACGCCACTTCCAGCTGGCCGGTGTCCAGTTGGGAGAACGCGGCGAGCAGCGGGCGCATCACGAAGGGCGTGAAGTACGTGATCTCCGCGAGCAGCACGCCCCAGGGCGTGGCCAGGAACTGGAACGGCCCGCTGTGCGCACCGGTGACGTCCGTCCAGAGCCCGTTGGCCATGCCGACCGTGCCGTAGATGAACAGCAGGGCGAGCGTGATCAGGAAGGACGGGAAGGAAAGAAACACGTCGATGAACTTGGCTGCGGCCTTCCCGCCGGGAAACGGCACGAACGCGATGACGAGCGCGAGCAGGAACCCGAGCACCAGACATCCGACGGTCGCGCCGACCGCGAGCCAGATGGTGGTACCGAGCGCGTCGCGGAAGGCGGCGGAGGCGAAGACGTCGGCGTAGGGCTGGAGGGAGGTTCCGCCGGAGTCGGGGGTGAGGGATTGCTGGACGACGAGTGCGAGGGGGTAGAGGAAGACGGCGGCCAGTACGGCGACGGGGGGCAACGTCCATAGAAGCGTGGGTACTTGCTTCTTCCTGCCTCGCTGTGGGCTCGGCAGGGCGGAACCGGTGGGCACAGCCCCCAGTGCCGGGTCACTGCTCAGTACCGCCGGGCTACGCCTGGCCATTGCCCACCCCTGCGGAGAGCAGCACCGCGTCTTCGGCGGCGAAGTGCAGGGTGACCGCATCCCCCAGCGCCGGGGTGACCCGGAGTTCGCGGACGTCGGCCTTCACCCGATGCCCCGCCACATCGACGTACAGCCGATGCGTCGCCCCCCGCCACTGCACCTCCGCGATCCTGCCTCGCAAGGCATTGGGCCCGGGTCCGAGCCCGACCAGGTGCGGCCGTACGCACAGCGTGGCCGTCGCCCCCCAGGCGACCGAATCGGTGGCGACGGACAGCTCGGTGTCGCCGAACAGCACCGACCCCGCCCCCACCCGCACCGGCAGGAGGTTCGCGTTGCCCACGAACGACGCCGTGAACTCCGTACGCGGCCGCCGGTACAGGTCCTGCGGGCTCCCGCAGTCCTGGAGGCGGGCCTTGTCCATGACGGCGATGCGGTCGGCCAGGGTGAGCGCCTCGACCTGGTCGTGGGTGACGTACAGGATGGAGACGTCGGGCAACTCCCGGTGCAGCCGGGCGAGTTCGGTCAGCATCCCGGAGCGCAGTTGTGCGTCAAGCGCGGAGAGCGGCTCGTCGAGGAGGAGGACGTCGGGGCGGATGGCGAGCGCGCGCGCGATGGCGACGCGCTGCTGCTGCCCGCCGGAGAGCTCGCGCGGGTAGCGCTTGGCGTAGCTCTCCATGCCGGTCATGGCGAGGGATTCGGCGACCCGCCCGGGGATCTCGCCCTTCGCGACCTTCTGCGCCTTCAGCCCGAACGCGACGTTGTCCTCGACCCGCATGTGCGGGAAGAGCGCGTACTGCTGGACGACCATGCCGATGCCGCGCTGATGGGGCGGCATCAGGGTCACGTCGCGCTCGCCGATGAACACCCGCCCCCGCACCGGCTGGACGAACCCGGCGACGGCGCGCAGCGCGGTGGTCTTGCCGGAGCCGGAGGGCCCGAGCAGGGCCATGACCTCGCCGGGTTCGACGGTGAGGTCGAGCGAGTCGAGGACGACGTTGCCGTGGTAGGCGACGGTGACGCCGTCGAAGCGGATGCCACTGCGCACGGCACCCGGCGGGGCCGCGCCGCTCACTTCCCGGCCTCCAACTCACTTATGAGATCCGGGAGTTCGGCGACAGAGGCGAGCACGTGGGTGGCGCCCGCCTCGGCAAGGGCCTCGTTCCCGTGGGCGCCGGTCAGCACGCCCGCGACGATGCCCGCCCCGGACCGTACGCCGCTGAGCATGTCGTACGAGGTGTCGCCGGCCACCGCGATGTCGCGCACCGAGTCGACCGCGCCGGTACGCAGGAAGGCGCTGAGCACCATGTCGGGGTACGGGCGGCCGCGGCCCCCCGCGTCGGCCGGGCACAGGGTGAGCGGGACGAGGTCCTGCCAGCCGAGGGCCTCCAGGATCGCGTCCTGGGTGACGCGGGCGAAGCCGGTGGAGAGGACCACGGTCCGGCCCTGCGCCTTGAGCTGCTCGATCGCCTCGCGGGCGCCCGGGATCGGTGCGATGAGCCCACCGTCGACGAGCGTTCCGTACGCCTCCTCGAAGGCGGTGTTCGCGGTCCGTGCCTTGGCCTCGTCGCCGAAGAGGTGGCGGAAGACGGAGATCTTGGATTCGCCCATGGTGGCGCGGACGTAGTCGAGCATGGTGGCGTGCTCGGCCGAGCCCGGCTCGACGCCGAGCCGCCCGGCGGCGCTCGCGAAGGCCCGCTCGACGAGCCCGCCGTCGGCGACGGTGGTTCCCGCCATGTCGAGCACGACCAGGTTGTACGTGTTCATCGCGGTCAACTCCAAGGTGGTCAACTCCCTTACCAGCCCAGTTCGTCGGCGGTCTTCTCGGCGATGGCCGGGGAGCACGTCATGCCGCGTCCGCCGGGGCCGGTCACCAGCCACACCCCGTCCCGCACCTGCTGGCGGTGCACGACGCGCGAGGTGTCGGTGCACTGGGCGTAGACCCCGGCCCAGCGGCGCTGGATCTTGGGCAGTGGCCGGCCGAGGAAGGACTCGACGACCCGGACGAGGTGCTCGTACGGCTCCTCCAGGACGTCGAAGGCGAAGGGGTGCTCGTACTCGTGGGTGTCGCCGATGGTCAGCCCGCCGTCCTCGCGCTGCACCATGAGGAGCTGCATCTTGTGCGCGGCGGCGGTCGCGTCCTGCGCCTGCCCGGCGTTGAGCGCGTCGAGGGCCTCGCTCGCGTACGCCGGGTAGTAGCGGAAACTGTCGGCGTCGGCGACGGAGGTCGTGAGCGGCTCGCCGAGCGGCGCGGTCTGCATCATCTGGAGCCGTACGCGACGCACGGGCAGCTCGGGCACGAGCTCCCGCACGAGCCCGCCGAGCCAGGCGCCCGTACAGAGGACGACGACGTCACCGCGGTGCACATCACCGTGATCGTCACGGACCGCGTCGCCACCGATGACCTCGCGAACCTCCCGACCACCGAGGTACGTGTACCTCGTGGAGCCCAACAGCTCAGCCTTCAGGGCGAGTTGGGCGGTACGGGGCTCGACGGCGGCGTCCCGCTCGCACCACAGGGCGGCGGTGAAGTCGCCGCGCAGGGCGGGGTTGAGGGCGCGGGCCTCGTCGGCGGTGAGGAGTTCGTAGCCGCGGGCGGCGGCGTCCTCTCGGCTCAACGCGGCCTCGGCGACGGCGAGTTCGAGGCCGGTACGCAGCGGGGTCAGCGAGCCGTTGGGCCGGAAGCCGAGCCCGGGGACGCGCGCCCCGAGCCCCTCCCACAGTTCGCGGGCGCGCAGCGCGGTGTCCAGCTCCTCACCGCCCGCACGGCCACTCACCCAGATCTGGCCGAAGTTGCGGAGCGAGGCTCCGCGCGCCTCGCTCTCGCGCTCGATGTGTACGACCTCGTGGCCGCGCTCCACTGCGTGCCAGGCGTGCATGGTTCCCACCACGCCGGCTCCAACGACGATGACTCTCACGGCGGCAACGCTCCTCGGGACGGGTGTCCCGCGCCGGTCCGTACGGCGACGGGACGGTGAACGGCCCCCCAAGCTTGGCCTAGACCCGTTACGTTCCCGTTACCAAAAGCCCCGCGGCACCTCACCTCCTGGGGCTCCGCCCCAGACCCCGGAGGCCGCCCCGCCCCTCCCCGAAACCCGCCGGGGGTTGGAAAGGGGTGAAGCCGGTCTCCCGGGGCTCCGCCCCAGACCCCGTCCGCGCCTTAAGGGCGCTCGTCCTCAAACGCCGGACGGGCTGAAATGCTCGATGCCGGCCAGCACCAGTACCACCAGGGGCGCGGGGAACTGCGCAATCGCCCCGACGGCCCGCAGTCGCTCCCCACCGGCCCCCGTCACCGCCCGAGGTGGGTCGTAAAGGAAAACCGGTCCCCCCGGTACAGGGTGCGTACACGCTCAAGGGGCCGGCCCTCCGCATCCCGCGAGACCCGGTGGATGAGCAGCATCGGCAGCGCGGGCGGGGTGCCGATGAGCAGGGCCTCCCGAGGTGTGGCCAGGACCGTTTCGATGCGTTCGTCGACGTCCCCGAGCGTGACCCCGAGCCGGTCGCGCAGATAGGCATAGAAGGAGGAGTCCGGCGTGAACTCCTTGTCCAGGTCGGGCATGCGGGCCACCGCCGTGTACGTGCTCTCCAGGCCCATGCGTTCGTCGTCGGCGAGCAGGACGCGCTCCATGTGCCAGACGGGTTCGCCCCGCTCAAGCCCGGTCTCGGCGGCGAGCGCGGGCGGGCAGGGGAAGCGTTCGAGGGTGATGAGGTGGCGTCCGGGCGTACGGCCCTGGCGGCGCACGCCCTCGGTGTAGCTGGCCAGCGAGAGCGGCTGTTCCAGCTTGGCGCCGGCCACCACCGTGCCCCGGCCCTGACGGCGCAGCCTCCCTTCGAGCAGCAGCTCGCGCAGCGCCTGACGGACCGTCTCCCGGGCGACTTCGTAGCGCAGGGCCAGGTCACGCTCGGTCGGCAGCAGATCACCCTCCCCCAACTCGTCGATGAGTAGGGCGACTTGGGCCTTCACGGCGTAGTACTTGGGGATGCGTCCGTGCTCCGGGATGCCGGAACGGATGGGGGCGCCGGGGGCCTGGTTCTCGGGGTAGCCGGTCAGGGAGTCGTACGGAGTGTCATACGGGGTGTCGTACGGAGCGTCGTTCAGGGCGTCGTTCGGGTTTTCCACAGGGGCGATGCTCGCATGAGCACGTGAACAGCTGGGGTCGTCCTCCTGGTCGGACGCGGGCTCTCAGCGGCTGCGGGTGCGCAGTCGGCGGGACGCGCTCACCAGGGCGCCGCCCGCGATGAGCAGTACGGCGGCGGTGAGACCGAGGTGGGCGAGCGCGCTGCCCCGGCCGGTCGCGGCGAGCTCGCTGTCGATCTGCCGCAGGAGGTCGTCCTCGGCCGCGATGTCGAAGCGGTAGTCGCCGGACTCCCCCACCCACTGCCCGTTGGCGCCCCGGCGCTGCACGATCGCCGCGTTCGCGGTGACCTGGTCGGGCCCGGCGTCGGCGGTGAATCCGAGCCGCACCGGCACGGTGAGCGTCTTGCCCGCGCCGATGACGAACCCGGGGAAGCCGTCGTCGAAGACGCCGATGTGCTCGTCCTCGTCGGTCCTGAGGAACGCGACCGAGTGGCTGCGGCCGGTGGCCGGGTCTTCGAACTCCATCCGGATCTCGGCGTTCTTGAGCGTACGGTCCCGGTCGACGAGGACGAGGACGGGGTGGATGCCGTCGCAGGCCTCGCGCGAGGTGTTGGTGAGGTCGAGGGACCAGGCCTGGCTGCCGCCGCCGGGGCGGTACTCGGCGGGCCCGCCGTGGATCTTCGTGTCCAGCGGGAACTCGGAGCCGGTCCGGCCGACGCAGACGGGCGGCTTCGGGCTGAGCGGCGGGTCGACGGGCATCGCGGTGACGACCGGCTTGAGCGGCGCCACGTTGTGCCGCCCGGGCGGGAGCCCGCCGTCGTCGGCCGCGGCCACCCCCGCGAGCGGGGCGATCGTGGCGGCGGCCACTGCGGTGACGAGGGCAGTGCGCAGTCGCATGAGGGGCCTTTGCAGCTCGCGGCGTTCGGGGTTCGGCGGCCGCCGCCCGCCCGGAGTCCGCGCCTCCCGGTCGGACCCGGTCGTGGCCCGCGAGCCTGCCACGCGCCGACACCCCGCCTTGCCCGCCCCGCCCGGCAAGGCCAGGACACGTCGGTGAAGACCGCCCTATCAGCCCAATATCAGCCCAACATCGAGCCTTCTTATGGGTATCGGGCCTTCTTATAGGTATCGGGCCTTCTTATGGGCGTTGCGGGCAGAGGCGTACCGCTCTGCCTCCTCACCCCGCCCTACGCCTGCGGGTACGCCACATTCGCCCGGCCGAAAACCGGGACCAGGACGAGCTGGGCCGCGCCCTCGGCGACGGCGTGCGGGCCGCCCGCGGCCGGGCGGACCGGGACCTCGGGGGCGCCGCCGCGCCGGGCGCGTCCCTCGACGACCGCGGCCACACCCCGTACGAACGTGTCCTGGTCGGCGGTGACGGTGCGGCCGCCGAGCAGGATCTCGTCGACGTCGAGCAGCGCGACGAGGTTGGCCGCGCCCACTCCGAGGAAGCGGGCCGCGGCCGCGATGTCCCCGCGGGCGACCGCCGCCAGGCACAGCGCCTCGATGCAGCCGCGCCCGCCGCAGCCGCACGCGGGCCCGCCGAGCAGGATCGTCTGGTGCCCGAACTCGCCCGCTCCCGTACGGGCGCCGCGATGCAGCGCCCCGCCGAGCACGAGCCCCGCGCCGAGCCCCGTACCGAGGTGGAGGTACGCGAACGAGCCCGCCCGGGTGCCGGCGCGCAGGGCGAGGCCGAGGGCGGCGGCGTTGGTGTCCTTGTCCAGGAAGACCTTCCGGCCGAGCCGCTCGGCGAGCGCGTCGCGCAGCGGGAACCCGTTCCAGTGCGGGAAGCCGGTGACGCGGTGCAGCACCCCGCTGTCGTGGTCGAGCGGGCCCGGCATGGCGACGCCGACGCCGAGCACACGCCGCCCGCCGGTCAGCGCCTCGGCCTCGGCGGCCGCCGCCTCCACCACGCACGACGGTTGCGCGCCGAGGTCCAGCGGTACGGTCCTGGCGCCGACCAGGGTGCCCGCGAGGTCGACGAGGACCGCGGTCAGTTCGTCGCGGTCCAGGTGCAGCCCGATGGCGTGCGCGGCGGACGGCACCAGCTTGAGCACGGTGCGCGGCTTGCCCCCGGTGGAGGCGCGGCGGCCCGCCTCGGTGGCCGTGCCCTCGTCCCGCAGCCGCGCGGTGATCTTGCTGACGGCCTGCGGGGTGAGCCCGGTGCGCTCGGCGAGTTCCAGCCTGCTGATGCCCGCCTCGCCCGCTGTCCGCAGCAGGTCGAGGACAAGGGCGGCGTTGTGGTTGCGCAGTGCCGGCAGGTTCGCACCCGTATTGCTCCTGTTCACCGACCCATTGTCCCTCTTGCTTGCACTTTGGCAACAGCGTTGCTTAAGTGGATGGCATGAAGGATCCCATGAACGCTCCCCAGACCGACGGCCTCCGCGTGGGACTCGTGGGCTACGGCCTTGCGGGCTCCGTCTTCCACGCCCCGCTGATCGCCGCGACCGACGGCCTCGTCCTCGACACGGTCGTCACCTCCAACCCCGAGCGTCAGGCGCAGGCCCGCGCCGAGCACGGCCAGGACGTGCGCATCGCGGGCTCCCCCGAGGAGTTGTACGACGCGGGCCTCGACCTGGTCGTGATCGCCTCGCCGAACAAGACGCACGTCCCGATCGCCACCGACGCGCTCAAGGCGGGTCTGCCGGTCGTCGTGGACAAGCCGCTGGCCGGCACGGCCGCCGAGGCGCGCGACCTCGCGTCCCTCGCCGAGGAGCGCGGCCTGCTGCTCTCGGTCTTCCAGAACCGCCGCTGGGACAACGACTTCCTGACCCTTCGGGCGCTGCTCGCGGACGGCGAACTCGGCGAGGTCCAGCGCTTCGAGTCCCGCTTCGAGCGGTGGCGGCCGCAACCCAAGGGCGGCTGGCGCGAATCGGGCGACCCGAACGAGATCGGCGGCCTGCTGTACGACCTGGGAAGCCACGTCGTCGACCAGGCACTCGTCCTGTTCGGCCCGGCCCTTCGCGTCTACGCGGAGGCCGACGTGCGCCGCCCCGGGGCCCAGGCCGACGACGACACCTTCATCGCGATCACGCACGCGAGCGGCGTCCGCTCCCACCTCTACGCCAGTGCGACGACCGCCCAACTCGGCCCGCGCTTCCGGGTGTTGGGGTCGTCGGCGGGCTTCGTGAAGTACGGCCTGGACCCGCAGGAGGCGGCTCTGCGCGAGGGCAGGCGGCCTTCTGCGGACGAGCCCTGGGGCGTGGAGCCCGAGTCGATGTGGGGCCGGGTGGGCTGCGGCGAGTCCCCTTTGACCGGCGGCGGCCGCCCCCTCGAAACGGTGCCCGGCGACTACCCGGCGTACTACGCGGCGATCGCGACGGCCCTGCGCGAGGGCGGCGAACCCCCGGTCACCGCACACGAGGCGGCGGCCGCGCTGGACGTCCTGGAGGCGGCCCGCCGCTCGGCCCGCGAGGGCGTGACGGTGGAGCTGGCCCTGTGAGGGCCCGGGACACGTCGGCACACCGGGAGGCGGCGGAAGGCGGCCCGGCGGCGGACCCGGTGTCCACGCTGGAGGCGGAGCAACAGCGCCTCGTACTGCGGCAGTTCAGCTACGAGGACGCCTGGGAACTCGGGGTGCTGCTGCGCTCACTGGCCGTGGAGCGCGGGGCGCCGGTCGTCATCGACGTACGGCACGGGGCGCGGCAGGTGTTCCGTTGCGCACTGCCCGGTTCCAGCGCCGACAACGACGCCTGGATCGACCGCAAGCGCCGCGTCGCCGAACGCTATGCGGCCCCGTCATTCCTGGTGGGCGCCCGCTTCCGCGCCAAGGGAACGACATTCGAGGAGTCGTCCCGCCTGGACCCCAACTCCTTTGCCGCACACGGGGGTTCGTACCCGGTGACGGTCGAGGGCGTCGGGATGGTGGGCACGGTCACGGTGTCGGGCCTGCCCCAGGCCGAGGATCATGCGCTGGTGGTGGAGGCGCTGGGGAGGCTGAAGCAGGGCTGAGGCCGGTGCGGGGGGGCGCCGGCCTCAACGAGCCGTCAGGCGAGCTCGGAGGTGTCGAGGTCGAAGCCGAACGGGTCGGGGAGGGCCAACTTGGCACCGAAGGCGGCCGTCGCCGAGTGACGGTAGTTGCCGCCCTCCGGATCCCAGTGCACGACGGCCTCGCCACGATGGCGGTCGACGAGCAGGTAGACGGGGAGCCCGGCCTGAGCGTAGGCGTCGCGCTTGTCGACCCGGTCGATGTCGGCGTCCTGCTCTCGCCCGGACGTCACCTCGACGACCATGAGAACGCCCGCAGGGTCCGACCAGGACGGCTGTCCCCGGAAGTACCCGAGTGGGGCGACCGCGCCGCCGACACGCGCCCGCCCGGCGCGGTAGGCGGGCACAGTCAACCCGCGCTCCTGGTACATGCGCAGCTCGGGTCGGCGCGCCCGTACCTGGTCCCCGATGAACATGACGTTCTCGTCGTGGTCACCGTCCGGAGCCGGAGTCACCAGGACCCTCCCGTTGATCAGCTCGACGTGGAAGCCCTCCGGAGCCGCGGCATCGAAGGCTACGAACTCCTCAAGCGCCACTTCGGTCTGCTCGACAGTCATGGTGCCCTCCTTCTTGCTCCAAAAGCCTACGCGTCCTTTAGCAGCTGCCGCTGCCGTCCCAACCCCTCGACCTCCAGCTCTACAACATCCCCCGCCCGCAGATACGGCTTCGGCTCGGGCTGGCCCATGGCCACCCCCGCCGGGGTCCCCGTGTTGATCACGTCGCCCGGGTACAGCGTCATGAACTGGCTGACGTACCGGACGACCTCCGCGACGGGGAAGATCTGCTGCGACGTGGACCCGTCCTGCTTGAGCTCTCCGTTGACCCAGAGCTTGAGCGAGAGCGCCTGCGGGTCGGGGATCTCGTCCCGGGTGACCAGCCACGGTCCGAACGGGTTGAACGTCTCGCAGTTCTTGCCCTTGTCCCACGTGCCGCCGCGCTCGATCTGGAACTCCCGCTCGGACACGTCGTGCGAGACCGCGTACCCCGCGACGTACGCCAGCGGGTCCTCGTCGTCGCCCACGTACCGCGTGGTGCGGCCGATGACGATGGCGAGCTCGACCTCCCAGTCGGTCTTGACCGACCGGCGCGGTACGAGCACCGTGTCGTTCGGCCCGACCACGGTGTCCGCCGCCTTGAAGAAGACGACCGGCTCGGCCGGAATCGCGGCGCCGGTCTCCTCGGCGTGGTCGTGGTAGTTCAGCCCGATGCACACGACCTTGCCGATCCGCGCCACCGGCGGCCCGATGCGCGCCCCGGCGTCCTCGAACGCGGGCAGCACACCGGTGTCGGCCGCGGCCCGTATCCGGTCCAGGGCGAACTCGTCGGCGAGCAGCTCGCCGTCGATATCCGCTACCAGTCCCGACAGGTCCCGCAGGGTCCCGTCGCCGTCCAGCAGCGCGGGGCGCTCTTCACCGGCGTTGCCTACGCGCAGCAGCTTCATGGTCAGTCTCCCTTGGTCGAGCCGGGCCCGGCCGATGGGTAGCGGCCATCGGAGGATCGTCCGATCCTCCAAGGAAGACGTCCACTCCGCAAGACCCCGTTCACAAACTGGACCGTAACCAGGGTTCGACTGCTATGCCGCGGTCGCCAGCGCGGCCGGGGCGGGCAGCATGTCCTTGTAGAGGAAGGCCCGCTCGACGGCGGTCCAGGTGGTGCTGGTCACGACGTACAGCGCGGCGGCGAGCGGCACCACGGCGACCGTGAACAGCGTCGCGAACGACAGCAGCGGCATGAACTTGCTCATCGCCGCCATCCCGGGCACCGCGTCCTGCCCGCCCGGCGCGACGACGGGCACGGGCGTGGCCGCCATCTGCCGCTTCATCCGGCGGTAGTTGAAGGTGGCCACGGCCGCGACGATCGCGAACAGCACGAGGTAGACCAGGCCCCGCGCACCGAAGATCCCACCGTCGGCGAGGGCCTGCGTCCAGTTCCCGCCGAGCGGCGCGGCGAACAGCGTGTGGTCGAGCAGCGCGTTCGCCTTCCCGCCGAGCTGCTTGCTGGAGAAGAGGTGGTAGAGCAGGAAGAACGCGGGCATCTGGAGCAGGCTCGGCAGGCAGCCCGACAGCGGCGACACCTTCTCGGCGGCATGCAGCTCCATGACCGCCTTCTGGAGTGCCTTGCTGTCCTTGCCGTGCTTCTCGCGCAGCGCGGCGATCTGCGGCCGCAACTTGGCCTGCGCCTTCTGACCCCGAGCCGCCTGCCGCGACAGTGGGTGCACAGCGAGACGTACGAGAGCCGTGAAAAGCACGATCGCGGCGGCCGTCGAAGCACCGTGGAAGACCGGTTCGAGCAGGCTCGCGAGGTGCTCGGCGAGGCTCGCGAAAGCGCTGAAAAGGGACGTGAACATGAGGAAGCCCTCCGGGGCGTCTCGTCAGGAATGACACGTGAACGCACGTGAGTGACGTGCATGTCGGCGTGACGAGCCGGGAGGAGCGGAGGTACGAGGGTGCCCCTACGCGGCCGTCGGGACGAGAGCCCCGGGCGCTCGGGGCCGGGGCCGCCCGGAGGCGTCGGGGTCGCGCTGCGGCAGGAAGGCGGTACGCCGTTCCCGGTCGCGGATCGCGGTACGCACCCTGGTGCGCGCCACCTGCGGCACCGCGCGGGAGGCGAGCGTCGCGCACACGGCGAGCGCGGAGCCGGCGGCGGCGGTCGCGGCGAGCGCGACGGCGGCCGAGAGCATGCCGCCCTCGATGAGGACGGCCTGGGCGAGCAGGAAGAGGAAGAGACCGAGCAGCGGCCGGGCAACCCGTACGGAACGCGCGATCACGCCGTCCATGCCGCCCTCCCTCGCTCGCTCAGTCGCAGTCACTCATGCGCGGTCAGTCATGCGCGGTCACACATGCGCAGTCACTCATTCGCTGCGGATTTCCCTCCAGCCGTTATACACGACGCTTCAGCGGGGGTCGCCGCCGGAGCGTCGCCGTGGGAGCGGATGAGGTCACAGCGGCTGGAGTTCCGCCCGCCCTGCTGCCCGCCGTCCTCGCGACCGCCTTGGTGTACTGAAAATCCTTGGTGGCGCTCACGCCTCACGCCCGCAGCGCCTCGCGCTCCGCGTCGTCCTCGCCGTCCTCCCCATGGATGGGATCGCGAGCCAGTACGTCGTACTCGCCGGCCGGCGCCTCCTTCGGCCCCAGGCACGAAAGGGCAAGCGCCACAAGGAGGTTGAGGCCGAGCGCGATGATCCCGGCGTTGACTCCCCACACCGGATCGTGATCGGTGAACACGAACCCGCAGACCACCCCGACCCCGACGGCAAGACCCGCGAGCCCGCCCACCAGAGTCAGCTTCCGCCACACGAGCCCCAGAAGCAGCATCGGCAGAAGCTGCGCCATCCCCTCGTACGAGATGAGCGAGAGCCGTACGAGGGTGTTGGGCACGGTGTACGTCATGAGCAGGGCGAGCGCGCCCGCGACGAC
Source organism: Streptomyces sp. NPDC001415 (assembly GCF_053597395.1). Classification (NCBI taxonomy): domain Bacteria; kingdom Bacillati; phylum Actinomycetota; class Actinomycetes; order Kitasatosporales; family Streptomycetaceae; genus Streptomyces; species Streptomyces sp. NPDC001415. The sequence continues at coordinate 384,134 of NZ_JBSFIE010000002.1, forward strand.
CACCACGACCTGCGAGGCGCCCTTCTGCCGCTCCCGGAGCCGGGGCACGAGCGAGAGCACACTGCGCCCCCACATCGTGCCGATGACCAGCATGAACACGGCCATCGGCACGATCGAGGACAGCGCCGCGGCCACCCCGATCAGACCGACCGTCCAGGCGGGCAGCGAGTCGACGACGAGTTTGAACAGCGCGAGGTTGGAGTCGGCCCCGGCGAGCCCCGGCACGACGAAGATCGCCGCCATGCCGAGCAGCATCGGCACGAAGAGCAGCACGTTGTAGGCGGGAAGCAGCATGGCGTTGCGCCGCAGCGCATCGGCGCTGCGCGCGCCGAGATACCCGGCCACGGTGGTCGGAAAGATGACCACGGTGAGCGAGTTGAGCACGGACGTGGTGGCGAACCACGCCTTCCCGAACGCCCCGCCGTGTCCGGGCAACGTAAGCCAGTCGCTCTTCTCGTTCACGACCCGGTCGAGGAAGTCCCCGTACCCGCCGAAATAGTGCAGCGGCACATAGATCGCGAGGAAGGCCAGGGTGGCGATGACGAGCACGTCCTTGAGTACGGACACCCAGGCGCTGCCGCGCAGCCCGCTGACGACCACGAACCCGGTGGTGACGGCGAAGGCGATGAAATAAGCCCAGTTGAGCGAGACGGCCCCGTAGGAGATGGTCGAGACAACCACGCCCATGCCGGTGATCTGCAACTGGATGTACGGCAGCAGGAAGACGGTGGCGAGCAGCGCGACCAGCGCCCCGACCCACGGCCGCCCGTAACGGTGGGCCACCATGTCGGTGATCCCCACCAAACCGTGCTTCTTCGCGTACGCCCACAACATGGGGCCGACGACGTACCCCACGGCATAGCCGCACGACATGTAGGCGACCACATAAAGGACCGGGGCGCCGTAGTTGTATCCCCAGCCCGCGGCACCCAGATAGCTGAAACTGGTGTAGCTCTCGCCCGCCATGAGCACCCAGATGAACACGGTCCCCAGGCTCCGCCCGCCGACGGACCACTCGGCGAGCCCGCCCCCTCCACCCCCACGTCCCCGTACGGCGAAGAGCCCGAGCGCGACGGTGCCCACCATGAAGACCCCGAAGATGGTGGTGGCGACAGCGGCACTACTCACCGCGTGCCCCCCTCGTGCTCTTGTCGCCCCTCCAGCTCTTGTCGCCCCTCCAGGTGAACCAGATGGCGAGCGGGGTGACCAGCGTCGCGATCAGCAGCCAGAAGAAGAGGAAGGGCAGCCCGAAGACCACGGGCCGCACCTTGTTCACGAAGGGCAGCGCCCCGAGATACAGCAGGTAGGGCACCCCCAGCCAGAGCACATGAGATCGACGACGACCCATATCCGAACGACTCATATTTGAACGACGCATGTCCGAACGCTAACGCGGACGGCTCGCCCGCAATTTGCCCCATACGACGAGCCGGTAGGTGGACGTGAACTCGGGCGTGCAGGTGGTGAGCGTGATGTAGTGCCCGGGTGTGCTGTACCCGTACGAGGGCTTGACATCACTCCGGGGGACGGCAGCTATGGTCCCGCTGTCGTGGGCGGACGTCTGAGGCAGCACGGAATCAACAACGTACGTAAAGACGGTGTCCCGAGTCTCAACAATCACCTGGTCACCGGCCCTCAACTCATTGATGTAGCGGAACGGCTCCCCGTGGGTGTTTCGATGCCCGGCGAGCGCGAAGTTGCCGGCCTGCCCCGGCTGGGCGCTCTGCGCGTAGTGCCCGACGTACCCCTTGTCGAGAACGCCGGCCTTGCTGATCCCCTGAGCGACGGGCGCGGTGACCCCGATCCGGGGAATCCGGATGACGGCGTACGCCTGGTCCCCTTGCGGGGTGATGTGCGTGCCCGGGGCGGCGTGACCACCGGAGGGGTGAGGGGCGCCGGTAGCGGGGGCGCCGGGGTCCCCGGGGTCGTCCCCGACGGCGACCGGCTCATCGGGCGCCGTCCCCGAGGGGGCCGGGACGCGGGAAGGCCCCCACGCCTCCTCCAGGGAATCAACAGTGCGGCCGGCCTCGGCCCGCGCCTCCCGATTGGTCCACCAGAGCTGGTGCGCGACGAGCAGCAGCACCAGGAGCCCGACCGTCACGGCGAGCTCGGCCCCGGCCCACAGCCCCCGGGCCGCCCAGGCCCGCCGGGCGCGTCCGCCCTGCACCATCACCGGTATCCCTGTGCGCACGGGCGCAGGGTAGGTGCCGACACCACAACTCACCAGCCCCGCAACGGCACGGACTCGACCCACCAGGGCCGGAAGCACCCTCCGCCGGGCCCCCGTACAGCAGTACGGTGTCCCTCATGCGCCCCGACACGCCTGCCGATCACACTGCCGAAGCCGAGCGTCTGCTGCGCACCGCGGCGCAGTACCCGGAGGACCACGAGCCCCTGCTCCTGCAAGCCGCGGCCCACTTGGAGCTCGCCGGCGACCGCCCAAAGGCCACCACGCTCTACGACCGCCTGCTGGCCTCGAAGGTGGACCACCCCCACCTGGTGAAGGCGTTCAAGGCCGCGAACCTGTGGGAGTACGGCCACGAGCCGGAGGCCCGCGCCATCATCGACGGCATCCGGGCGGCGGCCCCGCTGGACCCGGCGGCGTGGGAGATCGTCGCCGAGACGCTGGAGGCCCACGACGAACTGGACCTGGCCCACGCCTCGCTGACAACTGCCCTGTCCTTGCTGGGGGTTGGCGAGGAGGTGGTGGATGTCACGGGGATCCCCTACAGCACACAGTCGTTGCTGACGACCCGTCACCGAGTACGCCGCCTGCTGGCCCTGACCCACGACACGTGGGACACCCTGGCCGACGAGCTGCATACGGCGCCGATCACCCTGGACGAACTCCATGACCCGAAGCGCCTGTGGTCGCTCGGCTCGGAGGACCCGGCAGAACTCCAGGCCGAACTGGCACGCTTGCGTGCGGAGTTGGGCAGCTACAGGGCAGCCCTGTCCCGCCCGTTCCCGGTAGCGGTCCTGCACTGGCCGGAACCAGAACTGGACGAACTCCTGACGGCGTACCCGGAACTCCAATCCGAATACCCCACGCATGCCGCCCACTTGCTGGACATCGAGGCGTCCCTGCGCGAACTGGCGGCGGCAGGCACGGCCAATCTGGGCATCGTGACGGGAACGGTCCCGTCGTACGAGGCCTTCGCGGCATCGGAGTCCTCGTCCCCCGCGAACGCGGACCTGCTACCGCAGTACGCGACAACGCTGGCGGCCCGGGGGCGCGCTGTGGCGTGGCCGCCTGGGCGGGGGGCGGATTGCTGGTGCGGGTCGGGGGTGGCTTATGGGGATTGCCATGGGGCAGATTGATTCACTCTGATTCCGTGGATTGTCAGTGGCCCCTGATTCACTGGGGGTGACAGTCCACGGGAGGGGCGCAGCGTGACCAACACCGTCGATTCGGGGCAACCCGCAACCGGTCTTTACGAGCAGCTCATCACGCTGCGCCTCACCGAGCAGCTCAAGGGGGCTTGATGCGGGTGGCTGGCGGACTATTGATGCCGAGGTGGGCACCGAGTCAACGCCACACGTCCTCGCTCGCCACATCTCTGACACCGTGCGGCAGGTGCTGTACCGCCTGCCTGCCGCAGAGAGAGTGCATGCCGCCAATCACATCCTTGAGTCCGTGAGCACTCTCAATGGGGCGCGCGAGTGGGTCGATCTCGTAGCCGATGGCCCACGTCAGTTGTTGGCCGTGGCCGAGCCCGAAGCGCCGGGCGTCTATGCCATCCGCCCCGCGACCCCCCTCTCCGATACGGCGCTGATCACCAACGCGCCTGACGACCCGAATCTGGGTTTCGAGCTCCGACGCTACAAAAATACGGACATCGGCGGCGCCCAGCCGTGGATGCTGCTTGGCCCGGTGCAGTACGTCAAACACGAGGGCAGCAAGCCGATGGCTATCACTTGGGAGCTTATGCATGAGCTGCCGGCGGATGTTTTGACGTACGCCGCGATCGCAGCAGGATGACCTCGGACCGCCACCTGCTTGCAGATCCCACACGGGAACCAATCTCTACGCTCGTGTAGTTCAGTATCTCGATAATCGCATTCACAAGGAGGCCCACGTTGGACATAACAGCCGTTGGCGCGGAGGTCGAGCGGAAGAAGATCCACGACAAGTATGGCGGCAACCGGCAAAAGGGAATTAGCCGCCCCAAGGACCAGCCATACGTCTTCCTCTTCTCGAACCCTAAGCGGGGACGCCAACACGGCTACTACGACGGGTGGGGGGATGACGGCTGCTATCACTACTGTGGCGAGGGCCTGTACGGCGACCAGGAGATGGCTGGGGGCAACCTAGACATCGCTGAGCACGCGCAGCAGAAACGTTCGCTCCAACTGTTCGAGTCTACGGAAAAGGGAGTTGTTGCCAACCTCGGACAGTTCGTACTCGACGCGAAGAAACCCTGGTTCACCACTGATGCTCCGGATACGGACGGCGAGATTCGCACCGTCATCATGTTCAGGCTTCACCCAGTGGACAAGACTCCTCCGGCTGATGACCTGGTTCCGAGCCCTGCATCAAAAACCCTAGTTCAGGACGTCGAGGTCGAAAAGTACAACGTTGAGCAGATGACCGTGACCCCCAGCGGCGAGCCGCGGCGAGCAGACCGACGCGAAGCAAAGCTCGTCAAGGCGTACCGCCAATACCTGGAATCCAAGGGCCACGTCGTCATTCGGCAGAAGATCGTGCCCGAAGGAGAGGTAAAGTCCCTCTACACTGACCTCTTCGACACAACCGACAAGCTCTTGATCGAAGCGAAGGCGAACGTAACTCGGGAAGCGATACGCATGGCTATAGGTCAACTCTTTGACTATCGCCGCCTTTTGAATCCTCGCCCCGATATTGCCTTGCTACTTCCCTCCAAGCCCCGACCGGACCTCCTCAGGCTCTGCCATGCGGCCGAGGTCGCCGCGCAGGTAATCTGGCCCGAAGGTGACGAGTTTAAGAAAAGCGTGCCCCAGTAATCGACCCCATCACCCGGCTCCACTCGACGCCGACTCGAAGCGCCCCCAGGCACGTTCCATGACCGCATCCGAATCTCGACCGTGTACGTGGAGCCAGCGGAGGAGGTCTGCGATCACGTCGATCGTCGCTTCCTCCGCAAGGGAGAGGGATGCACAACCCGCCATCTTCTGCTTTTCCTTGGCTTCCAGGCAGTAGATCCCCAAAAGCGCCTCAGCCCTGGCCACTTGAGGGTCATCAACATGCCCGTTCGGAGATCGGAGCCCGGTTGCCAGTTCGCACCAAGTGACCTTCGTGTCCGACCGGAGCACCACTCCCCAACGCTCCGCCGTCGCCTCGACGAGTGCCATCCCTCTTCCTGCCTCGTCATCAGCCCTTGCTGCGAGCAGAGTTGGGAGTGCGCGCGTGTCGGGGTCGACCACCTCGATACGTAGGAGGTTGCCATTCATGGACACGGCCAGAGTCGTCGGGGTCTGCGGACCCACATGCGTAATCACGTTGGCCACCAGTTCCGTCACGCACAACTGCGCGGACTCGACTACGTGCGGCAAACCCCACATCGTCAAATGCAGGCGCATGATGCGTCTCAGGGCCGCGAGCTCTTCCGGCTCCGCCATGAACGGGAGGTTCCACGCCTTCCGGTCGATCCCGAACCGGCATTCGTCCATGACAGCCACCCTTCGCCCCAGTCACCGTTGATTACCTGTGCAGCGCGATGCCCCTTCAGAGTGGCAGTGGAACTCTCAATATGGAACTCTCAAAAGTGAGTTGAAGGAGCATACGACAGGTCCTCGCGCCCCCGCGTGCGCTGTCTTGTCCCAAGCAGGGTGGGCCGGGCACGCTCAGAGAGATCGACACGAAGGGCCACGACCATGGCAGTTGGACCGACCACTCGGAGGCGTCAGCTCGGCGCAGACCTGCGCCGTCTCCGTGAGCGCAAGGGGCTCACCCTGGAGGAGGCGGGCGCGCTCGTCGGAGTCTCCAAAGCAACGCTGAGTCGATACGAGACCAAGGAGGGAACGGTCAAGTGGCCCGCCGTGGACGCCCTGTGCCGGGAATACGGCGCATCGGAGCAAGAGCGCAAAACCCTCGTCGAGCTCGCCAAAGGGGCCAAAATTCAAGGCTGGTGGCGGTCGCTCGCCGACCCTATCCCCGAATCCATGAACCTGATGCTGACCCTGGAGGACGAGGTCGTCCGCGAGGACCACTACGCCTGCATGTACGTTCCGGGGCTGCTCCAGACCCGCGCGTACGCCGAGGCCGTGCATCGCGCTTCCGAGATGCGCTGCACCGAGCAGGAGATCGCGCACATGGTGGACATCCGCATGAAGCGGCAAGAACTGCTCGTTCGGGACGACGCGCCTCACATCTGGGCCGTGATCGATGAGGCGGTCATCCGTCGTATGGTCGGCGGGCCGGACGTCATGCGGGAGCAGTTGCACCACCTGCAAGCTCAAGTCGAACAGCCTCAAGTCACGCTACAAATACTGCCGTTCGCACACGGAGCCCATGCCGCCGCCGTCGGAAGCTTCGTCATCCTGGGCGGTCCGACGCCCGAACTCGACGTCGTGTACGTCGACATCATCGGCGGCGGGCTCTTCATGGAGAAGCCCGAGGAGTTGGAGCGCTATAAGTTGGCGTTCCAGTACCTGAGCGCACAGGCTTTGGACATCGAGACGTCTGCCGCGCTCCTCGATCGGGCCCGCAGGGAGCTTTGATGGATCACCACGACATCCGCTGGGTGAAGTCCTCGTACAGCGGCGGCAGCGGTACGGAGTGTGTGGAGACCGCACACCTTTCGACACGTACGACTGTGCGTGACTCGAAACGCCCCGACGGAGCGCGCATATCCTTCGGGGCCGCGCCCTGGGCCGACTTCCTTCATGCCCTCAAGGGCGATGCCCTGTAAAGGGAACCCTGCCTCCGGGCCCCCGCAAGCCGCCCCCCCCCCAGCCCCCCGAGAAGCCCCAGGACGCCCCCGCTAGCCTCAAAGAAACCGCGCTTCAGGAGGCAAACCATGGCGAAGGTTCTCGCAACCGCTATCGCGGCTGGCGGGCTCATCGGGGGGTACGGCGTGGCCCGGTGGAGCAAGAAGCGGCCGCTCGGTGGGGTCGCCCTCGCCGTCGCCGGGGCGCTCGCCGCGCGGCAGTGGCAGCAGGCGGCCGGGGCCAAGGCCGCCGTCGGGCTCAGCGCCGCCTACGTCGCCGCGTTCGCCGGGTCGCATCCGCTGGCTAAGAAGGTCGGCGCCTGGCCCTCCGTGTTCGGCGTGGCCGCGGCCGTCTCCGTCGCCTCCTGGGCCGTCACCCGCAAGGCCCGGCAGCCCGGTAGCTCGGCAGCCCGGCAGCTCGGTAGGGAGATCCGCGGAAAGTTCGGGGTTCGTTGAGCAGGGTCCGTCACCGGGCCGTACCTAGGGGCAACTCCCCATAGTGGTCGGGTGCATGGCCGTACGGCAGGGACAGACAGGAGCCGTTCGGCCGTGCGCCCGGCGGGGGCGAGAGCGAGGGCGGCTGCATCGGGCCTCTGGCCCTTCACAGTGCGCCCAGGTCCACCCCCTTGCCCATCGCCGAATACCCCGCGTCAGAGGGATGCAGCCGGTCCCCGCAGTCATACGGGTCCCACAACGCCATCGGCGCGTACGGATCCCGCAGCACCCGGTCTATGTCGACGACCTCGTCATAGACCCCGCCTCCGCGAATCGCTGAGTTCACCGCACCCCGAACCCGCTGAACCGCCCCCGTACAGGTCCGAAGCCCGCCGCACGGCGAGAGCGTCGTGCCGAGCACACGTACCCCCCGCGCATGCCCCACCCGCACCAGCTCCCGCATCCCCGCGAGCAGCGCGGCGGAATCCCGCTCCCCGCCGAGCATGTCGTTGATGCCGAGTTCGACGATGACCGTATGAACCCCGGCCCGTCCCAGCGCGTCCCGCTGGAAGCGTTCGAGCCCGGTGGGTCCGGCGAGCCGCGTGAGCAGTCCGTTCCCGCCGATCCCGGCATTGAGCACGGCCCGCGGCGCCGAACCGTCATCTGGGGCGAGCGCGGCGTGTGGCCCCCGCAGGCGTTCGGCCAGTACGTCCGTCCACCGGCGATCGGTCCCCGGCGTGGACCCGATCCCCTCGGTTATGGAGTCCCCGATCACGACGACGCTGCCGGCCGCAGCCCCTGGCCCCTGCACATCGAGGGCGGTGACATACCGCCACGCCCCGGTGACCTGCGCGAACATCCCGGGATCGGCCGCCCGGTCGACGCCGCCCGGAGCCACGAAGGAGGTCTCCTGCGCCCCGGGATGCCAGGTGACGGGTCCGGCCGCGTACACGGACACGTAAAGATCGTCCGAGGCGGGCACCTCGAAGGCCAGCGGGTCGCTGACAACCTCCTCGCCGGCCGGCACGGAGACCCGCGCGAGGCCGCGGAAGGTCAGAGTCCGCATGGTCCGCGCGGGGTCGGCCACGGTCGCGAGCGTGGTGTGGCGCAGGTCGAGCGGGACGTTCCCGAACAGGTTGGAGACGGTGACGCGGGCCCGGCTGCCGCCGAGTGAGGTGTGCACGACATTGCGTACGGTACGGGCCGCCCCGCCTCCGGGCTCGGCACCGACGGGCGCGCCGTACCAGGTCCCGGCCCAGTCGCCGTCGTCGGAGCCCGCCCCGGCCCGCGCGGGCACGACCACGGCGTAGACGGCGGCGGCGAGCAGCACCACCACCGCGAGCAGGGCAAGGCGCCCGGCATGCGACCGAAGCGTCCGCATGGACATGATCCGAATGTACGGAGCGAAGGCCCGCGGGGCCACGCGAACGGGTGGTCGTACGGGTGCACGGGAACTCAGCGTGCGCGCCGTAAGTAGTTCATGTAGAGGTCGTACGGAACGGATCGGGCCGTACGAGACTGATCGGGGTCGTGCACACGCGAGGCGCGGACGGGTGGAGCGAATGGAACGTACGAGATCGGGGCCCGACGCCCAGGTGGCGGTGACGGCGGACACGGCCGCGCGCACGCTCCGCTCGTCGCCCTTCGCCTACACGGCGGCCGACGAGGAGAAGCGCCGGGGCGTGCGCCGCATGAAGGCGACGGCGACCGGCCTGCTGCTCCTGGTCGCGGTGATCTTCGGCCTCGCCACCTGGGCGGACCGCTCGGGCGCGGGCGCGTGGGCGGGTTACGTCGCGGCGGCGGCCGAGGCGGGCATGGTGGGCGCCCTTGCGGACTGGTTCGCGGTGACGGCCCTGTTCCGCCGCCCGCTGGGCCTGCCGATCCCTCACACGGCGATCATCCAGAACAAGAAGGACCAGTTCGGCGCCTCGCTCGGCACCTTCGTGGGCGAGAACTTCCTGTCGGCGGCGGTGGTACGCACCCGCCTCCAGGCCCTCGGTATCGGCCGCCGCCTGGGCACCTGGCTCGCGGAGCCCGACCATGCGGACCGGGTCACATCGGAGCTGGCCACGGCCCTGCGCGGCGCGCTGACGGTGCTCAGGGACTCCGACGTCCAGGCGGTGGTGGGCGAGGCGATCACCCGCCGGGCGGACGCGGCGGAGATCGCGCCGGGCCTCGGCAAGGCGCTGGAGAAGATCGTCGCCGACGGCAGCCACCGCAAGGCCGTGGACCTGGTCTGCGTACGGGCCCACGACTGGCTGGTGCTGCACGGGGACTCGGTGATGGACGCGGTGCAGGGCGGCGCCCCCGGCTGGACCCCGCGCTTCGTGGACCGCAAGGTGGGCGAGCGCGTCTACAAGGAGCTGCTGCGCTTCATAACCGAGATGCGCGACATGCCGGCCCACCCGGCGCGCGGCGCCCTGGACCGCTTCCTGGCGGACTTCGCGGCCGACCTCCAGTCGGACTCCGACACCCGGACCAGGGTGGAGCGCTTCAAGTCGGAGATACTGGCCCGCCCCGAGGTCCAGGACATCATCGCCTCGGCGTGGTCCTCCGTACGGTCGATGATCATCGCGGCGGCGGAGGACGACCACAGCGAACTGCGCCTGCGCGCAAGGGAGTCCCTGCTCTCCCTGGGCACCCGCCTGTCCACCGACCCCCGCCTCCAGTCCAAGGTGGACGGCTGGCTGGAGGACGCGGCGGCGTACGTGGTCTCGACCTACCGAGCCGAGATCACCTCACTGATCACCGACACGGTGGCATCGTGGGACGCGAACGACACCTCGCGCAAGATCGAGGCGAACATCGGCCGCGACCTCCAGTTCATCCGGATCAACGGAACGGTGGTTGGCGCGTTGGCGGGCCTGCTGATCTACACGGTGTCGCACGCGCTGGGCGGATAGGCCCTCTCATCCCGACAGGCTTCTCATCCCGGCAGGCCTCTCATTCCGACCGGCCCTCTCATCCTGAACTGGCCGCACAGCCAAGGGAGTTGGTGCGAGTGCCGATCCCCGCCGGGCTCACCCCAGCTCCTTCCGCCCCTTCTCCTCCCGCTTCTCCAACCGCAACCGCTCCTTCTGCGCTCGCCTCAGCTTCCGGTCCACCCCGATGCCGCCCATCAGGGCGAACGCCACGATCTTGACGTGGGGGGAGCCCGGCGTGCCCTCGCCGTTGGCCTTCGAGCCGCCCACTCCGCCCATGATCCCGAAGCCCTTTACCTGGACGTTCAGTTCGGGCGGGACCGTGACTCCGATGCCGCCCATGATCGTGAAGAGGCGTAGCACCGTTTCGCGGTCCTCGAAGCGGGCCTCGCGCAGGTCGATGTCGCCGCCGCCCCACATCGCGAACGCGGTGAACTTCTTCGCCACCGTCCAGTTGCCCTTGCGGTTGAAGCCGCCCCAGAGGGCGAAGCCTCCTTTGGAGGTGGGCGGGTGGCCGATGCGGGACGGCCAGTGCACCTCGGTCTCGTCCTCCGTGCGGCGGGCCACCGGGGCCGCCGGCCCTGCCGTGCCCGGCGCGGGCAGGTCACGGACGAGCGGCTCCAACTCACCATGCGTACGCGCCTTGTAGGCCGCCTCCAGGCGCTGCTCGAACTCCTCCATGTCGAGCCGGCCCTCGGCCACCGCGTCCCTCAGCGACTCGGCGACCCGCTCCCGCTCGGCGTCCGAGGCCCGCATCTCCGGCAGCCCACCCGTTGGTTCACTCGTCATGGCGTGAAGACTAGTGAAGGCCTCGGTCTTCGTACATTCTCGCGATCACGGCCTCGATGTCCGGTTCACGTACCGACAGGTCCACCAAGGGGTACTCCGCCGCGATGTGCGCCACCAGCGGCGCCGCCGACGCCGAGGCCGGGAAGGCGAGCCACTGGCGGGGGCCCTCCACCTTCACCACACGCGCGCCTTCGGCCCGTACCGGCGGGAGTTCGCGCTCCAGGTCGACCACCAGGGTGCGTTCGCTCTCGCCCGCCTCGTGCAGTCCGGCCAGCGCGCCGTCGTACATCAGGCGCCCGTGGTCGATGACCATCACCCGCTTGCAGAGCTGCTCGATGTCGGTCAGGTCGTGAGTGGTGAGCAGGATCGTGGTGGCGCGTTCGGCGTTCAGGTCGCGCAGAAATTGCCGGACCTTTGCCTTGCTGATGACGTCGAGGCCGATCGTCGGCTCGTCGAGGTACAGGACGTCCGGGTCGTGCAGCAGCGCCGCCGCGATGTCACCCCGCATCCGCTGACCGAGGGAGAGTTGGCGCACGGGTACGTCCAACAGGCTTGACAGGTCGAGGAGTTCAACACATCTGTCCAGGTTTTCCCGGAAGCGGGCGTCCGGGATGCGGTACATGCGGTGGGCCAGCTTGTAGGAGTCGTACAACGGCAAGTCCCACCACAGCGTGGTGCGTTGGCCGAAGACCACGCCGATTCGCTGCGCCAGTTTCGTACGTTCCCGGGACGGGTCCAGGCCCGCCACCCGGAGCCTTCCGGCGCTCGGGGTGAGGATGCCCGTCAGCATTTTGATGGTGGTGGACTTTCCGGCGCCGTTCGGGCCGATGTAGCCGACCATCTCGCCGCGCGGTACCCGGAAGCTGATCCCGTCGACCGCCCTGACCTGCCGCTTCTCGCGGCGCAGCCGTCCCGTCTTGCGGCGTACGTCGAAGACCTTCGCCACGGCGTCGAGTTCGATCAGATCCTGGCCCGGGCTCGTCGCCACGTCGACTCCCTGGCCCGGGCTCGTCACGTCAATTCCCTTGTCCAGGCCGACCATGTCAACTCCCTTGTCCGTCATGCGGGATGAGGTCACAGGCTCTCTCAACTCCCCGTGCTGCGGTACGAACGAATGCCCACCCGCCAGGCCTGGCCCGCCAGCGCCAGGCAGGCGGCCGCCACCAGCGGCGGGGCGAAGGCGAGCCAGCCCGGCAGGGCCAGCGGGTACGGGCGGCCCAGGATGTACAGCGCGGGCAGCCAGTTCACGAAAGCCAGGGGCAGGATGTAGGTGACGCCCCGCACCATGTCCTTGGCGAACACCGTCGGCGGATACTGGAGCAGCGTCTGGCCGCCGTACGTGAACGCGCTCTGCACCTCCGCCGCGTCCTGCGCCCAGAACTGGAAGGCCGCGCCCGCCACGAACACGGCGCAGAAGATCGCGGTGCCGCTGAGCAGCATCACCGGCACCAGGAGCACCTTCAGTACCGTCCAGTGGACGTCCAGGGACACCAGCGAACCGGCCAGGACCATGAGGCCCTGCAGGAGCCGGCCCAGGCGCTGGAGGCCGAAGCGGTCGGCGGCGACCTGGGCTAGGACGGGCGCCGGGCGCACCAGAAGCGTGTCGAGGGTGCCGTCGCGGACACGCGCGCCCAGCTTGTCGATCGAGCCGAGCACCGCGTTCGCGAGCCCGAACGCCGTCGTCGACGTCCCATACAGGAACGCCACTTCGGCGAAGGAGTAGCCGCCGAGCGAGCGGACCTGCGAGAACATCAGGGCGATCACGACGAAGTCGAACGCGGTCACCAGGAAGTTCCCGACCAGCATCATCACGAACGACGCCCGATAGGCGAGTGTGGAGCGGATCCACATCCCGGCGATCATCCTGTACGTAGCCCACACACCCGGCGCCGGCCGCCGCTCGGTCACCGTCTCAGCCACCCTGCACCACCACTCTCCGTACCGCAGCGGACTGGAGCAGCCGGCCCGTGCCGAGGAGCACCGCAGCCCAGCCGAGCTGGAAGCCGTACGCGCCGAGCAGGCCCCAGCCCCGGTGCCGGCCCATCAGGACGTCCGCCGGGATCTGGAGCAGCGAGGACCAGGGCAGCGCGCGAGCCACCTCGCCGAGCAGGCCGGGGAAGGCGTTGAGCGGCAGCAGCATCCCGGAGAAGAACAGGCCCGCGATCGAGACGAGCGAGGCGACGCCGGCCCCGTCGAGCAGCCAGAACGCCGAGAGCGCCACCAGGAAGCGCAGCGCGAAGCTCACCACCACACCGAGCAGCACCGCGAGGAGGAAGGCCAGCCAGGTCAGCGGGTCCGTCGGCAGTGCGAGGTCGAAGACGAGCGCGCCGAAGGCCAGCGGGACCACCCCGCGCCCCAGGAAGTGGAACAGCGCCCGGCCCAGATCGGCGGACAGCCACCACAGCTGGAGGTCGGCCGGACGGTACAGGTCGATCGCGATGTCACCCGTACGGATGCGTTCCACCAGTTCGTCCGCGAAGCCACCGCCGAACAGGTTGACCGTCATCAGCATGGCCTGGCTGATCCACACATAGGTGAGCGCCTGGGACTGGTCGTAGCCGCCGAGGTTGGGGCGCTGGCCCCACAGGGCTATATAGGTGTAGGCCACGATCACGCCGAAGACAGTGTTGGTGAACACCCCGGCCGCGGTGGCGACCCGGTACGTCGTATAGCGCCGGAACCCACCCGCGGCAACAACCCCGTACAGCCGCACGAACGCCCCCCTCTCCGCCGTCGGCACCAAAGCGCAGGAGCCTAGCCCAGCCCCACGGCCCTTCGCGACGGAATTTCCGCGGTGCGGCATGCAAGATGTCCCTACAGCACCAACCGCCCCATACAGTGCGCAAACGACCCGAGATGCAACGGCCGGAGAGACATGAGCGACGACGAGCAGCCGGAGCCCCCCAAGCCCGGACACGAGGCGCCGCAGAAGTGGACGCCCCGGGATCTCACCGCCGACGGACCCGAGCCGGAGCCCGGCCCCACCGCGGCGGCAGCACCCCCGGGCCAGGCGAAAGAGGGCAAGCGCCCCAAGCGGACCGGATGGCGCCGCTTCGTTCCCCGCTGGCGCGTCGTGCTCGGCCTCTTCCTGCTCGCCGCCCTGCTGCTCATCGGCGGCTTCGTCGCCGGCTACATGCTCGTGTCGATCCCGGCCGCCAACGCCGGGGCCACCGCCCAGTCCAACGTCTTCCTGTACGCCGACGGCACCCAGCTCGCCTCGGACGGCGAGATCAACCGCGAGAACGTCCAGCTCTCCCAGGTCCCGCTCACCGTGCAGCACGCCGTACTGGCCGCCGAGGACCGCGACTTCTACTCCGAGCGCGCCGTCGACCCCAAGGCCATGGTCCGCGCCGCCTGGAACACCCTCACCGGCAAGGGCACCCAGGGCGGCTCCACCATCACCCAGCAGTACGTCAAGAACTACTACCTCGGCCAGGAACAGACGGTCACCCGCAAGGTGAAGGAATTCTTCATCGCGATCAAACTCAATCGCGAGGAGACCAAAGAGGACATCCTCGCCGGATACCTGAACACCAGCTACTTCGGCCGCAACGCCTACGGCATCCAGGCCGCCTCCCAGGCGTACTACAGCAAAGACGTCGAGAAGCTCACCACCGCCGAGGGCGCCTACCTCGCCTCCCTCCTCAACTCCCCCAGCGCGTACGACGTGATCGCCCACCCCGAGAACAAACCGCGCGCACTGGCCCGCTGGAACTACGTACTCGACGGCATGGTCAAGAAGAAGTGGCTCAGCGCCCCCGAGCGGGCCGCGACCACCTTCCCCGTACCCGGAAAGGTCAAGCCCCGGGCCGGCCTCGCGGGCCAGCGCGGCTACCTCGTCGAAGCCGTCAAGGACTACCTCACCACCAACAAGATCATCGAAGAGAACACCCTCGCCACCGGCGGCTACCGCATCACCACCACCATCCAGAAGGACAAGCAGGACGCCTTCGTCAAGGCCGTCGACGACAAGGTCAACTCCAAGCTCAGCACCGACCGCAAGGCCGACCGCAACGTCCGCGTCGGCGGCGCCTCCATCGACCCCGCCACCGGCAAGGTCCTCGCGATGTACGGAGGCATCGACTACACCAAGCAGTACGTCAACAACGCGACCCGCCGCGACTTCCAAGTCGGCTCCACCTTCAAGCCGTTCGTCTTCACCTCGGCCGTCGTCAACGAATCCAAGACGCAGGACGGCCGCACCATCACCCCCAACACGATCTACGACGGCACCAACAAGCGCCCCGTACAAGGCTGGGACGGCGGCTACTACGCGCCCGCCAACGAGGACGACGCCTCCTACGGGCCGATCACGGTGCGCACCGCCACCGACAAGTCCGTCAACGCGGTGTACGCGCAGATGGCCGTCGACGTCGGCCCCTCCAAGGTCAAGCAGACCGCGATCGACCTCGGCATCCCCGCCGACACCCCCGACCTCACCGCCACCCCGTCGATCGCTCTCGGCCCGTCCACGGCGAGCGTCCTCGACATGACACAGGCGTACGCCACGCTCGCCGGCCACGGCCGCCACGGCACGTACACGATGGTCGAATCGGTCAGCAAGGACGGCGAGAAGACCGACCTGCCCTCACAGGACACCAAGCAGGCCGTCAGCCGCGAGGCCGCCGACACCACGACGTCGATGCTGCAGAGCGTCGTCGAGGGCGGCACGGGCACAAACGCGCAGGCGGCGGGCCGTCCCGCCGCCGGCAAGACCGGCACCGCCGAACAGGACAAGGCCGCCTGGTTCGCGGGCTACACCCCGGACCTCGCCACCGTCGTCGCACTGATGGGCGCCGACCCCGAAACGGCCGTCCAGCAGCCTCTGTACGGAGCACTCGGCCTTCCCCGCGTGAACGGCGGCGGCCTGCCCGCGCAGATCTGGGCCCAGTACACCAAGGGCGCCCTCCAGGGCAGCGAGGCCAAGGACTTCGACCTGGAACTCCAGGACGGCGCGAGCATCCCGGTCGAACCGCCCGCCCCGAACCCGTTCCAGTCCCCGACCCCGACCCCCGGCCGCAACCAAGGACAAGACCAAGGCCAGACCCAGGGACAGAACCAGGGCCAGACCGGCGGCCGCAACCAGGGCCAGACCCAAGGCCAGAACCAGGGCCAGACGCAGGGCGAAAACCAGGGTCCGACGCAGGGCCAGACCCAAGGCCAGACGCAGGGGCAGAACCAAGGGTCGACACAGGGCCAGACCCAGGGTCAGACCCAAGGACAGACGCAAGGTCAGACACAAGGCGGCACCACGGACGGAGGCACCAACACAGGAGCCACCGACAACGGCGGCGCCACCAACACCGGCACGACCACGGGAACAGCCGGCACGACAACCGGCATCGCCGACCGCCCCCGCAATTCGAGAAGCCGGTAAGGCCCTGGCGCCAAGCGAGTCGACGGCCCCCGTCAGCGGAGCGCCCAGCTAATGCCCGCTCGTCGCCTTCAGCCCGACCACGGCGACGAGCAGCAGACAGACGAAGAAAATCCGGGCAGCGGTGACCGGCTCACCGAGCACCACCATGCCGAGCACCGCCGCACCGGCCGCCCCGATCCCGACCCACACGCCGTACGCCGTACCAATGGGCAACGTCTTGGCAGCATGCGAAAGCAGCAGCATCGAAGCGACGATCCCCGCACCAGTGAGCACACTGGGCACGAGCCGGGTGAATCCGTCGGTGTACTTCATCCCGATCGACCAGCCCACTTCGAGCAGACCAGCGACGACGAGCAGGACCCATGCCATGACGGCACCTCCGAAAGACGCGAACACATACGGGGTGCGTCGTCTTGTCCTGACCCGGTACGACGCGTCTCGTCGGGGTCCCACCACGATAGCAAAGGGCATGCAAAAGGGCTGGTGACACCGGTCACCAGCCCTTGGCTCAGCGGCTACAGATACAGCCCGGTCGCATCCACCGACACCCGCTCGGAAGCGACGGCATGCAGATCGCGCTCACGCATCAGCACGTACGCCACACCCCGCACCTCCACCTCGGCACGGTCCTCGGGGTCGTACAGGACCCGGTCACCCGGCTCCACGGTGCGCACGTTCTGGCCGACCGCCACCACCTCGGCCCAGGCCAGCCGTTTACCTACGGCGGCGGTCGCCGGAATGAGGATGCCGCCGCCCGAACGCCGCTCGCCCTCGGGGGAGTCTGACCGGACCAGCACACGGTCGTGCAACATCCGGATGGGCAGCTTGTCGTGGGTGTTCTCGCTCACGGGGTCGAACCTACCCGCCCCGGCGCCGGGCGTACGCCGAAGGGTCCGAGCCAGGCCCTCAAGCCCGCCGCTTCTTCGCCGAAAGCGCGAGCAGCCCCACCAGGCCCACCGCGACCAGAGCGACCGGCACGATCCGCTCCACCCGGGGCGCCCCGTCCTCGGACACGAACTGCGCCTTCACGTCGTTCACCGTACGGTTCACCGCGACGTACGCCCGGCCCGCCGTGTGATCCACGGCCGACGCGAACCTGGCCTTGGCATCGCCGACGATCGTGGACGGGTGCAGCCGCACCCCGATCTCGTCGAGGGTCACCGCGAGCTGGTCCCGCCGGCTCCTGATGTCCGCCTCGATCTGCGCAGGGGTCCTGGCATCCGACACTGCGCCGCCTCCGGTGGTCGTATGGGGTCATCCGTCATCCACAGTCTGTCAGCTCCGCCGCCGATGCACTGTCACAGGCCCCCATTAGGCTCTGTCGTTGTACGTCACACCCTCGGCCTTCCCGGAGGAAACCCATGAGCGAGCGACTCCAGCCCGGCGACACCGCCCCCGCCTTCAGCCTGCCCGACGCCGACGGCAACGAGGTCTCGCTCGCCGCACACAAGGGCCGCAAGGTCATCGTCTACTTCTACCCGGCCGCCCTGACCCCCGGCTGCACCAAGCAGGCCTGCGACTTCACGGACAACCTGGAGCTGCTCGCGGGCGCCGGGTACGACGTCATCGGCGTCTCCCCCGACAAGCCGGAGAAGCTGGCGAAATTCCGCGAGAAGGAATCCCTGAAGGTCACGCTGGTCGGCGACCCCTCGAAGGAGGTCCTGGAGGCGTACGGGGCGTACGGCGAGAAGAAGCTGTACGGCAAGACGGTGACGGGCGTCATCCGCTCGACGGTGGTCGTGGACGAGGCGGGGAAGGTGGAGCGGGCCCTGTACAACGTGAAGGCGACGGGCCATGTCGCCAAGATCATCAAGGACCTGGGCATCTGACCCCACCCGCGCCGGGGACGGCCCCGCCCCCTTAAGCGGGGCGGGCCGTTCCGTATTCCGGGTGTGACCGTCCGGAATCCGGTTCGTTACTCCGTACGAGGCCGCGAACGCGTGGCCGGGGCGGAGGAAGGCATGACGGTCAGGTACACCCGTGAGCTGCTGGCGGAGGCGGCCCGGGAAACACGGCAGATAGGTGCTGCCGTCAGCGGGCATTTCAGCGCTGCAACACCGGTCGGCGCAATTCGGCATCGGACGCCGACATCTGGCGCCCCTGACAGCCGAAGGCGGCGAATCCCCATGGCTCACGCCGGAGCGACGGCGAGCACGCCGGGGCGGGCCAACCATGCCTGAGCGTTATGGATACGAGCATTTGGCCCCCGCCGTGGCCTCCGCGCAGAGCTGGGCCGACCTGATGCGTCAGCTCGGCTTGAGCGCGAGCGGCGGGCAGCGACGCGTCCTTCAGGAGAAGGTTGCCGGGCTCGGCCTCGACACCAGCCACTTCAAGCAACGCAGCCCCTGGCGCAAGTACCCCGACGAGGCCATTGCCGCAGCAGCGGCCTGCTCATCAACACTCCGCGAGGTCGCCGCCAGGCTGGGCGCCACGCCGGCAAGCGGAACGATGTCGCACATCGCTCGCCGAATAGCAGCGGCCGGGATCGACATCAGCCACTTCCCGGGCGCCAACCGAGAGTCGACCGACCTTCCGTTCACACGGGCGCAACTGGCCGAGGCCGCAGCAACAGCCCAGAGCATTCGCGGTGTTGCCCGGACGCTTGGCGTCCCTGATGACAGCCGGTCGCGAGCCGCGCTTGGGCGCATGCTGAAGCAGGAGATCATTGACACCTCCCATTTCAGCAACGCCCGAGTCGCCATCTCCGAGAAATCCCTGCGCGCGGCCGTCCTCAGTGCGACCAGCTATGCCGATGTCATGCGAGCCCTCGACCTCCCCGTGAACGACACCAACCACCGTCGAGTTCGCCGCCGCATAGCCCAACTGGACCTCGACACAAGCCACTTCAGGCGGCGCCCATGGAGTTCGGCACCACCACACGAACCCAAGCCGACTGCAGCGGTCACCCTGGTTCGACTCCCTCAGGGCTCACCACGGACGAACCGTGCCCGCCTCCACAGGGCCCTCCAAGAGATCGGCGTCCCGTACCGGTGCACCTCGTGCGGCAACGTCGGCGAGTGGCTCGGCCGTCAGATCACGCTGCAGATCGACCACATCAGTGGCGATTGGCTGGACAACCGGGCAGAAAACCTGCGGTACCTCTGCCCCAATTGCCATGCACTCACTGCTACCTGGGGCCGCCCCCGTCGACCGAGGCCGCTCGTCACAGAGACCGGTCGCCCCGTACACTGACGCTGCCGTCCGGGCATAAGAGGTCGGCAGTATGCGGCCTTGGCGGAATTGGCAGACGCCTCGCATTTAGGGTGCGATGGGAGAAATCCCGTGAGGGTTCGAGTCCCTCAGGCCGCACAGACCTGGGAATCGAAGGCCCGGCTCGCCGACGACGGCGAGCCGGGCCTTCGCGTTACCCCCTCAGCCCAACAGCTCCCGCACCACCGGCACCAGCGCCCGGAACGCCTGTCCCCGGTGGCTGATCGCGTTTTTCTCCTCCGCCGTCAGCTCCGCGCACGTGCGGGTCTCGCCGTCCGGCTGGAGGATCGGGTCGTAGCCGAAGCCGCCCGTGCCGGCGGGGGTGTGGCGCAAGGTGCCCAGGAGGCGGCCCTCCACCACTCGTTCCGTGCCGTCCGGGAGGGCCAGGGCTGCCGCGCAGGCGAAGTGGGCCGCTCGGTGTTCGTCGGGGATGTCGGAGAGCTGGGCCAGGAGGAGGTTCAGGTTGGCCTGGTCGTCGCCGTGGGTGCCGGCCCAGCGGGCCGAGAAGATGCCGGGGGCGCCGTTCAGCACGTCGACGCAGAGGCCGGAGTCGTCGGCGACGGCGGGCAGGCCGGTGGCCTGGGCCAGGGCGTGCGCCTTGAGGAGGGCGTTCTCGGCGAAGGTGACCCCGGTCTCCTTGACGTCGGGGATGTCGGGGTACGCGTCGGCACCCACGAGTTCGTGGGGCAGCCCGGCGGCGGCGAGGATGGCGTGGAGTTCGGTGATTTTGCCGGCGTTGCGGGTGGCGAGGATCAGGCGCGTCATGGTCCCAGTATCGGGGGAGCGACGGACCCGGCTGCCCCGGGCTTACGGCGTGCAGACCTTGCCGATTTCCTTGGCTGCGCTCGTGACGCCGCTGATGTCGGGGGTGCTGTCGCCGTTCTTGATGGCCGTACGGACGTTGCCGACGGCCTTGTTGAGGTCGTCGACGGCCTTGGACAGGTCGGCGTTGTCCGTCTTGTTCTTCAGGGACGACAGTTCTTTGTCGATGTCGTTGAGTGCCTGGTCGGCCTGGGTGGGGTTGTCCGTGGCCTTGCCGACGGCCTTGCCGAGGTTGTCGACGCTGTTGCCGATGGCGTCCGCGGTCTTGACGCAGTCGATCGCCTTGTCGACCGCGCCGCATCCGGCGGTGACGGTGACGGCCAGGGCCGCGGTGGCGACGGCGAGCACGGTTCGGCGCATCGGTCGGGTCCTCCCCACAAAGGCCGGCTCAAGGAGTGCCGGAAGTTACGGACGGGCGCACGGTCGGCCCGTACGCCCGTACTCGTAGTGACGCGGGAAGCGTTCCCCTTGGTTGCTTCTTTACTCTCCGGACGCCGCGGTCTACTCCCCGGACACCGCGGCCAGGGCGCGGAGTTGGAGGGCGGCGAGGTCGGCGCAGCCGCCGGTGGCGAGGTCGAGGAGCGCGTTGAGCTCCTTGCGGTCGAAGGGCTCGGCCTCGGCGGTGCCCTGGACTTCGACGAAGCGGCCGTCGCCGGTGCAGACGACGTTCATGTCGGTCTCGGCGCGTACGTCTTCCTCATAGCAGAGGTCGAGGAGGGGGGCGCCGTCGACGATGCCGACGGAGACGGCGCTGACGGTGCCGGTCAGCGGCTGGCGGCCGTGCTTGACGAGCTTCTTGCCCTGGGCCCAGGTGATGGCGTCGGCGAGGGCGACGTAGGCGCCGGTGATGGCGGCGGTGCGGGTGCCGCCGTCGGCCTGGAGGACGTCGCAGTCCAGGACGATGGTGTTCTCGCCGAGGGCCTTGTAGTCGATGACGGCGCGCAGGGAGCGGCCGATGAGGCGGGAGATCTCGTGGGTGCGGCCGCCGATCTTGCCGCGGACGGATTCGCGGTCGCCGCGGGTGTTGGTGGAGCGGGGCAGCATCGAGTATTCGGCGGTGACCCAGCCTTCGCCGCTGCCCTTGCGCCAGCGGGGGACGCCTTCGGTGACGGAGGCGGTGCAGAAGACTTTGGTGTCGCCGAAGGAGATGAGGACGGAGCCCTCGGCGTGCTTGCTCCATCCGCGTTCGATGGTGACGGGGCGGAGCTGTTCG
Source organism: Streptomyces sp. NPDC001415 (assembly GCF_053597395.1). Classification (NCBI taxonomy): domain Bacteria; kingdom Bacillati; phylum Actinomycetota; class Actinomycetes; order Kitasatosporales; family Streptomycetaceae; genus Streptomyces; species Streptomyces sp. NPDC001415. The sequence continues at coordinate 405,809 of NZ_JBSFIE010000002.1, forward strand.
GGGGTGCGGCCGTCGATACGAGACATGGTTATGAGCCTAGGTGATGGCGCTGGGGGCGCGTTCCTTGCGTACGCGAAAGGCCCCTCCTGGTCCGGGAGGGGCCTTTCGCTGAGCGGGTTGCTCACATCATGTCTTCGATGTCCGCGGCGATCGGGTCGGCGTCGGTGCCGATGACGACCTGGATCGCGGTGCCCATCTTGACGACGCCGTGGGCGCCGGCGGCCTTGAGGGCGGCTTCGTCGACCTTGCTCGGGTCGATGACCTCGGTGCGCAGGCGCGTGATGCAGCCTTCGACTTCCTCGATGTTCTCGATACCGCCGAGGCCGGCGACGATCTTCTCAGCCTTGCTGGCCATGTGTCTCTCCTGGTTCTTGAAGAACGCTGTATCGGCCCACGGTAGGTCCGCTTTGTCACGTTAACCCACGTTTGGCCCAGCTATGCGCGCGAGCGCATTCTGCCTGACCAAGGATGGCGATCACCGGAGCCATGTCCCGCGAGGGGCCCGCTCCGGACGATACCGCAACTGGTCTACACCAGTGTGCAACGACCGTCCGGACCGGCTTGTTTCCGCAAGCCAGGAGGTTGCCGATGAGCGCCAGCAGCGCGGCCGCAGTACCGCAGCCCAAGTGGTGGAACGGGCTGTTCCAGGGGCTGCAGAAGATGGGCCGCAGCCTCCAGCTGCCGATTGCCGTGCTACCCGCGGCGGGCATTCTCAACCGGCTCGGCCAGGACGACGTGTTCGGCAAGACGGGGCTCGGCTGGAACGACGTCGCCAAGGTGTTCAACGGCGCGGGCGGCGCCCTGCTCAACGGCGCGCTCGGGCTGCCGATGCTGTTCTGCGTGGGCGTCGCGATCGGCATGGCGAAGAAGGCGGACGGCTCGACCGCGCTCGCGGCGGTGGCCGGATTTCTCGTCTATTACGGGGTTCTCCAGCAGTTCCCGAAGGACTGCGCCGCCGGTGCGAAGCTCGCGGCGGGCGCCTGTGTCGCGAAGGACGGCTCGGCCGTTCTGGCCACGTACCAGAATCCGGGGGTTTTCGGCGGCATCGTCATGGGCCTGCTGACCGCGTACTTCTGGCAGCGCTTCCACCGTACGAAGCTGGTGGACTGGCTGGGGTTCTTCAACGGGCGCCGGCTCGTGCCGATCATCATGGCCGGGGTCGCGATCGTGTTCGCGGTGCTGTGCCTGTGGGTGTGGCCGCCGGTCGGTGACGCGCTGACCAGTTTCAGCAAGTGGCTGGTCGATCTCGGCGCGGCGGGTTCCGGCATCTTCGGTGTCGCCAACCGTGCGTTGCTGGTGATCGGCCTGCACCAGTTCCTGAACACGTTCATCTGGTTCCAGTTCGGCGACTTCACCAAGCCGGACGGCACGGTCGTGCACGGCGACATCCCGCGCTTCCTGGCGGGCGATCCGACGGCCGGCCAGTTCCAGACCGGGTTCTTCCCGATCATGATGTTCGCGCTGCCCGCCGCGGCTCTCGCGATCGCGCACTGCGCCAGACCGCACCGCCGCAAGGAGGTCGCCGGCATGATGCTCTCGGTCGGCCTGACCTCGCTCGTCACCGGCATCACCGAGCCGATCGAGTACTCCTTCGTCTTCATCGCGCCGCTGTTGTACGTGATCCATGCGGTGCTCACCGGCGTTTCCATGGCGGTGAGCTGGGGGCTCGGCGTCAAGGACGGCTTCAGCTTCTCGGCCGGTCTGATCGACTACGTCATCAACTGGAGCCTGGCGACGAAGCCTTGGATGATCATTCCGATCGGAGTGTGCTTCGCCGTCGTCTATTACGTGGTGTTCCGCTTCGCGATCACCAAGTTCAACCTGCCGACGCCGGGGCGGGAGCCGGAGGAGGACGAGCTGGAGAAGGAGAACATCAAGGCGTAGCCCATCTCCCTGTACGGCCTACGCCATACACCTTCTCCCCCCTTACCCTCTCCCCCTCTCCCCCTCTCCCCCTTTTCCCCTTTTCGCCGGGCCTTTCGGCCCGCGCCCGCGAGGCCCTCGGACCCCTTCGGTCCGGGGGCCTCGGCGCGTTGTTCCGGCTCTGAGGGGCTACGGAAAGGTCACGGCGGGGAGACGGCTCGGAGTCGGTCTTGCCCGTATTGCCGGGTATGGCTCAGGCCACAAAAAACGAAGGTTCCTTATCTAACCCTCACCGTGCTACAACTGGTCTACACCACTCAATGGTGTAGACCACGCGGGCTTGACCGCGTTCCCCTGAGACGCCGCCGTCCCCCCGTATTTTCCCATGCTCCCGGGCGGCGCCTTGCCTACTGGAGGATGTTGATGAGTACGGCCACCGCTACGGCGGCGCCCGCGAAGAAGCGGGGCTCCGGACTGTTCCAGGGCCTGCAGAAGATCGGCCGCAGCTTGCAGCTGCCGATCGCCGTGCTGCCCGCCGCGGGCATTCTGCTGCGGCTCGGCCAGGACGATGTCTTCGGCAAGGACGGTCTCGGCTGGGGGACCGTCGCCAAGGTCTTCGCGACCGCCGGTGACGCCGTCTTCCAGAACATGCCGCTGCTGTTCTGCATCGGTGTCGCGATCGGCTTCGCGAAGAAGGCCGACGGCTCCACGGCGCTGGCGGCCCTCGTCGGCTTCCTGGTCTACAAGAACGTACTGACCGCGTTCCCCGTCCACGACGCCGTCATCAACACGACGGAGAACAAGGGCGTCGACGTCCCCGCCGTCTACAACGACCCGAAGGTCCTCGGCGGCATCATCATGGGCCTGATATCGGCCGTGGTGTGGCAGCGGTTCCACCGCACCAAGCTGGTGGACTGGCTCGGCTTCTTCAACGGCCGCCGCCTCGTCCCGATCCTCATGGCCTTCATCGGCACCGCCATGGGTGTGCTGTTCGGCCTGATCTGGGGCCCGATCGGTGACGCCATCACCTCGTTCGGCGAGTGGATGACGGGCCTTGGCGCCGTGGGCGCCGGCATCTTCGGCGTGGTCAACCGTGCCCTGCTGCCGGTCGGCATGCACCAGTTCGTGAACACGGTCGCCTGGCAGGAGATCGGTGACTACACGGACTCCTCCGGTGTCGTCTGGCACGGTGACGTGCAGCGCTTCATGCACGGCGACCCGACGGCCGGTCAGTTCATGACGGGCTTCTTCCCGATCATGATGTTCGCCCTCCCGGCCGTGGCTCTGGCCATCACGCACTGCGCCCGTCCCGAGCGCCGCAAGGTCGTCGGCGGAATGATGATGTCCCTCGCGCTGACCTCGTTCGTCACCGGCATCACCGAGCCGATCGAGTTCGCGTTCATGTTCATCGCGCCGGTCCTCTACGTGATCCACGCGGTCCTGACCGCCGTGTCGATGGCCGTGACCTGGGCGCTCGGCGTGCACCACGGCTTCACGTTCTCGGCGGGCGCGATCGACTACGTACTCAACTGGAAGTTCGCCACCCACCCCTGGCTGATCATCCCGATCGGCCTGGTCTTCGCGGCGATCTACTACGTGGTGTTCCGCTTCGCGATCACCAAGTTCAACATCCCGACCCCGGGCCGTGAGCCCGAGGAAGAGGTCGAGGACCTCACGAAGGCGTAAGCCCCCGGAACGTCACGCGAGGGCCCCCCGAGCCACAAGGATTCGGGGGGCCCTCGCGCATGAACCGGGCTCAGAGCTCGTACACCGCCCCCGGCGCGGCCAGTTCCGTCGGGCCGGGGTAGGCCGCGCGGGCGTCCGACAGGTTGACCTCCGCGTCCGTCCACGGCGGGATGTGGGTGAGGACGAGGCGCCCGGCCCCGGCCCGCGCCGCGTGTTCGCCCGCCTCGCGGCCGTTGAGGTGGAGCGCCGGGATGTCCTCCTTGCCGTACGTGAAGGAGGCCTCGCACAGGAACAGGTCGGCGCCCTCGGCCAGTTCGTCGAGGGCGGGGCACGGTCCGGTGTCGCCGGAGTACACGAGCGAGCGCCCGCCGTGCTCGATGCGGATGCCGTACGCCTCGACGGGGTGGCACACCCGCTCCGTACGCACCGAGAAGGGGCCGATGTCGAACGAGCCCGGCTTCAGGGTGTGGAAGTCGAAGACCTCGCTCATCGAGGACGCGGAGGGTGTGTCCGCGTACGCGGTGGTCAGGCGCTGCTCGGCGCCCTCGGGCGCGTACACCGGCATCGGGGCGCAGCGGCCGCCCTCGTGGCGGTAGTAGCGGGCGACGAAATAGCCGCACATGTCGATGCAGTGGTCGGCGTGCAGATGCGACAGGAAGATCGCGTCGAGGTCGTACAGGCCGATGTGGCGCTGCAGCTCACCGAGGGCTCCGTTGCCCATGTCGAGGAGCAGCCGGAAGCCGTCTGCCTCGACGAGATAGCTGGAGCAGGCCGATTCCGCGGACGGGAACGACCCGGAACAGCCGACGACGGTGAGCTTCATGGAGCGTGAACCTCCGAAACAGCGGGGCCAGGCGAAGCCTGTCGTTGAGGGGCGGTGGTCGGGCGGGCGGGCCTGGCGACGCCTGTCGTTGAAGGGGGCGGACGGGGCTGGCAGGGCGGCCGCGGGGAAGGGCTGCGGTGCGTCGAGCGTAAGGCGCCACAAGGCCCCTCGCTCCTTTGGAGCGGGCCGTTGTGGGGGAACTCACCTGCGCTGTCACCGGTTCGGATGGTGTTGGTATGGAGCGCGCGCGGTGGGTGGTGCGCCGGTAACGTCTGGGATATGGACACGTCGTGGTGGCTGGCGCTGGGGGCCGTGGTGGCTCTCGCGTTGGTCGCTGCCGTCATGGACGGGCGTCGGCGCTCCCCGCGCGGGCCGGGCGGGCGCACCCGGCCACCGGGCCGCCCGGCGGGGACGCGCCGGGGTGCGGGGCGGCTGCCGAAGGCCAGGGAGATCTGGTGGGCCGAGGTGCCCTACGAGGATCTTCCGGGCGGCAAGGACCGTCCGTGTCTGGTGCTGCGGGTGCGGGGCGACGCGGTGACCGTCGCGAAGATCACCAGCAAGTACCACGACGAGCGGGCCGGGGTCATTCCGCTGCCGCCGGGCACGGTGGCCGACGCGCACGGACGGCCCAGCTTTCTGGAGACCGACGAGCTGCGCGAGGTCGGGGTGTGGGCGTTCCGGCGCCGGGTGGGGGTGGTGGACCCGACCCTGTGGGACCAGGTCCGCCACCTGGCGGGGTGACGCGCCCCGGTCCCGTACAGGGAAGGTCTCGCGTGGCCGGGCTTCTCGGGCCGTAGGAGCTGTGCGTACGAGCTGTTACGCCCAGAGCTGGCCGTGCAGGGTTTCGATCGCGGCCTCGGTCGTCGGCGCGGTGTAGACGCCGGTCGACAGGTACTTCCAGCCGCCGTCGGCGACGACGAAGACGATGTCGGCCGGCTGACCCGCCTTGACGGCCTTCTTGCCGACGCCGATCGCCGCGTGCAGCGCGGCGCCCGTGGAGACGCCGGCGAAGATGCCCTCCTGCTGGAGGAGCTCACGGGTGCGGGTCACCGCGTCGGCCGAGCCGACCGAGAAGCGGGTGGTGAGGACGGAGGCGTCGTACAGCTCCGGTACGAAGCCCTCGTCGAGGTTGCGCAGGCCGTAGACCAGGTCGTCGTAGCGGGGTTCGGCCGCGACGATCTGGATGCCGGGGACGTTCTCGCGCAGGTAGCGGCCGACGCCCATCAGCGTTCCGGTGGTGCCCAGGCCCGCCACGAAGTGGGTGATGGAGGGCAGGTCGGTGAGGATCTCCGGGCCCGTCGTGGCGTAGTGGGCGCCCGCGTTGTCCGGGTTTCCGTACTGGTAGAGCATGACCCAGGACGGGTTCTGCTCTGCCAGTTCCTTGGCGACCCGTACGGCCGTGTTGGAGCCGCCCGCCGCCGGGGACGGGACGATCTCCGCGCCCCACATCGCGAGCAGGTCGCGGCGCTCCTGGGAGGTGTTCTCCGGCATCACGCACACGATGCGGTAGCCCTTGAGCTTCGCTGCCATCGCGAGCGAGATGCCGGTGTTGCCGCTGGTGGGTTCGAGAATGGTGCAGCCCGGCGTCAACCGGCCGTCCTTCTCGGCCTGTTCGACCATGTGGAGGGCCGGCCGGTCCTTGATCGAACCGGTCGGGTTGCGGTCCTCCAGCTTGGCCCATATCCGTACGTCGTCCGAGGGGGACAGGCGCGGGAGGCGGACCAGCGGGGTGTTGCCGACCGCGGCGAGCGGGGAGTCGTAGCGCATGTCAGACGGATCCGCCGGCGACGGCGGGCAGGATCGTGACGTTGTCGCCGTCGGACAGTTCGGTGGTGATGCCGGCGAGGAAGCGGACGTCCTCGTCATTGAGGTAGACGTTCACGAAGCGGCGGAGGTTGTCGCCGTCCACGATGCGCTCGCGGATGCCGGGGTGGCGGGCGTCGAGGTCGTTGAACAGGTCGGCGAGGGTGGCTCCGCTGCCTTCGACGGCCTTCTTGCCGTCGGTGTAGGTGCGGAGGATGGTCGGGATGCGGACCTCGATGGCCATGGCGTGGGCTCCTGATCTAAAGGGAGAGGCAGGTGGGCGCGGCTCGGGCTCGGGTCCGCGCGCCGCACGCCGTCGGGCGTGCGGTGGTGCGTTCGGTGCGTTGCTGCGGGGGCGCGCGGCGTCAGACGGCGGCTGCGCGGGCCGTACAGATCGCGCTGGCGAGACGGCACAGGTCGACGTGCAGCCGCGCCACGAGCAGCAGGGCGGGGCCGCTGCTCGGCGTCTTGTCGCTCACGTCGTTCGAAACCATGGGGGCATCGTATAGATTCCCGGTCCGCTTCCCGGAATGTGATCTCGCATTCTGGACGAATTCCGCTCAGGATGTGGTCGCGACGCGTGTGGGCGGCAGGTAGACGACGGTCGGTGCGCCGGTGGCCGGGTGGAGGCTCACCTCGGCGTTCACTCCGTACACCTCGCGCAGGAGGTCCGCGGTGAGGACGTCTGCGGGCGGGCCCGCGGCGACGATGCGGCCGCCCGCCAGGACGCAGATGCGGTCGCAGTAGTACGCGGCGAGGTTCAGGTCGTGCAGGGCGAGCAGGTTGACCGTGCCCAACTCCCTTACCAGGGACAGGACTTCGAGTTGGTAGCGGATGTCCAGGTGGTTGGTCGGCTCGTCCAGGACGACGACGTCCGGCTGCTGTACGAGGGCCCGGGCGACCAGGGCGCGCTGGCGTTCGCCGCCGGAGAGGGAGGGGAAGGGGCGGGCGGCGAGGTCGGCGATGCCGACGCGGGCCAGGGCTTCGCGTACGAGGGTGTCGTCGGTGGCGGTGTCGGCCTCCCAGAAGCGGTGGTGCGGGGAGCGGCCCATGGCGACGATCTCGCGGACGGTCAGCTCGATGCCTCCGGCGTCGGCGTCCTGCGGGACGGTCGCGATGCGGCGGGCGCGGGCCTTGGCGGGCAGGGCGTGCAGGTCGGCGCCGTCGAGCAGGACGCGGCCGGTGGTGGGGCGCAGGGTCGCGTACATGCAGCGCAGCAGGGTCGTCTTGCCGCTGCCGTTGGGGCCGACCAGGGCGACGGTCTCGCCGTCGGCGGCGTGCAGATCGATGCCGGAGAGCAGTTCGCGGCCCTGGGGCGTGGTGTACGAGAGCGACTCGGTGCGCAGGGTCGTCATGCGGGGCTGCCTTCCGCGCCGGCCCTTTGGCCGCGCAGCATCCAGAGGAAGAACGGGCCGCCGGTGAGCGCGGTGAGCACGCCGACGGGGATGTCCTGCGGGGCGGCGACGGTGCGGGCCGCGAGGTCGGCGAGGACGAGGAAGGCGGCGCCGCCGAGGGCCGCGACCGGGAGCAGGGTGCGGTGGGCGGCGCCGACGGCCATGCGTGCGGCGTGCGGAACCATCAGGCCGACGAAGCCGATCGCTCCGCTGTACGCGACGAGGACGCCGGTGAGCAGGGAGGCGAGCACGAAGACGGCCGCGCGGAAGCGGCCGGTGTCGAGGCCGAGGACGGTGGCGCCCTCTTCGCCGACGAGGAGCAGGTCCAGGGGGCGGGCCAGGGCGATCAGGACGAGGGTGCCGATGCCGAGGGCGGCGGCGGGCAGGGCGAGCATGTCCCAGCGGGCGCCGCCGAGTCCGCCGAGCGTCCAGTGCAGGACTTCGGTTACGTGTTCGGCGCTGGCCGAGGTGACCAGGATCAGGCTGGTCAGCGCGGACAGGACGTAGGAGACGGCGACCCCGGCGAGGACCAGGCGGCCGCCCGTCATGGAGCCGCCGCGTCTGGCCAGGGTGTACACGAGGACGAGTGCGGCGAGTGCCCCCGCGAAGGCGGCGGCGGGCAGCGTGACGGTGGTGGCCGCCCCGGCCCCCACCCCGAGCACGATCACGGCGACGGCCCCGGCGCTCGCCCCGCTGGACACCCCGAGCAGGAAGGGGTCGGCGAGCGGGTTGCGCACGAGGGCCTGGAGCACGGTGCCGATGACGGCGAGCCCGGCCCCGACGACGGCCCCGAGTACGACGCGGGGCAGCCGCACGTCGAGCACGATGGTCCGGTACGGGCCCGGCTCCGCCGAGCCGGTGACGATCTCAAGAACCTGGCGGGGCGGTATCCGCACCGAGCCGAGCGCGAGCCCGGCGATGGCCGCGGCGACCAGCACGGTCGTGAGCACCCCGATGACGAGGGGGTACCGCCGGCGCGGGGTCACGCCGTTCACTCTCCCGCCCTCAGCTGCCCCGCCAGCTTGGCCACCGCGTCCGGCGCTCTGACGCCCGTCACCATGTCGGACAGGGGCAGGACCGCGAAGCGGTTGTTCTTGACGGCGGGGACGGAGGCCAGTGCCGGGTCGGCGCGCAGGCGTTGTTTCTTGGCGTCCGCGCTCGTGCCGCCGTAGTCCAGGATCAGGATCAGCTCGGGTGCGCGGGCCACCACGTTCTCCCAGCTCGCGTCGCCGAACGACTTGTCCTTGAGGTCGTCCGCGAAGACGTTGCGGCCGCCCGCCCGGGTGACGATGTCGTTGCCGATGCCCTTGCCGCCCACGGTGAACGCCGTCTTGTCCCCGCTGTCGTAGACGAAGACCGGGAGCGGGGCCGCGCCCTTGTGTGCCGCGGCCGTCCGCGCGTTCGTGGCCTCGGCGGCCTTCACCCACGTCTCCGCCCGCTCGGGCACCCCGAACGTCCGGCCCACCTCGCGGACCTCCTCGTACACCTCGTTCATCGTCGTCGAGGCGCCCTTGGGGCAGTTCTCCACGTTCAGGCGGGACCTGATGCCGCTCTTGGCCAGGGCCTCGCGCCCCCGGCCCTCGTTCGCGGCGAAGGCGGACGCGTAGCCGCCGTACACGTAGTCGGGGGCGGCCGACAGGAGCTTTTCGTAGGAGGGGTATTCGGCCGCGAGGACCGGCACCGTGCGGTAGGCCGCCTCGTACTTCGGGAGGACCTTGTCGTCCAAGTAGGCGGTTCCGGCAAGGGAGTTGGCGAGGCCAAGCTCCAGCATGACCTCCGTGGCGTGCTGGTTCATCGTCACCGCCCGCTTCGGCGGCGCGGTGAACGTCGTCGTCACCCCACAGTTGGTGACCGTGTACGGGAAGCCGGGGGCCGAACCGCCGGCGGCCTCGGGCTGCGCCCGTGTCGTGCACGCGGCGAGCGGGAACAGCAGGGCGGCGGCCAGGGCCGCGCGGCGCCAGAGCATGGCTGAGCTCCTCCGAGGGGATCCACGTCCCCTGTTGTCGGGAGAAGGCGGCAGGTCAGTTCCTGGCTTCCGGCGCCGCGGGTCTTCCGCGGCGCCGGTCACAGTGGCGGGACCGTGCCGGATTCACACCGGCTTCCTGGGTCCTGCCGCCCGAATGATCAAGATTGCGTACAGATAGTACGGGCCGGTGCGCCTTTGGTGTGTGGCGGTGCGGCTCCTGCGCCGGTCAGTACGCCTCGACGACCTTGACGTCTTCCTCCGTGATCACGCCGTCCACGATCCGGTACGAGCGGAACTGGAACTCCCCCGCGCCGTCCGTGTCCGCCGTCGAGACGAGGACGTAGTGCGCGCCGGGCTCGTTCGCGTACGACACGTCGGTGCGTGAGGGGTAGGCCTCGGTCGCCGTGTGGGAGTGGTAGACGATCACCGGCTCCTCGTCGCGGTCGTCCATCTCGCGGTACAGCTTCAGCAGGTCCTGCGAGTCGAACTCGTAGAACGTGGGCGAGCGGGCCGCGTTCAGCATGGGGATGAAGCGCTCGGCGCGGCCGGAGCCCGCCGGGCCCGCGACCACACCGCACGCCTCGTCGGGGTGGTCGGCGCGGGCGTGCGCCACGAGCTGGTCGTACAGGGCCTGGGTGATGGTCAGCATGTCGGCAAGGATAAGCAGACGGGCCGTTCCGTATCGAGGTGCGATACGAAACGGCCCGCATGGTGAGAACGTGCTGGTCAGAGACTCAGTTGCGCTTCTCGAACGCCTTGTTCTCCGGGTTCTTGGCCTTCAGGACCAGGTAGGAGACGCCGAGGATCAGGCCCCACAGCGGTGCGCAGTACAGCGAGACGCGGGAGTCCTTGTCGATGCCCATCATCACGATGACCATGAAGATGAAGATCAGCGCGAACCAGCTGGTGTACGGGGCGCCGGGGGCGCGGAAGCTGGACTGCGGCAGGGCGCCGGCGTCCGACAGGCGGCGGTAGCGGATCTGACAGACCAGGATCATGATCCAGGCCCACATGCCGGAGATGGTGGCGAAGGAGACCACGTAGTCGAAGGCCTTGCCGGGTGCCACGTAGTTGATCCACACGCCGACCAGCATGAGCGCGGCGGAGACGGTGGTGCCGACCAGCGGGGTGCCGCTCTTGGTCAGCTTGGTGAAGACCTTGGGGCCCTGGCCGTTGAGCGCGAGGTCGCGCAGCATGCGGCCGGTGGAGTACATGCCCGAGTTGCAGGAGGAGAGCGCGGCGGTCAGCACGACGAAGTTGACGATGGCGGCGCCGACGCCGAGGCCCATCTTCTCGAAGGCGGCGACGAAGGGGCTGACGCCCGGCTGGAACTCGTGCCACGGGACGACCGAGAGGATCATGATCAGGGCGCCGATGTAGAAGACGGCGATGCGCCACGGCACGGTGTTGATGGCCTTGGGCAGGGTCTTCTCGGGGTCCTTGGACTCGCCCGCGGTCACACCGACCAGCTCGACGGCGAGGAAGGCGAACATGACGATCTGCAGGGTCATCAGCGTGCCGCCGATGCCCTTGGGGAAGAACCCGCGGTCGTTCCAGAGGTTGGCGACGGTGGCGGTGTCCGCGGCGTCGGAGAAGCCGACGGTGAGGATGCCGGCGCAGATCAGGATCATGCCGACGATGGCGGTCACCTTGACCATGGAGAACCAGAACTCCAGCTCGCCGAAGAGCTTCACGGAGATGAGGTTCACGGCGTACAGGATGAGCGTGAAGACCAGCGCGTACAGCCATTGCGGGACGTCGCTGTGGGTCCAGAAGGCCATGTACTGGGCGGCCGCGGTGACTTCGGTGATGCCGGTGACGACCCAGAAGAGCCAGTACGTCCAGCCGGTGACGAAGCCCCAGAACGGGCCGACGAACTCCCGGGCGTACTCCGAGAAGGAGCCCGACACCGGGCGGTACATGAGCAGCTCGCCGAGGGCGCGCATGATGAAGAAGATGACCAGGCCCGCGATGGCGTAGGCCAGGATGAGGCTGGGGCCGGCCTTCGAGATGGCCTTGCCCGCGCCGAGGAAGAGGCCGGTGCCGATGGCACCGCCGATCGCGATCATCTGGATCTGCCGGGCCCCGAGGCCCCGCTGGTATCCCTCGCCCGAGCCCTCGCTCGGACTGTGGGCGGTCCCCGCGGCCTCATTGCCGGCAGGACGGTCGTCGTGCTGGTCGACCTGCGCTGAGGTCATGGTGGTGCGCCTTTCTCCATGCTGACCCGCCCGCCTCGGTCACGAAGCGGCGGATCAGGTCCTGATCCCCCCGGATGTGGATGGAGTGCCACCGGCGGTCAGCCGGTCGAAGCGCCCCCGGGAGACATGGGTGGCGTCCCCGGGTGGTCGTGAAGATTTATCACGGCCTTATGGGTGATCCCTATCGGCCACTGTGGCGCACCCCACAGGAAGAAGTGGACAAAGGGGCGTCAATATGACAAAGCAGGTCGATGTGGTGACGGGATCGTTATACGGATTTGAGCGTCCGCTGAGCGAACGGCCATCTGCTGGTCGCTCGGTCAGGGCATGAGCGTTTCGATGAGTGTTTCCTGCAGCACACCCAGCCACAGATAAGCCATCACCATCGGCTTGCGCGGGTCGTCGTCGGGCAGCTGGTACAGCTCGCCGCTCTCGTCCTCGTCGGTGATGTCGAGGCGGGTGGCGATGGTCAGGCGCAGGTCGTTGAGCGCGCCCAGCCAGTGCCGGGAGTCCTCGGCGGTCAGCTTGAGGACGGCCCCGCCGTCGCCCTTGGGGCTCAGCGCGTCGAGCCCGTGCACGACCGCGAGGGCGTCGGCGCGCTTGCGCGCGCGCAGGTCGTTCTCGGTGAAGCGCCTGAACTCGGCTGATTTGGCGCGCAGTTCATCGCTCTCCTCGCTCGCGTACGCCTCGGGGAAGAGGCGGGCGAGCGCGGGGTCGGCGGGCGGCTCGCTCGGGCCCTCGGCGAACAGGGCGGCCAGCGGGTCCGCGTCCTTTTCCGGTTCATCGCCGGGCCCGATGAGTTCGAGCAGCTGGACGGCGAGCGAGCGCAGGATGGCGATCTCGACCTCGTCGAGCGCGACGGCCGCGCCGCCGCGGGGCAGGGCCTCGAAGTGCCCGGCCATCAGCCGCGGTCCTGGGTGAGCGTCGCCCACAGGCCGTAGCCGTGCATCGCCTGCACGTCCCGTTCCATCTCCTCGCGGCTGCCGCTGGAGACCACGGCCCGTCCCTTGTGGTGCACGTCGAGCATCAGCTTGTGGGCCTTGTCCTTCGAGTAGCCGAAGTAGGTCTGGAAGACGTACTGCACGTAGCTCATCAGGTTGACGGGATCGTTGTGGACGAGCGTCACCCAGGGCACATCGGGTTCGGCGACGGGCAGGCTCGACTCCGCCGACTCGGGGCGTTCGATCTCTACGGGGGCAACGCTCACGGCTCTGGGCGACCTTCGTCTCTTCTGCCGGGGGTCCGGGGCTGGCCCCGGGAATTACAGCCTGCCGGGGTCCGGGGGTCACCCCTCGGACATCACATCCTCGGCCTCCATGCTGCCACCCGGGACGGGTCATCGCACAAACGGGCCCCTAGGGCCTGTCCTGCGGATCTTGTCTCGGACGCGCGGCCCTGGCACGCCCTCCCCCAAGGCCTAATGGGCCAGGGGGACCCCCACGGCGTTGTCGTCGGTTGCCGACTCCCCCAAGTTCTCGGCTCCGCTCGAACAGGGGAGACCCCCATCGCGTCGCCGCCCTCCTCCGCCTTGCAGCTGGACGCACCAGACCCCCGCTCACCAGCATCGAAGATGCTGGGCCGCATAGCGGGCGACCAAATCCGCCGAACAGGCCCTAGAAATCGTCAGAGTGACGAGTATTCGGGGTAGCATCCCCCACATGCCCCCTTTTTCGGGGGCGATCCCCGAAACCCCGGCCGGCGTGTGCCCGGCCCGGACGAAAGTGCGAGGTGGCTCGCTGTGAATGCCCCGGACCTCGGGCTGCCGGTGGACGTGCCGTCGACCGCGCTCTTCACCGACCAGTACGAGTTCACGATGCTCCAGGCCGCCCTGAAGGCCGGCACGGCCGAGCGGCGCTCGGTCTTCGAGGTCTTCACCCGCCGCCTGCCCGAGGGTCGCCGCTACGGCGTGGTCGGCGGCACCGGGCGCGTCCTGGACGCCGTCGAGAACTTCCGCTTCGACGCGGGCGTGCTCGGCTTCCTGCGCCAAAACAAGATCGTCGACGAGCCCACCCTGCACTGGCTCTCCTCGTACCGCTTCAGCGGCGACATCTGGGGCTACCCCGAGGGCGAGGTCTACTTCCCGGGTTCGCCGATCCTGCGCGTCGAGGGCTCGTTCGCCGAGTGCGTGCTGCTCGAAACCGTGATCCTCTCGATCCTCAACCACGACTCGGCGATCGCGGCCGCGGCCTCGCGGATGGCGGCCGCGGCCGGCGGGCGCCCGCTCATCGAGATGGGCGCGCGCCGCACCCACGAGCTGTCCGCGGTCGCCTCCTCGCGAGCCGCCTACGTGGGCGGCTTCAGCTCCACCTCGGACCTCGCGGCCGGATTCCGCTACGGCATCCCGACCGTCGGCACCAGCGCGCACGCCTTCACGCTGCTCCACGACAGCGAGCGGGACGCCTTCCGGGCGCAGGTCGACTCGCTCGGCCGCGGCACGACCCTGCTGGTCGACACGTACGACGTCGCCGAGGCGGTGCGCACCGCCGTCGAGATCGCCGGGCCCGAGCTGGGCGCGGTCCGCATCGACTCCGGTGACCTGCTCCTGGTCGCCCACCGGGTGCGCCAGCAGCTCGACGAGCTCGGCGCCACCAGCACCAAGATCGTGGTCACCTCCGACCTCGACGAGTACGCCATCGCCTCGCTCGCCGCCGCCCCCGTGGACGCGTACGGGGTCGGTACCCAGCTGGTCACCGGCTCCGGGCACCCGACCTGCTCGATGGTCTACAAGCTGGTGGCCCGCGCCCAGTCCGCCGACCCGAAGGCCCCGCTGATCCCCGTCGCCAAGAAGTCGCTGGGCGCCAAGTCGTCGGTCGGCGGCCGCAAGTGGGCCGCGCGCCGCTCGGACGCGTACGGGATCGCCGAGGCCGAGGTCATCGGCACCGGTGCGGTACCGACCGCGCTCGCAGACCGCCAGCTCCTGGCCGAGCTGGTCAAGGGCGGCGCGGTGGTGGCCCGCGAGCCGCTGGAGAGCGCCCGCGAGCGGCACATCGACGCGCTGGCCGCGCTGCCGATGTCCGCGATCCAGCTGTCGCGCGGCGAGCCGGTCATCCCGACCGAGTACGTCTGAGCCGTACGGCTCCCGCATGTGGAGAGCCGGTGTCTGATCCGGGCGGGGCTCAGACACAGGCTCTCAGACACCGGCTCTGAGGTTTCCGCCCCCGTTTGCCCCCTGCCGCGCGCCGAACGAAGTCTCTACGCTCAAGGAACAGCCCCCGACCCCCGGGCCGCAGACCGAAGGACAGCCGACATGCACCGCGCCTTGATCGTCGTGGACGTCCAGAACGACTTCTGTGAGGGCGGTTCCCTCGCGGTCGCGGGCGGCTCGGACGTCGCCGCCGCGATCACCGACCTGGTGGGCCAGGCGGCCGGGTCCGCCTACCGCCACGTGGTGGCGACGCGTGACCACCACATCGACCCGGGCGCGCACTTCTCGGACGCTCCCGACTTCGAGCACTCCTGGCCCGCGCACTGCGTCGCCGGTACGGAGGGTGTGGGCTTCCACCCCAACTTCGCGCCGACGGTCGCCTGCGGCGCGGTCGACGCGGTCTTCGACAAGGGCGCGTACGCCGCCGCGTACAGCGGCTTCGAGGGGCTCGACGAGAACGGTGTCTCGCTGGCCGACTGGCTGCGGGCCCGGCAGGTCACCGAGGTCGACGTGGTCGGCATCGCCACCGACCACTGCGTGCGGGCCACCGCCCTGGACGCGGTGCGCGCCGGGTTCGCCACGCACGTGCTGCTCGACCTGACGGCCGGGGTGGCCGAGCACACCACCTCGCAGGCCCTGGAGGAGATGCGGGCGGCCGGGGTCGAGCTGTCCGGCAAGCCCGTGGTGTAGAGCGGGGCCCGCCTACTGGAGCAGGGCGCGTATCGGGTGCCAGAGCTCTTCCGTGGTCTCGGGGGCCGTGCGCCACAGCAGGCCGTCCGGATGGTGCAGTACGGCCGTGATCTCGTCCAGCGTCGGCGGCTCGGTCTGGCCGCGCAGATAGACCGCCCGCAGACCGAGGTTCCGCAGCCTGGTCAGGGCGCGGGCGCGGTTGACGGCGTGCACCAGGATGCGCACGTTCGTGCCGGGTGCGGCCGGGTTCGGCAGCGTGAGCGCGACGACCACGCTGCCGCCTGGCAGCTTGCAGAAACCTCCGCCGGGCATGCCGGACCACTCCCCCTGTAAGACGACGCGTTGGACCCGCTGTCAATAAGGACTCGTAGACGCACCTAAACACGAGCGGCCGCCGCCCCGCTAGAGGGCGACGGCCGATCATGGTTTGACCTGCGGTTTTTAAAATTACTTGATCGAGGAGCCGACCTTCACGGTGACCGTCGAGCCGTCCAGCGGCTGGTTGACGATCGAGATCCGGGTCTTGGTGTCAGGAACCTTGACGCTCCCGGTCGGGTTCTCGGCGTACCAGTAGGTGCCGTGGTGGTCGTCGAAGATCGGCACGCCCATCTGGGAGTTGATCTTCGTGGCGACGTCCGCCTTGTGCAGCGTGAAGCTGTCCGTCGGGTACCAGCTGAAGGGCGCGTCGAAGGGCTGGACCTTGTTGCGGAGCAGCGTGCCGTCGGCCCACTTGAGGGGCTTGGCGTGCGCGTCGACCGGCAGGATCAGACCCTGGCCCGGGTGGGCCGAGACGTTGTTGTCCTTCTGGGAGGTGTCCCAGAGCCAGATGAGCAGACCCTTCTGGTACGGGTAGTGCTCGACCCAGCTCGGGCGGGTGCCCGAGAAGCCGAAGTTGTACGGGCCGACCTTGAGGGTCTGGTCGAACGAGACGTACTGGCGGTTCTCCGCGATGTAGTACTGCGGGTAGTCGTTGGTGAACGACTCGCCGATGCGGGTGAAGTTCTTCGCCGTCCAGCCGTTGTCGTCGCCCTCGGCGCCGTCGGTCACGACGGCCGCGCCGTCGGCGGTGACGGTGATCGCGTCGGCCGTGAAGCCCTTGCCGCCCGCGCCGCCGTCCGTCTGGTAGCGGAAGCGGAGCTGGATCTTCTGGCCGGCGAACTTGTCGAGCGGGAACGACAGCTTCTTGTACGCGCCCGAGGCGTCGGTCAGGGCCGGCTTGTCGCTGGAGTCGCGGGTGATGGCCTTGCCGTCGGCGGTGCCGTCGATCGCGTTCCAACTGGCGCCGTTGTCCGTGGAGACCTCGGTGTAGAGGAAGTCGTAGTCCTTCTCGATGTCCCACCAGCCCGAAAGGTCCAGGGACGCCTTGGACTTGCCGGTCAGGTCGAGGCCGCGGGTCAGGGTGTTGTTGAGGTTGTCACCCATGCCGCTCCACCACTGCTTGGAGCCCTCGGCGGGCTTCACGACGGTGGTGGTGACTTCCTTCTTGGGCAGCTCCACGACAAGCGCCTGCTTGTCCTTGGTGTTGTACTCGGAGACGCCCAGTTTGACCGTCTTGTCCGTACCGGCCTTCACCGTCTCGGCGTTGAGCCAGCCGAGCTGGAGCTTGTCCCAGGCGGTCATGTCGCCCGGCATGTCTCCGATGGAGTCCTTGCCGGTGCCGAGCCAGGAGCCCGCCGACATCAGCGACCAGAAACCGACCGAGTTCTCCGCGGTGTTGGTGGTGTCGTAGAGGTCCGGCAGACCGAGGTCGTGGCCGTACTCGTGGGCGAAGACGCCGAGGCCGCCGTTCTCCGGCTGCATCGTGTAGTCGCCGACCCACATCCCGGTGTCGCCGATCTGCGTGCCGCCGGCCTTGTTGTTCGCCGGGCCGGTCTTGCCCGCGTCCGTGCCGTACGCGTACCAGCGGTGCGCCCACAGGGCGTTGGTGCCCTGGGCGCCGCCGCCCGCCGACTCGTCCTCGCCGGCGTGCACGATCTGGAAGTGGTCGATGTAGCCGTCGGGCTCGTTGAAGTTGCCGTTGTTGTTGTAGTCGTTGCGGTCCCACTGGTCGTACTGAGCCAGGGTCGCCTTGATCTCCGCGTCCGTCTGGCCCTTGGCCTTCTGGTCGGCGACCCAGGCGTTCACGCCGTCGCGGACGGCGTCCCACACGTTGGCGCAGTTGGTCTGGCCGCAGTAGTTGGAGCCGTAGCGGGCCTCGTTGTACGGGATCTTGACCCAGTCGGTGACCTGGCCGTCGACCGAGTAGCGCCCCGAGGAGGTCTTCTCGTAGTACGTCTTCAGCGAGTTGACGCCCTGGCCCGTACCGAAGTACAGGTCCTGGTAGTGCTTCTGGTTGTAGTCGGCCTGCCAGGCCGTGGAGTTGTCCTTCGCCCGGTCGGGCTTGGCTATCTGGTTGTGCGCCGGGCCGGGGGTGCCGCCGTACTTGGGCTGCGGCGGCTTGGGTCCGGCGGGGCCGTCCGGGTCGTACATCGTGGTGTTGTCGACCTGGTCGCCGAAGTCCACCAGGATCGTGAAGATCTTGTCGGTCTTCTGCCGGCCGAGCTCGACGTACTTGTTGTCGTCGAGCTTGACGACGTTGGAGCCGTCCTTCTTCTCGACCGTCTTCTTGCCGGAGATGACCTGCTCCAGCGCCGCCTGGCGCTGCTGGGCCTGCTGGTCGCTGAACGGGCCCTTGAGGTTGTGCTCCTGACCCTTGGCCGTGGACGGGTCTTGGCGGACTACGGGTGCCGGAGCCTTCGAGTCCGCCTGGGCCGTGGCGTATGCCGAGCCCGTGGCGCCGGCCGTGGCGAGAGCCACGAGCACGGCGGCGGCTCTTGCCGCCTTCCTGCTGCTGGTCACTTGATGTTTTCCTCCCCCGCGGCCGGCAGGAACCGGGGGGTGAGGGACTGGTTCCGGTGCGCGACACGCGTCTCAAGTGACGACATTGGACCGGAGTTACCAAAGAAAAGACAGATCTTGACTTGTTTGTGCCAAGTACATTATGCAGTAGGCGAGTTCCGCTATCCGAACGTGACACTTGTGCTAACAGACCGGGACAACCGGTGCGCACGTCTCGCCATCCGGACGGCGCCGCCTCGCGGAATGACTCCGTGCGCCCCCTGTGCACCGGCACCGTGGGTTAGGTCACGCTTACCAACAGTTCCGCTCGGGCATGGACCGTCGTAGAGTCGCTTGACAGTGCGATCCGGCTGCCAGGTCTGCCGGTTGAGAACCGTTGAGAGGCCCACCCCTATCCGAACCATGAGGACGGATAACGCCATGCCGCGTCCCACTGCCGCACAGCTCTCCTACGGTTCGGCCACCGTCGTCTTCTCGACCGTCGCCATGCTGCTGCTCTCGCGCACCGAGTCCGGGGTCGGGGTGGCCGTCATCGTGCTCGCGGCCCTGCTGCTCGGCCTGCTCGTCGCCGTCACCGTCCCCATGCCGCTGCCCCGCCGGGCGCGCGCGGACGCGAACGCCGACGGCCGCACGGTCCTGGCCGGCGGCGCGGCACCGGTGAACCGTGCGGCCGTCGTGGAGACTTCCGCCGCCCTGAGCGTTCCGGCCCTCCGCGAACAGCGGACGGCCACGCGCGAGCACTCACTGCGTGGTTGAGACCACCACCGTCTTGCCGGCCTTGTCGTGCCAGCCCTGCCGGTACGGCTTGTCCGCCACGATTGTGATCATCAGGATGATGTCCCACAGGCAGTAGCAGCAGATCACGAACGGCGCCCAGAGCACGGCGGCCCGGGCGAGCGCCGCGTTGGAAGTGGGCACACTGCCGTCGTTGAGCATCGCGACCCGCAGCCCCAACCACTTCTTGCCGAGCGTCTGACCGGACTTGGACACCATCAGGGTGTCGTAGCCGATGTAGGCGACGAGCGAGATCAGCAGCCACAGCAGCCCGCTGCCGGAGTACGCCTTGCTGACCACCTCGGTGCCGGAGTCGCTGTTGTTCGTGGAGATGACGAAGCGGTTGCTGGTCCCCCACTCGATCAGGCCGAGCGGGACCGCGATGATGAGGAAGTCGAGGAAGCGGGCCAGGAACCGCTTGCCGTAGTCGGCGAGCGGCGGCATCCCGGCCAGCGGATCGACACCGCCGTACCCGCCCCCGTAGGGGTCGGAGGGCGGCGGGGCGCTGCCGTACGGCGAGCCACCACCGGGGGGAGGCGGCCCGCCGTACGGACCGCCGCCGCCGACGGGGGGCGGCGGAGCACCGTAGGGCCCGGCACCGCCGGGCGGCGGGCCCGAGCCGTAGGGGGAGTCACCACCCGGCGGCCCGGCGGGCGGCGGCTGCGAGCCGCCGTGGGGAGAACCGCTCTGCGGAGGCTCTGGCGGCTTCTTGAGGAACGGGTCGTCCTCGGGCGGCTGACCGGGCGGCGGCTGATCGGTGCTCATGCCGGTAGTGCACCGCGCGCGCGAGGCCCCCGCAACGGTACGGGCGCCGTTCGAGGGACGGCCCGGCCCGAATGCGCCGGGGGTCTCAGCCCTGCGCGACGAACGTGCGGGCCGCCTTGTCGTGCCAGCACTGGCGCCACGGACGGTCGAACAGGCACCACGCCACGTTGACCACGCCCACCGCGAGCAGCCCGAGGACCCCGTAGACCAGCCAGCGGCGCACCGCCTGACCGAACGTCGGCGGCTCGTACGACTCGATGCCGCGCACCTGCACCCCGCACAGCTTCTTGCCGAGCGTGCGGCCCCACTTGGCGGTGGGCAGCGCCTCGTACAGCAGGCCGAGGACGAGGAAGGCGCCGAGGACGATGCCGAGGAAGCCCGCGGTCGTGCCGTCGAGGAGGTAGACGGTGACCGTCCGCCCCGACAGCTTCGCCGCGTCGATCTTCTCCTGGATGTGGTCGGTGACCTGCGGGACGAGCGGTACGGCGAGACCCGCGACGGCGCCGCCGAGCAGCACGGTGTCGACGAGCCGCGCGACAAGCCGCCTGCCGAGCCCGGCGGGCCTGGCCGAGGCCTGCGCCTGGGCGGCCGCGAGGAACGGGTCGGCGACCGGGGGCTTCCACGGCACGACCGGCTCGGAGGCCTGCGGCTCGGGCTGGGCGAGCTGGTGCACCTGCTGCGCCCAGGACGCGGCCCCTCCCCCGGGCCCCGCCGTCATGGGCGATCCGGGCACGGCGGGATGGGGCTGTGCCTGGTGCGGCTGTACGGGAGGAGCGGGCTGCGCGGCACCCGGCTCCATGAGCCTGGCCTGCGGCGGCTGCTGCGGCTGGGCGGGCGCGGCGTACGGGCCGCCCGGTGTCGCCGGGCGGACCGGGGCGGCCGGGGCGGGCAGTTGGGGCCGCGCGGGCGGCGGTTCCACGGCGGCGGGCGGCATCGCCCCCGCGAGCCGCGCGCCCTGCTGCTGATGCGGCACCGATCCACCGGGCCGTACGGGGGCCGCCGGCTGCGAAGGCGGTACGGGTCCGGGCCGCCGGGGGTCGGGAAGGCGGCGCGGGTCGGCCGCTTCGGGCAGGCCGCGCGGATCGACCGGCTGTCCCCAGGAGACCCGGCGGTCCTGGTCGCCACCGAAGCCGGACTGGTGGGCGGCGTCCGCGCGCCAGGCGGGCTGCGGCCGGGCGCCCTGGTCCTGCGCGGCGGGCGCGGCCTCGGGCTCGTCGAGGAAGACCGGGCCGGTCTCCTCGGCGGGGTTCGGGTTCGCCACGGCCGGCGGCGCGGAGGCGAGGGAGGGGGCCGGGGCGGGGGCGGCGCCCGGCGGCGGGGTGGGCGGCGCCTCACCCGCGGCGGGGGCGGGCCGGCTCGTGCCGGGCACCCAGGAGACCCCGTTCCAGTACCGGACATATCCGGGAATGGAGGGGTCCGGGTAATACCCTTCCCGGGCTACGCTCCCGCCACTGTCAGGAGGAACCGTCGCCATGTCCCCAACTCCGTTCCGATCCAGCACACTTGATCTCTACCGCGGTACGCCGCCCGGCCCTGACACCGACCGGCCGCTTCCGCTTGTCCCAGGAGGACATTAGGGCCTCCCCGGTGGGTCCTGCAGGGGCACGCGGGGTCTGGCACGCACATCTGCGGCGTTGTCGTCGGTTGCCGACGCTCCGCGTCGCCGCCCTCCTCCGCCTTGCAGCTGCACGCACCAGGCCCCGCTCAGCCGTGACGAGAAGCCTGGCCCACTGCGCCCAGCCGGACCCATCGGACAGACCCTAACCAAGAACCCCGGGCCCGTAGGAAGAAGCCGGGGAGGAAGCCCGCGTACGGGCGACGTCGGCGCGGCGCGGGGCGGAGTGGGACCGGGCTTCGCCGCCTGGTCCGACCAGTGCGTACAGTCGTGGCGGATCGAACTGGTGCACCCGGCCCGGCCGGTCAGGAAAGTGAGTGAGCAATGCGCGTGGGGCCCGGCCGAACCGGTCACGACGAACCGGCCGTCGGTTCCCCGGCGGGGGCGCCTCCGTTACGGCGGGCCTGGACGGCGGTCGCGGCCTTCGCGGCGGTCCGCGCGCTCGGCCTGCTGGTCCTCGCCCTCTGGTCCCGCGCCGGCGGAAGCGACGCCCACGCACTGCTGTCCGCGCGCTGGGACTCGCTCTGGTACGTGCGGGTCGCCGAGTCCGGCTACGACTTCACGCTGACCGCGCCCGACGGCCGGGTCCTGTCCGACATGGCGTTCTTCCCGCTGCTTCCCTGGCTGGAGCAGGCCGTCGCCGCGGTGAGCCCGCTCGGCCCGGGCGACGCGGGACTGCTCATCAGCGGCCTCGCGGGGCTTGCCGCCGCCTGGGCCATGTATCTGATAGGCCATCAGATACATGGCCATCGGGCGGGGCTCCTCCTGGTGACGCTGTGGGCGGCGGTCCCGGTCGGGATCGTCGAGTCGATGGCGTACAGCGAGGCCCTCTTCGTCGCGCTCGCCGCCTGGGCGCTGTACGCGGTTCTCAGGCATCGCTGGATCGAGGCCGGGCTCCTCGCGTCGCTGGCGGGGCTCACCCGTCCGGTGGGGCTCGCGGTCGCCGCCGCGCTGTGGGCGGGCGCCGCGGTCGAGGCCCGGCGCACCCGGCGCATCGGGGCGCGGATGCTCACCGGGGCGCTGCTCGCCCCGCTCGGCGCGGCGGGCTACGTCCTGTGGGTCGGGCTGCGCCGGGGCAACCCGCTGGCCTATCTCGACGTCCAGGCCGAGTGGGGCAACGGCTTCGACGGGGGCCTGGCGTACGGGAAGTTCATCGTGGCCCACCTCGGCGGCTGGCCCGTGGTGCTCGCGGGGCTCGGCCTGGTCGCGGGCACCGCGCTGGCGCTCTGGGCGTACTGGGCGTGTGTGCGCGGGCGCCAGCCGCTCCCGCTGCTCGTCTACACCGGCATCGTGATGGCCCTCGCGCTGTGCTCGTCGGGCTACTTCGGCTCGAAGCCCCGGCTGCTGCTTCCGGCCTTCCCGCTGCTGCTTCCGGTGGCGCTCGCACTGTCCCGGGTGCGCGCGGCGCGGGCGGTGGCGGTGGTCGCCGTCCTCGCGCTCGGCTCGGCGGTGTACGGCGCGAGCTGGCTCAACGGCTCGGGTCCGCCGTGAGGCGGGCCGGTGCGCGGCCCCGGTCGCCCGCCTTCGGACCGCTCGGCAAGGCCGCTCAAAAAAGTTTTTCGGAAAAGCGTCCCGAAGTCGCGTCATGACCACGGGGGAACGCGCTCTCACCTGTACGGCCCGCGCCCGGGCCTCGTACCGCACGTACGGGCTCGTCCTGCGAACCCGTACAGGGAAAGGGAAGAGAGACGCCTCATGCACACCGTGGTGGAACGCGAACTGGAGCTCAAACTGGTGCTGTCGCCCGAGCGCAGCATCCCCGTACCGGCCCGGCTGACCTACCGCACCGACGACCCGTACGCCGTGCACATCACCTTCCACATCGGCTCGGACGTCCCCGTCAACTGGACCTTCGCGCGCGAGCTCCTGGTCGAGGGGGTGTTCCGGCCGTGCGGTCACGGCGACGTGCGGATCTGGCCGACCAAGGTCGAGGGCCGCAGCGTGATCCTGATGGCGCTGACCTCGCCGGACGGCGACGCGCTGCTCGAAGCGCCGGCCGCGCAGGTCTCGGCGTGGCTGGAGCGGACGCTGCGGGTGGTGCCGCCGGGTTCTGAGACCGAGCAGCTCGGCATCGACGACGGCCTGGCCGAGCTGCTCGCACCGACCACCGGCCGCGGCGCCGTGGACGAGCTGTGGCTGCGCGACCCGTGGCCCTCCGACGAGTCCCGGCCGGAGGAGGGTGCGTGAGGGGCCGCGTTCAGAACAGCTTGCCCGGATTCAGCAGGCCCAGGGGGTCGAAGGCGTGCTTCACCGCGCGCTGCATCTCGATACCCACCGGACCGAGCTCGCGGGCCAGCCATTCCTTCTTGAGTACGCCGACGCCGTGTTCGCCGGTGATGGTGCCGCCCAGTTCCAGACCGAGCGCCATGATCTCGTCGAACGACTCGCGGGCGCGCCGCGACTCGTCCTCGTCGGCGGCGTCGAAGCAGACCACGGGGTGGGTGTTGCCGTCGCCCGCGTGCGCGCAGACGCCGATGGTCAGCCCGTACTTGGCGGCGATGGCGGAGGTGCCTTCGAGCATCGCGGCGAGCCGGGAGCGCGGCACGCACACGTCGTCGATCATCGTCGCCGACTTGATCGTTTCGAGGGCGGTGAGCGACAACCGCCGTGCTTGGAGCAGGAGTTCGGACTCGGCGACATCCTCGGCCGGGACCACCTCGGTGGCGCCCGCGGCGGTGCACAGCTCGCCGACGGCCGCGAGGTCGGCGGCCGCGTCCGGGGTGTCGAAGGCGGCGAGCAGCAGCGCCTCGGTGCTGTCCGGCAGACCCATGTTGGCCATGCGGTTGACGGCCTGGATGGTGGTGCGGTCCATGAGTTCGAGCAGCGACGGGGCGTGCCCGCGCTCCATGATCCGTACGACGGCCTCGCAGGCGGCCGCGGCCGAGCCGAACTCGGCGGCAAGCGCCAGCTGCGGCGGCGGCGCGGGGCGCAGGGCGAGCACCGCCTTCACCACGATGCCGAGGCTGCCCTCGGAGCCGACGAAGAGCCGGGTCAGGTCGTACCCGGCGACGCCCTTGGCGGTGCGCCGCCCGGTGCTCATGAGCCGCCCGTCGGCGAGCACGACCTCAAGGCCGAGGACGTACTCCGCGGTCACCCCGTACTTCACACAGCACAGACCGCCGGACGCGGTGCCGATGTTCCCGCCGATGGTGCACATCTCCCAACTGGAGGGATCCGGCGGGTAGTAGAGCCCGTGTTCATGGACCGCGCGCGACAGTACGGCGTTGACGACGCCGGGCTCGACGACCGCGACCCGGTCGACCGGGTTGATCTCCAGGATGCGGTCCATCTTGACCAGGGACAGGACGATGCAGCCGTCGCTGGCGTTGGCCGCGCCGGACAGGCCGGTGCGCGCGCCCTGCGGCACGACGGGCACGCGCAGTGCCGTCGCCGTGCGCATCACGTGCTGGACCTGCTCGGCGGTGCGCGGCAGCACGACCACGGCCGGGCTGCCCGCGGCGCAGAAGCTCGCCATGTCGTGCGCGTAGGAACCGGTGATGTCGGGGTCGGTGATGACGGCGTCCGCCGGGAGTCCCTCACGCAGCCGTTCGAGAAGATCGTCCATGCCTTCAGCCTGGCACTCGGGGGCCATCGGTGTGAACCCTTTCCCCGGTCGGTCGGGCGGGACCGGGTGCGCTCTTCGTATTGACGCACAGTGAGCGCCATGGAGATCGCGAAGACCGAACAGGATGCGGACGCGGCACACCGGGCGGCCTGGATGTCGGCGGCGGCCGCGGCCGGGCGGACCTCGCCGCCGGCCGGGCCGCCGCCGGCCCTGAAGCGGGCCGTCCTGGTGGGGCTGGCGGCGGCCGTGCTGATCGGCGGCGTCCTGCTGATCATGCCGGACGAGGGGCCGAAGGCGCCGCCCGCCCCGGGCCCGGCGGCCCGGGCCCTGACGGCGGTCGCCTCCGGGGCGCCCGCCTCCCTGGGCGACGTGACGGCGCTCATCACCGACCGGGCCGACTGGGTGCGCACCCATCCGACGGACGCCGCGTCGTGGGCGGTGCTCGGCTCCGCCTATCTGGAGCGCGGGGTGCGGGGCGCCGACTCCTCGTTCTACCCGCGCGCCGAGTGGGCGCTGCGGCGCTCGCTCCAGGTGCGGCCGAAGGACAACCTGGATGCCGAGACCGGGCTCGCGGCGCTCGCCAACGCCCGGCACGACTACGCCTCGGCGCGCACCCTGGCCGAGGGCGTACGCGCCCGCAAGGCGGATCGGTGGACGCTCTACCCCGCGCTGATCGAGGCGTACAACGGGCTCGGTGACGCGAAGTCCGCCGCCCAGGCGGTGGAGAAGCTGCTCGAACTCCGGGGCGGTACGGCCGCGTTGACCCAGGCGGCCGAGGTCTACCGCGAGCACGGCTGGCGCGAGGACGCCTCGGCCGCGCTCGACGAGGCGCTCGGGCACGCCACGTCGCCCGCGCAGAAGGCGGCCACGCTGGTGGCGGTGGGCGATCTCGCGTGGGAGCGGGGCGAGCCGCAGGCGGCGATCGCGCACTACGACGCGGCGCTGCGCACCGATCCGGGCACGCACGAGGCGCTGGCGGGCCGGGCCCGCGCCAAGGTCGCGCTCGGCCAACAGGCGGACGCCCAGCGCGACTACCTGGCGGCGATCGCCGTACTGCCGCGCCCCGAATACCTCCTGGGACTGGGCGAGTTGTACGAGTCGCAGGGTCTGGACGGCGATGCGCGGACCTGGTTCGACAAGCTGCGCGAGCTGGCCGAGCGGGACGAGTCCAACGGGGTGGACGACTCCTTGGTGCTTGGCCGCTTCGAGGCCGACCACGGGGCCCCGCGCACCGCCCTCGACCGGCTCGAAGCCGAGTGGAAGACGCATCCGAGCGCGGCCGCGGAGGACGCGCTGGGCTGGGCGATGTACCGGTCGGGCGAGACGGAGGAGGCGCTGGTCCACGCGCGCAAGGCGACCGACTCGGGGGTGCGCGACGCCCTGTTCTCCTACCACCAGGCCGTCATCGAGCGCGATCTCGGCCAGTTCGGCGCGGCCCGCCGCCACTTCCAGGACACGCTGCGCACCAACCCGTACTTCTCGCCGGTGCTCGCGCCGAAGGCGAACGAGGCGCTCGCGGCGCTCGGCGAGCCGCCGGAGGGTGGCCCGAAGGACATGTACGGCTATGTGGCGGCGGCCGCCGAGGCGGCGGCCTCCTCCAACGCGGCCTCGCCGCCGGCGAGTTCGCCGGGTTCGACGGGTTCGTCGAATTCATCGGGTTCGGCGAGTTCGTCGAGTGCGGGGTCGAGCTCGAACTCGGGGCCGAAGCGGCCGGTCAAGCCCCGCAAGCAGAGGCGGCGCCGCTGAGCGGGAGTGAGAGCGGACGAAAAGAGCCGCGGCCCCACGGGTCAGGTCCGTGGGGCCGCAGACTAATGACGGTAACTCAATTACCGTACGCGCGTGACCAGTTGCAGGTCAGAGGTTGCCGCGCTTCTCCTGCTCGCGCTCGATCGCCTCGAAGAGCGCCTTGAAGTTGCCCTTGCCGAAGCCCATGGAACCGTGCCGCTCGATCATCTCGAAGAAGACGGTCGGGCGGTCCTGCACCGGCTTGGTGAAGATCTGCAGCAGGTAGCCGTCCTCGTCGCGGTCGACCAGGATCTTCAGCTCACGCAGCGTCTCCACCGGCACCCGGGTCTCGCCGGCCCACTCGCCGAGGGTGTCGTAGTACGAGTCGGGGGTGTCCAGGAACTGCACGCCCGCGGCCCGCATGGCCTTCACCGAGGCGACGATGTCGTTGGTGGCGAGCGCGATGTGCTGGACGCCGGGGCCGCCGTAGAACTCCAGGTACTCGTCGATCTGCGACTTCTTCTTGGCGATGGCCGGCTCGTTGAGCGGGAACTTCACCTTGAGGGTGCCGTCGGCGACGACTTTCGACATGAGCGCGGAGTACTCGGTGGCGATGTCGTCGCCCACGAACTCCTTCATGTTGGTGAAGCCCATGACGTTGTTGTAGAACGCCACCCACTCGTTCATCTTGCCGAGTTCGACGTTGCCGACGCAGTGGTCGATCGCCTGGAAGAAGCGCTTGGGCGTCTCGACCATCGGCGCGGCCTCGACGAAGCCCGGCAGGTAGGGGCCGGTGTAGCCGGAGCGCTCGACCAGGGTGTGCCGGGTCTTGCCGTACGTGGCGATCGCGGCGAGGACGACGGTGCCGTGCTCGTCGGAGACCTCGTGCGGCTCCTCCAGGCCGGTGGCACCGTGCTCGGTGGCGTACTTGTACGCGGCCCGCGCGTCCGGCACCTCGATGGCGAGGTCCACCACGCCGTCGCCGTGCTCGGCGACGTGCTCGGCCAGGAAGCGGCCCCGGTCGGTGGCGGTCTTGATGACGGAGGTGAACACGAAGCGGGCTGCGCCGCTGGTCAGCACGTAGCTGGCGGTCTCGCGGCTGCCGTTCTCCGGTCCCGAGTAGGCGACCAGCTTCATGCCGAAGGCCGTCGAGTAGTAGTGCGCGGCCTGCTTGGCGTTGCCCACGGCGAAGACGACCGCGTCCATGCCCTTCACCGGGAAGGGGTCGGCCTGTCGCGCGGATTCGGGGGTGTGATGCATGGTCTCAGTCATGGCGGCAGAGTCCCTCTGTCCGGCAAGCTGCGCAATAGTTCGCGTTTTCACTGGTCAATCCGTACAGCGACTGGCCAGTATGGGGAGGCGTTCTGTACATGATGACCATCCGGAGGCGGCCATGGCGATCGATCATCTGGACGGGCGGCTGATCGTGCTGCTCGCGCGGGAGCCCCGGATCGGGGTCCTGGAGGCGTCGCGGCGGCTCGGGGTCGCGCGCGGCACGGTCCAGGCACGCCTCGACCGGCTTCAGTCGAATGGAGTCATCCGGGGCTTCGGCCCGGACGTCGATCCGGCGGCGCTCGGCTACCCGGTCACGGCGTTCGCCACGCTGGAGATCAAACAGGGCCAGGGGGCGGACGTACGGGCCCACTTGGGAGGCGTGCCCGAGGTTCTGGAGCTGCACACGACCACGGGGCACGGCGACATGCTGTGCCGTCTGGTGGCCCGCTCCAACGCCGATCTCCAACGTGTGATCGACCGGGTTGTCGGTTTTGATGGCATCGTCCGGGCCTCCACGGCGATCGTCATGGAGAACCCGGTCCCGCTGCGGATCATCCCGCTGGTGGAGCAGGCGGCTCAGGACTCCGCCCCCGGCGGTGCCTGACCCGGGACCGACAGGGGTGAGCACGCGTGGGTTTCTGGGACTACCTGTCCAGCAGGCACCAGCAGCTGCTCACCGACGCCCTCCAGCACGCGAGCGCGGTGTTCCAGTGCATGGTGATCGCGACCGTACTCGGCATCGTGATCGGCGTGGTGACGTACCGCAGCGGCTGGGCGGCGGGCCTGGCGATCACGTCGACCTCGTCGATCCTCACCATCCCCTCGCTCGCCATGATCGGTCTGCTGATCCCGCTGGTGGGCCTGGGCGTGGCGCCCACCGTCGTGACCCTGACCCTGTACGGGCTCCTGCCGATCGTCCGGAACTCGATCGTGGGCCTGCGTGGCGTCGACCCCTCGCTGGTGGACGCGGCCAAGGGCATTGGGATGTCGCGCCTCGCGCGGCTGCTGCGGGTCGAACTCCCGCTGGCCTGGCCGCCGATCCTCACCGGCATCCGGGTCTCCACGCAGATGCTGATGGGCATCGCGGCGATCGCGGCGTACGCCTCGGGCCCCGGGCTCGGCAACGAGATCTTCCGTGGGATCGCCTCGCTCGGCAGCGCCAACGCCATCAACCAGGTGCTCGCGGGCACCCTCGGCATCGTGGTGCTCGCCCTGCTCTTCGACGCGGCGTACGTACTGATCGGCCGTCTCACCATCCCGAGGGGGATCCGTGTCTGAGCGATCCGTGTCTGAGGGATCCGTGCCTGAGCGATCCGAGTCCGAGCGATCCGAGTCCGAGCCGGGCGGCGCCCCTGATTCGGGGGCCGCCTCGGGCGCCTCCATCCAGTTGGAGAACCTCACCAAGCGGTACCCGGGCAACCCGAACCCGTCGGTGGACAGCGTCACCATGGAGATCAAGGCGGGCGAGACCGTCATCTTCGTCGGCCCGTCGGGCTGCGGGAAGTCGACAACGCTCAAGATGATCAACCGGCTGATCGAGCCGACCTCCGGACGCATCCGGATCAACGACGAGGACGTCACCGACATCGACCCGGTGAAGCTGCGCCGCAAGGTCGGGTACGCGATCCAGTCGTCCGGGCTGTTCCCGCACATGACGGTGGCCGAGAACATCGCGCTCGTACCGAAGATGATCGGCTGGTCGAAGGCGAAGGTGCGGGACCGGGTCGAGGAGATGCTCGACCTGGTCGGGCTCGACCCGCGCGACTTCCACGGCCGTTACCCGCGCCAGCTCTCCGGCGGACAGCAGCAACGGGTGGGCGTGGCAAGGGCGTTGGCGGCCGATCCGCCGGTCCTGTTGATGGACGAGCCGTTCGGCGCGGTCGACCCGATCACCCGGGACCACCTCCAGGACGAGTTGATCCGCCTCCAGCACGAACTGCACAAGACGATCGTCTTCGTCACCCACGACTTCGACGAGGCGATCAAACTGGGCGATCGAATCGCCGTTCTGCGCGAACGATCACACATCGCTCAATTCGATACGCCCGAGGCCATCCTCACCAACCCGGCCGACGACTTCGTGTCCGGCTTCGTGGGCGCGGGCGCCGCCCTCAAGCGGCTCAACCTCACCCGCGTACGGGATGTGGAGATGGCCGGGTTCCCCACGGTCACCGTGGACGACCCACTCCAGTCGATCTTCAACAAGCTGCGCAGCGGCCCGCACAACGAGCTGCTCATGCTGGATCGCAGGAACCGGCCCTACAAGTGGCTGCGGCGCGGCGACCTGATGCGCGCCAAGGGCTCGCTCGCGCGCGCCGGCCAGCTGGTGCACGACACGGTGACCCGGGACGCGACGCTGCACGACGCCCTGGAGGCGGTGCTCATCGACTCCGGCGGCCGGGTCGCGGTGACCGGGCGGCGCGGCGAGTACATCGGCGTCGTCGACATGGAGACGCTGATGAACTCCGTGCACGAGCTCCTGGAGGCCGACCGGCTCGCCGCCATCGAGCACCAGCACGACCTGGAGGAACTCCGCCACCACCAGACCGAACAGGAGCTGGAGGGCGGTGCGGAGGAGTCATGACGCCCAAGAACCCCGCCTCCGCCGAACGCCCCCCGGGCGAGCACGAGGTCAAGGGGCACGCCTTCCGCGACGAGCTGACCGACGACCTGACCGACGCGCTCGCCGAGCCCGAGGAGGAGGCGAGCCCGGCGCCCGGGAAGCCGGCCCGGCGGATCACCTGGCAGAAGCTGGTGTTCCTGCCGCTCGTCATCGCGGTCGTCCTCGTGATCACGTACTTCTGGATCACCCATGTCCACCTGGACTCGATCGCGAAGAACTCCCTGAACAACGGCAACGTCCAACTGCGGCTGTGGCAGCACGTGAAGCTGACCGCGGTCTCCACGTTCTGGGTGCTGATCATCGCGATCCCGCTGGGCATCGCGCTGACCCGGCGCGGGGTGAGCCGGGCGGCCCCGCTGGTCACCGCGATCGCCAACATCGGCCAGGCCACCCCCGCCATCGGCCTGTTGGCGCTCCTGGTGATCTGGCTCGGCATCGGGCCCGGCACCGCCGTCATCGGCATGGTGATCTACGCGGTCCTGCCGGTGCTCTCCAACACGGTGGCCGGGCTCAAGGCGATCGACCCGCAGCTGGTGGAGGCCTCGCGCGGCATCGGCATGTCGGCGCTCGGCACCCTGGGCAAGGTCGAACTGCCGCTCGCGGTACCGCTGATCCTCGCGGGGGTGCGCACCGCGCTCGTCCTGAACGTCGGCACCGCGACGCTCGCCACGTTCGGCGGCGGGGGCGGCCTCGGCGACCTGATCACCTCCGGCATCCAGACCCAGCGCATGCCGGTCCTGGTCCTCGGCTCGATCCTGACGGTGGCGCTCGCCCTGCTCGTGGACTGGCTGGCCTCGCTGGCCGAGGTGGCGCTGACCCCGCGCGGACTGGAGGTGGGGTGATGCGGCAGCTCCGTACGGCACTGGCCGCCGCCTCGGGCGCCCTGGCGCTGCTCGCCGGGGTGTCCGGCTGCGGGCTCAAGTCGGGATCGCCGATGGTGGACGACGTGGTGCCGGGCTCGGTCGGCAAGGGCCTGCCCCTCAAGGGGGCCTCCCTGACGGTCACGTCGAAGAACTTCAGCGAGAACATCATCCTGGGCCAGATGGTCGGCCTGGTCTTCAAGGCGGCCGGCGCGGAGGTCCTCGACCGTACGAACCTGCCCGGGTCGATCAGCGCCCGCGAGGCGATCGTCAAGGGTGACGCGGACGCGATGTACGAGTACACGGGCACGGCGTGGATCACCTACCAGGGCAATGCCAAGCCGATCACGGATCCGCAGGCGCAGTGGCTCGCGGTGCGCGACGCCGACCTGAAGAACGGCGTGACGTGGCTGCCCCAGTCGACCCTCGACAACACGTACGCGCTCGGCATCAGCCAGGCCAACAACGCCAAGTACCACCTCAAGACGCTCTCGGACGTGGCCGCCCTTTCGAAGAAGGACCCCTCGGCGGTGACGATCTGCGTGGAGAACGAGTTCGCCTCGCGCGAGGACGGACTGCCCGGCATGGAGAAGGCGTACGGGATGTCGGTCCCGGCCTCCAACATCCAGAAGATGGACGCCGGGATCATCTACACCCAGGTGTCCCAGTCCAGCTCCTGCCTGCTCGGCGAGGTGTTCACCACCGACGGCCGCATCAAGGCGATGAACCTGGCGACCCTCCAGGACGACAAGCACTTCTTCCCCAACTACAACGCGGCGCCCGAGCTGCACAGCAAGACGTACGAGAAGTTCCCGGCGATCGCGGGCCTCCTCGACCCGGTCAGCGCCAAGCTCACCACCCAGGTCGCCCGGGACCTCAACGCCAAGGTGGACGTGGACGGCCAGGACCCGCACGACGTGGCGCTGGACTGGCTGGTGCGGGAGGGGTTCATCAAGAAGGGGTGAGCCCGGTACGGCTCGCGAAGAACCCTGTGCAAAGAAGTTGATGCAAAGAAAGCGTTGCAACACTGTCTTTGCAGAGCTACCTTTGGACCATGCCCGAGAGCAAGAAGCCCGAGACGCCCCACAACGACCAGGCCGACAAGGCTGAGCGGACCGGCAAGCACCCCGAGAACGCGGCCGGGGAGCGCATCCTCGACGCGCGCTCCCTGCGCGGCCTCGCCCACCCGCTGCGGATCCGCATCCTGAAGTCGCTGCGCCACGACGGCCCGGCCACCGCCTCCCAACTGGCCGAGCGGCTGGGCGAGTCGAGCGGCGCGACCAGCTACCACCTGCGCCAGCTCGCCGCGCACGGCTTCGTCGAGGACGACCCCGGCCGGGGCAAGGGCCGCGAGCGCTGGTGGAAGGCGATGCACAACGGCACGTCGTTCGCCGACGACCTGCACACCAGCACCGACCCGGAAGTGCGGGGCGCGGCCAACCTGTTCCTGCACGAGATCGCCAATATCCACACCCAGGAGCTCTCGACCTGGCTCGCCACCATGCACGACTGGCCCGAGCCCTGGTCCACCAGCGGCGACCTGAGCGACTTCACGCTCAACCTCACCGCGGCCCAGCTGCACGAACTCAGCGAGAAGCTGCACGCCGTCGTCGAGACGTACCGCACCCTCACGCCCGCCGAGACCGACGACGCCGCCCAGGTCCGCGTCCATCTGCACTCCTTCCCGCGCTCCCGCCCGTCCCGCTGAAAGGACCGCCGCCGCCATGCACAGCGACACCCACCTCCTGATGCACCATCTGCGCGCCGCCGAGCTTGAGACCGAGGCCCGTGCCGCACTCCCCCGCGAGCCCCGCGAGCTGCGTGCCCAACTGGGCTGGATATTGGTCGAGTTGGGCCTTCGACTGACCCAGCAGGCGCCCCGCCGGCAGGCCCGCCTCGCATGAGCGGGCCGGGGGGACACCGCGACCGAAAGCCGCTCGTAGCCGTACTGACCGCCAACGCCGTTTCCGCGAGCGGCAGTTCACTCACCCTCATCGGGGTGCCGTGGTTCGTCCTTGAGACCACCGGCAGCGCGGGCCGGGCCGGGGTCGTCGCCTTCTGCGCGACGCTGCCGATCGTCGTCTCGGCGCTGATCGGCGGCCCGGTCATCGACCGCGTCGGCCGCCGCCGGGTCTCGGTCGGCTCCGATGTCGTCTGCGGGCTCGCGGTCGCCGCGATCCCGCTCCTGCACCACACGGGGCTCCTCGCCTTCTGGATGCTGTGCGCCCTGATGGCACTCGGCGGCCTCGCCCACACCCCGGGCGTCACCGCCCGCTACGTCCTGCTTCCGGACCTCGCCCGCCAGTCCGGTACGACCCTGGCGCGCGCGGCCAGCGTGTACGACGCCGTCGCGCGTGGCTCCCGGATGACCGGCGCGGCCCTGGCCGGCGTGCTCATCGCGGTGACCGGCGCCGGGAACGTACTCGTCATCGACGGCGCGACCTTCGCCGTCTCGGCGGTGCTCGTCGCGGCCGGCCTGCGTGACGTCCGTGCGGCCCGCCCCCGGCGCGACGCGCCACCGGTCTCCCCGCGCACCTACAAGGCCGAACTCCGCGAAGGATACGGCTACTTGGCCCGCACCCGGCTGCTGCTCGCGGTGGTCATGATGGTGATGCTGATGAACGGCACCGACCAGGGCTGGACCGCCGTACTGCTCCCCGTCCACGCCGAGCAGGAGCTGGGCGGCGCGACCCAACTCGGCCTGCTCGCGGCCCTGTTCGGGGCGGGCGGCCTGTCCGGCGCGCTCCTGTACGGCCTGGTCGGCCACCGCTTCTCGCGCCGTACGGTCTTCACGGTCTGTGTGCTGCTGTGCGGTGCGCCCCGGTACGCGGTCGCCGCGCTGACCGGCACCACCCTGCCGCTGGCCGTCACGATGCTGGTCGCCGGGCTCGCGAGCGGCGCGCTCAACCCGATCCTGACCACGGTGATCTACGAAAAGGTGCCGGACGAGCTGCGCAGCCGGGTCGCCGGGGTGCTCACGGCGGGCTGCGAACTGGCGATGCCGCTCGGCGGGCTCGCCGCGGGCTTCCTCGTGGAGGCGGCCGGGGTGCGCGGTGCGCTGCTCGCGGTCGGCGGGGTCTACCTCCTGGCGACGCTGAGCCCGCTGGTCTTCCCTGCCTGGAAGGACATGGACGCGGGCGCCGTCAGCAGGACGGAACCGGGTCGCCCTTCTGCAGCGCCTGGAGCGCGGACACCGCACCCTTCAGCGTAGTCACGGGGATCAGGCGCAGCCCCTTGGGCAGTTCGGACTGCGCGTCCGAACACTCCGCCTTCGGCACGAGGAAGACGGTCGCCCCGTCCCGGGCGGCGGCCTGCGTCTTGAGCGCGACCCCGCCGACCGCGCCGACGTCACCGCCGCCGGTGATCGTCCCCGTACCGGCGACGTTGCGGCCACCGGTGAGGTCGCCGCCGGAGCCGTTGCCGTTCAGCTTGTCGATGATGCCGAGGGTGAAGAGCAGCCCGGCGCTCGGGCCGCCGACGTCGGCGAGGTGGAGGTCGACCTTGACCTTGTCGGGGCTGAGGCCGAGGTAGCCGAGGGCCGCGACGGCGGCGGCGTCCTGCGACTGCTTCATCTGCTCCTGGTTGTGCTCGGAGATCTCCTTCTCGCTGCCACCGCCCGGGTAGACCGAGTCGCGCGGCATCACGGCCCGATCGGTACGGAACCAGCCGTCGACGACGTCGGAGATGCCGACGTCCGCCTTGGGCCCGGTCGCCACGATGGTGGTCATCCGCAGCTGCCCGCTGGTGGGGCGGGTGGGCGCGCCGGAGATGGTGATCACCGGCTTGCCCCCGTCGTCGCCCAGCACGTTCGCGGTCGGCCCCGGCTGCGCCACCGCGAACGGCAGCGGCGCGAAGCAGGCGACGGCGAGCAGCGCCACGACCGGAGAGGCGCCGATGGCGAGGTTACGGAGGCGGGGGTGACGAGTGAGCACGGCTCCAATCTAGCCGTACGCACTTGGCGGCCCGGGGCACGGGCCCGGGCGGGGCCGAGCGGGACCGGGGCCCGGTCCGCACCCTGGCCCGCTACGGCGGGGCTTCGGCGCGGGGCGTCGGCGCGGGGCTCCGGCTCGATGCGGCGGGGCGTCGCCCGGCCCGGGGGTCGCTCCGGCACAGGGCGTCGCTCCGGCCCAGGGCGCCGGCTCAGCGCAGGGCGTCGGCGACTTCCTTCGCCGCGTCCACGACCCGGGGCCCGACCCGTTCGGGCACGGCGTCGGCGAGCATCACCACGCCGACGCTCCCCTCTATCCCGGTGACCCCGACCAGCGGCGCGGCGGCCCCGCTCGCCCCGGCCTCCAGCTCGCCGTGGGTGAGGGTGAACCCGGGCTCGGCGAGGCCCCCGGCCTGCCGGGCCGCGAGGATCGCCCGGCCGGCCGCGCCCTTGTCCAGGGCGTGCCGGAACCCGGCGCGGTAGGCGACGTGGTAGTCGGTCCAGGTCGGCTCGACCACGGCGACGGCGAGCGCGTCCGAGCCGTCGACGAGGGTGAGGTGGGCGGTGGCGCCTATGTCCTCGGCGAGCGAGCGCAGCGCGGGCAGCGCGGCCTCGCGGACCAGCGGATGCACCTGGCGGCCCAGGCGCAGCACCCCGAGCCCGACCCGGGCGCGGCCGCCCAGATCACGTCGTACGAGGGCGTGCTGCTCCAGGGTGGCGAGCAGGCGGTAGACGACCGTGCGGTTGACGCCGAGTTTGTTGGACAACTCGGTGACCGTCAGACCGTGGTCGGTGTCGGCGAGCAGCTTGAGGACACGTAGTCCCCGGTCGAGCGTCTGGGAGGTCTCCGCGGTCACGACACCCACTCCTTAAGTGGTGAGTCGCGGCGGCACTCTCACGTGGTTCGCGGCGCCGGTCCCATCGGCATCGCGCGCGGAGCCCGCCGGCGAGGCCAAGGCACCGGCTGCGCTCCGCGGCGACGCTGCCACGGGGCGTTTGCATGGCGGGGACATTAGCGAGCGGACACCGCTCAGCGGAAGACCTCGTCCAGAATCCGGGCGCGAGCAGAATTCCCGGCCCCCTGGAATGGGCGAACCGACCCCAACGGATGGACAAAACAATGCCCGTGGAGAACGAATTTGATCCCTGTTCGATCACGTTCGGGACCTAAGAGGATGTCTCACGTGGTGATGTGGTGAGCTGCGGCATCATTACCGCTTGTGGGTGTCGATCTGTCGCAGCGACTGGTTCCTGACGGACTGTGG